>JAJYSG010000016.1 GCA_021793675.1 Actinomycetes bacterium | reverse complement strand
CCGCTACTTCGCCCTCGACGTGCTGGCCAAGTCCCGACTGACGCTCGTCGCCGAAGGCCAGGAGGTGACCAACCAGCCCCTCGCCCTGACAGCCTGACCAACCCGAAGATCACGCCGACGCGCTACACCACTCCCAGGGACTTGGCCACGTGGCGCGCCCCGCCCACACACCCCCGATGCCACACAGAAGTGCAACACCAACCCACGACACGCTCGACCTCCACCGACGAGACATCGGAGATCTCCTCTCTGCGGCGACCGCTGAGGTCCCCGGGTCTCGCCCTGCGTCAGATCGGCTCTGCAGACCCGCCCTATTCTGGCCAGTTCAAAGGCCCGCCAGGTCGGGTTCGGGACACGTGTGCCGCAGCACGTCCTCCTCGGCGTCCCGCGCCGGCCCTGCCTGCGACTTGAACTGCAGCGACCCGTACGCCGACCATTGCCCGCCAGACTGCACGTAGGCCTCCTCGCTGACCGGCGGGTCGGTCGTGTATCCCAGATTCATCAGGCACGCACGCGTGTCCAACGCATGCTGATACAACGTTCGGAGCTGCTCGGGTGTGGGCCGCGCACCATACCCCGCACCAAGGAACTCCTTCGTACAGGCGTGTAGCGCCTCCTTACCGCCCGCCGTCCCCGTCGGGAACGAGAACCCGCCACCCGCGATGGCGGTAGCCGCAATACCAGCTTTGGCCAAGCACGACTTCTGATACGCGTAAAGCGCATCATTGGCCTGAACCTGCCGAGCAATCCACGCCGGCGCGACATATGCCGCCGTCGGTACCACCGCCGGTGCAGGACCGGTGCATCCGCCCAGCACGAGCAAGCCGAGCGCGACACCAACCGTTCGCACAATTCCCGTCTGCATCGGGCTACGCGCAGCTGGCGCCAGTACTGACCATGTCCATGATCCCTGAGCTCTCAGCGAGCCAGGACCCGCTTATCGAGCCACTCTTGTAGTGAGTCTTCCAGTCCCATGTGCCCCAGTCCCATGAATACAGGTTGCCGCCGGGCGCCCAACCGTCCACATCCGTTTCCGTGACGGTCTTCACCAGCCCAACGTACCCGTAATGGCAACTCAGCGAACCGTCCTTCTCCACCATGGCCGCATGCGCGGCCTGGGGAACCGCGAGCGTCGCAACTGCAGCAAACGCCGAGACCGTAATCGCTCGCCGCACCTTGTGAATCATCAGAATCCCCCTTCAAGTGCTCCGGTCGAGGCTCCGACTGAAGCCGATGCATCACACAACAGGCATCGACGAGTCCACCCTGAGCCTATGGTCAGACTACACACTAGCGATCGAACCAAGAGCGGTTTCAGAATGTACCATCACATTCCCGCATCGGTCGTACTGCCATGCTTTCGAGGCCGCCGTGGTATACGCTCCGAACGCACCAGCAATTCCCCGCTGCGAATCCTGAGAAACGCACTTGATGGCGAACCCGTCGGAATATAGAATTGCCTGCCATAATCCGACCAAGTCCCCACTGGACCCCTGCCATATCGTTGGAACCGAGCTCCAGGTGGAGTAGTCCGAACTGTAGGCTTGCGCCGGCGCACCCAGGCACACCGCCATGGGAACGCTAAGACTACCGTTACAGTCAGGCGCCACCGTGCGCGGCCCGCGAATGAGCGACTACGGACGCGCGGCATCGACGTATCCCTCCACGAAGTCCCTCAGCACATCTGGGTTGCCGACGTTGTTTCCCACAAATTCGACGTACCCATCCTGTGCTTCGATTGAGGCCGCCCAGGTGCCGGGGTCTCCTTCTAGCTTCGCCGTGAATGCCTGTGAACCGAGATTCGATTCGAGGGTTGCGTCTGCCACGGCGGCTGAGCCGGCAAGCGCTTTGGGCGCCTGTGCGCCCGCGCTTGCGTTGACGATGATCACAGGCCCTGGGTCAAGTCGCTGATCCTTTCGTGACGCCTCGTACTGCGCCGTGGCGAACAAGTCAAGTGGACTACCACCGGCGTCGAGAGTCTTGATGTACTTGAACTTCCCGATTGCTGAGGCGGCGCGCGCGTGCTGCGCAATCGCTGCTTGCCGCTCCGCCTTGAGAATGCCCTTCGAAGAGGCCGCACTCGAAGGTACCGCTAGGGGCGGTTCGAGTTCAGGTTGAGAAGTAAGGGATGAGGTTGTACCTAGAGTCTGACCTGCCGCCATGCCCGTGGCGCGGTATCCGTGCGGCGTGGCACAGCCTCCCGCCAGGAGAAGCACGAGCCCCGCGATGGCGGGGTGTGCAAGATTCGATTTCATACGCCGGTAGCCCCCTCAATTGCCGCCCGCGCGGCGCATCGTTGCGTCGGCATCGTCAGGATGCGCTCGTTGAGACCCTGAGCGGGGCCGTTTCCAGTGTGATCTGCATCACACCGTTTCTCATTTAGTCGGACGTCCGTAAAGTTCGTTGCGACCGGACGGTTTCGCTCGGGAGGCGGTTTGAGCGCCAGCCACTGCGAGCAATGCTCCGCGAGCCGCTGCGCCGGGCACCGGCGTGTGCACCGGATCCGCGACAGTGCCCGGGCCTGGCGGTGACGTCAGGCCCGTTGGCGTGCGTAGCGAGGACCGTGTCTCCTGGTGGGCAACACCGGCGCCCTGGGACCTGGCCCGCTCGTCAGTCATGCCGACTCCGGCCCAGAGGTGACCCCGGCCGGGCACGCTCTGGCGAAGCAGCGGTACCTCGCCGCACGGGCACAGCAGCCCGGGTCGCACGAGGGTGCGGCGCAGGACGACCCCGCCACCGGCGCTGCGGTTCATCCCACTTCAGCCCGAGCGCTTCGCCACGCCGCACACCCGTGGTGGAGATGAGGGCGAAGTAGGGGAAGTAGCAGCTTGGCTGCAGGGCAGTGAGCAGGCGTTGCACCTCATCGGGTGAGTAGACCTCAACGCTGCGTGGCGCGACCTTGGGCGCCTTGACGACATGTAGCGGATTGGCCGTGATCTGACCGTCCCGCACGGCGACATCGAGTGCGCGTCGTTGCGTCATGTAGACGGATCGGATCGTCGAGTCGGCCGGGGGCTTGCCCGTCTTCGTCACCCCGTGTCCTTCGGTGCCGAGGGTCCTCAGCGTGTTGATGAAGTCCTCGATGACCGCTGGCGTGACCTGTTGGAACGGAAGGGCCGCCATTGGGCTCGGAATGATGTGCTTGCGGGCGAGGAACGTCATCTGCGTGCGGTAGCTCAACGAGTCCGGGGACGCCGGCAGCGAGATCGTGAGCCAGCGCTCCACCCACCCACCGAGGAGTATCGACTTCGCGTGTACGGGTACGCCGATCCGCGAGCGGTGCTCCATCTCTGCACGCTTCTCGCGTGCTGCCTTATGGGCTCCTCGAGCACGCTGTCACGCCTGTCGGAAGGGTCGCAGGAGCGGCTCAAGCGCGACTGCGAGCTGACGTGGATTGCGGCGTACGGATTCGCTTAGCGCGACCCGTCGCCCGGAAACAGTCCACCAGTCGGCGGCTAGAGGGATGACGTCGATTCGGAATTCGATGTCTTCAGTAAGTTCGGCGCGAGCCATGACCGGACGGAACAATTCACCGACCATGCGTCGAACTTCGCTCCGCAGGAACGTCCGCTGGACGACGACAGCCTTTTGGGTGCCGATCCACTCCGCGGCTCGGGGGACGAGGCGTTCCAGGGCGGCTCGAAGTGCGTCGTCCGCTGGTACGGCGCTCTCGTCTGTCAGCAGCGCCGCGAACCACCTGTTCCATGGTTCGGTGAGATCGGGCTCTGCTGTCGACGGCGTCACGTTCACCGCCGGGGCAAGCGGGGGAACGGCCAGCGACAGATCGTTCCCCCGCAGCCCGAGTGCGTCGCGCGCGTACAGAGCCGTTGTCAGACCGATGCCCAGGTCCTCGACGACCCGCCAGTCTGGCGTGTTCCCTGCGACGCGCACGATGACGACCTCCGAAGAAGAAACTGCTTGACCGCCGCCGAGTCGGAAGGCGCCTCGGCACAGCCACTCAATGCCGTTCACCATGACGACGAAGCTGCCGACCGCAGTGGAGTCCCTGATAGTGGTGCAGCGCTGGGGCCGTGGATCGTCGTGGGACCGCCCGCCGCGTACAGAAACCGGCTCATCGCCATCGAGGGTAGTCGGGGCCAAGGTCTTGGGCGGTCGACGAGGTAGATGTCGAGTGCTCGGGCGTCCCGACTGGCAGGCTTCAGCTGACATTCGTCATCCGGCATCGATGACGGCCGGCGGGGGCGCGGTGGGCGAGGTCCGGCCAGGCTCCTTCCCATGAACCACATCACGTCCCCCGCCGTCGAGCTGCGGGGACTCGTCAAGAGCTTCGGGGCCGTGCGCGCCGTCGACGGCTTGGACCTCGTCGTGCAGCCCGGCGAGGTCGTCGCCTTCCTGGGCCCCAACGGCGCCGGGAAGACGACGACGATCGACATGCTGCTGGGCCTGGCCCGGCCGGACCAGGGCACGGTGCGCGTCCTCGGGACGTCGCCCGACGAGGCGATCGCCGACGGCCGGATCGCCGCCGTGCTGCAGACCGGCGGCCTGCTGCGGGACCTCACCGTGCGGGAGACCGCCGAGCTCGTCGCGTCGTTCGTCGAGCACCCGCGCCCGGTGGCCGAGGTGCTGGCGCGCGCCGGCCTGAACGGCATCGAGAACCGGGTGGTGGGGATGTGCTCGGGTGGCGAGCAGCAACGGCTCCGGTTCGCCCTGGCCCTGCTGCCCGCGCCGGACGTGCTGCTGCTCGACGAGCCGACCACCGGGATGGACGTCTCGGGCCGGCGCGAGTTCTGGAACGCCATCCGGGCAGACGCCGCCGGGGGCCGGACCGTCGTGTTCGCCACCCACTACCTGGAGGAGGCCGACGCCTACGCCGACCGCATCGTGCTCGTCAGCCGCGGGCGCGTGGTCGCGGACGGCACCGCGGCGCACATCCGGGGGATCGCCTCGGGCCGCGTGGTCTCGGCGGTGTTCGACGGGCGGGCGCCGTCCGGCGTCGAGCTGGCCGCCCTTCCCGGCGTCGAGCTGGTCGAGCGGCGCGGCGAGCGGGTGCTGCTGCACACGCACGCGTCCGACGTGCTGGGCCGCATCATCTTCGGCACCACCGGCGCGCGCGACGTGGAGATCACGTCCCTCGGCCTCGAGGAGGCCTTCCTCACCCTGACGTCCGCCGGTGCGGCGGGCGACGAGACGATGCGGAGCACCCGTTGAGCATCTCGGCCCCCACCCTGACGGCGACCCGCCCGGCTGCCGGCACCCGACCCGGCGCGCGCCTGATCCAGCCGGTCTACCTGCGGACGGAGCTGAGGCGGTTGTTGCGCAACCGACGCTCGGTGATCATCTCGCTCATCATGCCGCCGGGCCTGTTCCTCCTGTTCGGCACGGCGTCGGCCTACCGCGCGCAGAGCGCCGGCCACGGCAACGTCACCGCCTACATCATGATCTCGATGGCCCTGTACGGGACGCTGCTGGCCACCACCAGCGGTGGCGCGAGCGTCTCGGTGGAACGCGCCCAGGGCTGGAGCCGCCAGCTGCGGCTGACGTCGCTGCGCCCCGCCGTCTACGTGGTCACCAAGGTGATCGTCGCAATGGTGTTCGGGCTGGCGTCGATGGCGGTGACGGTGCTCGTGGGGTGGTGGTCCGGCGCCCAGCTCGGCGTGCTGCGCCTGGTGGCCTGCGTCCTCATCGCCTGGGTCGGCTCCTCGGTCTTCGCGGCGTTCGGGCTGTTCATGGGCTACCTGCTGCCGAGCGAGAACGTCATGCAGATCCTGGGTCCGGCGCTGGCGGTGCTCGCGTTCGCGGGCGGGTTGTTCATGCCGCTCGACGGCGGGGTCTTCGCCACGGTCGCCCACTTCATGCCGACCTACGGGCTCGCCGAGCTGACGCGCGGCCCCCTGGTGGGATCCGCACCCAGCGTGTGGGCGTACGTCAACGTCGTCGTCTGGGGCGTGGTCTTCGCCGCCGGCGCGGCGTGGCGGTTCCGGCGCGACACCGCGCGCGTGTGACGCCACTAGGTTGACCGTCGTGAGCCAGGTGGTCCAGGGGGGAGCGCTCCGGCGCAGCGGCGTGATGCGCGTCGTGGGCCCCCTGATGGGGGTCGTCTGGCTGATCTTCCTGCTGCAGCCGTTCCAGACGGCATGGGAAGCCCCGGCGGGCCTGGCCCGGGACGTCTCGCTGACCGCGGTGGTGGTGCAGGCCATCGCGTTCGCGACCCTGTCCCTCTCCGGGGGACCGACGCGGCGGCCCGAGCTCTGGCCGTTGTGGCGGGCCTGGGGGATCGTCCTGGTCCAGGTGGTGTGCGTGGCCCTCGCGTCGCTCGCGGCGCACGAGGACGGCCTGGTGGGGCTCGTGTTCGTCGCGGTCACCGCGGTGCTGACGCTGCCCGGCCGGTCGGCGTTCGTCGTCGCGCTGCTCAGCGTGGCGGCCATCCACGTGGTGCCACGGCTCGTCCCCGGCTGGGGCACCACCGACGGCCTGTCCATCTCCCTGGTGCTGGCCGCGCTGGCGGTGGCGGGGTTCCGCCAGGTGCTGGCGTCGAACCGGCAGCTCCAGGCCGCCCAGGACGAGGTGGCGGCGCTGGCCGTGGATCGGGAGCGGGAACGGATCGCCCGCGACATGCACGACATCCTGGGCCACACGCTGACCGTGGTGGCCGTCAAGGCGGAGCTGGCCGGCCGGCTGGTGGACCTCGACCCTGCACGGGCGCGCGACGAGATCGGGCAGGTGCAGGGTCTGGCGCGCAGCGCCCTGGCGGACGTCCGCTCCATGGTGACGGCGACGCGGGAGGTGACGCTCGTCGGGGAGCTCGCCGGCGCCCGGCAGGCCCTCGACGCGGCCGGCGTCGCGGCCGAGCTGCCCGCGGCGGCCGACGAGGTGCCGGACCGGCTGCGCCCGCTGTTCGCGTGGACCGTGCGGGAGGGCGTCACCAACGTGCTGCGTCATGCCGCCGCGCGGTCGGTGCGGATCTCGATGTCGCCCGAGGAGCTGGTGATCGAGGACGACGGGCGCGGTCCTACCGGCGGCGCCGGCCATGGCCTGGTGGGTCTGGCGGAGCGGGCGCGGGCCGTCGGCGCCGTGGTCGATGCGGGACCGGGTGCCGCCGGCGGCTACCGGCTGCGGGTGAGGACGGTGCAGGGATGATCCGCGTGCTGCTCGCCGACGACCAGGCGCTGGTGCGCGGCGCCCTCGCCGCGCTGCTCGACCTGGAGCGCGACCTGGAGGTGGTGGCGCAGGTGGGCCGGGGCGACGAGGTGGTGGAAGCCGCGCGCACCGCCGCCGCCCACGTCGCGCTGCTGGACGTGGAGATGCCCGGGCTAGACGGGATCTCGGCGGCGGCGGCGCTCCGCCGTGACGTGCCCACCTGCAGGTCGCTGGTGGTGACCACGTTCGGCCGCCCGGGCTACCTGCGGCGGGCGCTGGACGCCGGAGCCAGCGGGTTCGTGGTGAAGGACACGCCGGCGGACGAGCTAGCCGATGCCGTGCGGCGGGTCCACGCCGGCCTGCGGGTGGTGGATCCGTCGCTGGCGGTGGAGTCGCTGACGGTGGGGGACTCACCGCTGACGGAGCGGGAGGCCGGCGTGCTGCGCGCGGCGGCCGGTGGCGGCACCGTCGCGGACATCGCGCGCGAGACCTTCCTGTCCGAGGGGACGGTGCGCAACTACCTCTCGTCCGCCATGGGCAAGACCGGCGGCCGCACCCGGGCCGAGGCATGCCGGATCGCGCAGATGAACGGCTGGCTGCTGCCGTAGCCGGCCGCGGCCTCTTGACCCTCACAGGTGCTGCCCGCGCCCTGTGGGGATGGTGAGCACCGAAGGCTACGGGGCGCGGCCGTGCGCCGAGACGGCGCCCGGCACCGATCGGTAGCCGGGCTGAGTGCCCGCCCCGTCCCTCGGCTCGCACCATGACCCCGGGCGCGCTCACCGTCTCGTCGGTACTGATGTCGTGGCAGGTCGACGCCCCGGCCGTGCTCCTCGTGGCCGCCGCGGCCGCCGGCTACGTCGTCGCGGTCCGCAGGGTGCGCGGGGGCGGGGCGCGTGGCGTGGTCGCCGCTGCGCACCTCGGCCATCCTCGGCGGCTTGGTGCTGGTGGTCGCGTCCACGTGCTGCGCGCGCGACCGTGCCGTGACGTCGCGACGGATCCACGACAGCACGGCACCATCCCCGGAGCTCGGCAGGGGCCCGTTGCGGCAACGGACGAGGGCCAGTACGAGGCCAGGTCCGCGACGCCGCGGGCGACGTCGCCCGCGCGTCGGTCGATGGGCCGGGTCGCGCGGACCGCGCCGTGGCACGGCGCTGCCGCCGGCACCGGAACTCCCGGGCACCGGCGGCAGCGGTCAGTGCCCCGCTCAGGACGTGTGCCGGGCGGCCTGCTCGATGACACGGGTGACGGTGCCCGGCCGGGAGATCAGCGACAGGTGCGAGGCGTCGATCGTCGTGGTCGTGGCGTGGGCCCGCTGGGCCATGAACAGGAGCGCGGCCGGCGGGATGGCGTGGTCCTCGGTTCCGATGACGGCCCAGCTGGGGATCATCGACCATGCCGGAGGACCGGACACCTCGTCGAGCGCCGAGGCGGCGATCGGGCGCTGGGTGGCGGCGAGCTCGGCGACCCGGGTGGCCGACAGATCGTTCGCCAGGATGGCCCCGAACTGCGCCGGCTTGACGTAGGCGTCGACGACGCCGCCGGCCGACGGGACGAAGCTCAGCGCGGCAGGGGCGATCTGGCTGCCGGGGAACTGCGCCGTCAAGCTGGTGAGCGTCTCGCCCTGGGCAGGGATGTAGGCGTCGACGTACACGAGGGCCTTGACGTTCGGGTTGCCGTTCGCTGCATTGGTGGTGACGAATCCGCCGTAGGAGTGCCCGACCAGGACGATCGGGCCGGGCACGGTGGCCAGGTAGCTGGCCAGGTAGGCCGAGTCGCTGGCCACCCCGCGCAGCGGGTTCGGCGGCACGTCCACCGGGTAGCCGTCCTTCTGCAACCGGGCGACGACGGCGCTCCAGCTCGATCCGTCGGCCCAGGCACCGTGCTCGAGCACGATGGTGGGCTTCGCGCCCGAGGGGCCGTCGTCTCCGGTCGGGGTCGCGGCGACGACGCTGGGGAACGCGATGACGCCGAGCAGTGCGAGCCCGGCCACGGTGAGTCGGAACGTCCCGGTTCGGAGACCTGATACGCGCATGAGTCTGTCCTTTCGGTGCGGGGAGTGCTGGTGGACGGCGGGAGTTCTCACAGTCCCTGGCCGTTCAGCCAGGTCAGGGTGTAGTCGGCGATCTCGCGCCAGCCGTGGTCGAGCACCAGGGAGTGGCCCCGGTCGGGGAATGCCCGGTAGTCGGTGACGGCACCCGATCCGGCGTAGAGCGTGTGGGCGGCTTTGGCGACGACCTCCGGCACGGTGTGGTCCTGGCCGCCGCCGATGATCAGCAGCGGCCCGCGAATCCGCTTCCTCGTGTCCACGGCGGCCGGTGAGGTCTTCGTGAAGTTGGCGGCGGAAGCCTCGAAGAGCGGTCTGCCGGGCCCGGGGATCGTCCACGTGTCGAACAGCTCGTCGGACTCCTGCGCGCTGACCGCGTTGCCGAACCCGTAGCGGAACTGGCTCTTCGTCAGCGTGACGGCCCGCGTCCTGTTCCCCGGCCTGGACAGCACGGGCAGGCCCGAGCGGATCTGGGCAAACGGCAGCGGCTTGACCCCCTTGATCTGCCCGGGGTCGATCGCGATCGCGGCCGCGGCTGTACCGGCGGCGAGCAGCTTCTGCGCGATGAGACCGCCGAACGAGTGGCCGACCACGATCGGCTTGGTAGCGAGCCCGCTGATGGTCTGCGCGTATCCGTCCGTGATGTCGTCGATGCCCTTGTTTGCCACGGCCGCGGCGTTCGCGCGTGTCTGCTGCACCGTGGCGGCGTCGCCGGGCCAGCCGGGCGCGATCGGGGCGTAGCCGGCGGATCGGTACAGATCGAGCCAGCCGTGCCAGGCGGCGGAGTGGATCCACAGGCCATGGACGAAGACGACGGGGCGGGGTTCGGACATGTCAGGTTCCTTCGGGTAGACTTACTAGTAACTCCACCGACGGTACGTCACACGGTGGAGGAGCGCAAGGCAGGTCGGGCCGCCACCCGGCGGCCCCCGAGGCGAGGTGGAGGTGTGGCAGACTCGTGGGCCACATGACAAGGGCAGACGTGGCTGGAGCGGCGGGCGGCACCGGCGAGGGTGCAGCGGCCGGGTCGCGGCCGACGGCGCAGCTGCCGATGCGCGAGCGCATCCTCGACGTTGCGACCGAGCTCTTCTACCGACAGGGGCTGCGCGCGGTGAGCGCGGACAAGATCGTGGCCCAGGTCGGCATCACGAAGGTGACCTTCTACCGGCACTTTCCGACGAAGGACGACCTCATCGTCGCCTACCTCCAGCGAAGGGCGCAGTGGGAGCGCGACGCCGTCGCGGGCGCCCGGGCCGCAGCCGATGACGCCGCTGGGGTGTTCCGGATCGTGGCCGAAGCCATCGGCGCCGAGAGCTGCAGCCCGGGATTCCGTGGGTGCCCGTTCATCAACGCCGCGGCCGAGTACGCCGATGCGGAGCACCCCGTCCGGCGCGTGGTGGACGCGCACCGTCGCTGGTTCAAGTCAGCCATCCAAGAGCTTCTCGACGAGATCGGGGTGCCCGGGTCCGGCCGGGTCGCCGATCAGCTCGTGATGCTCCGTGACGGCGCGATGGTCAGCGGCTACCTCAGCGATCCACGCGCGGTGGCCGACGCGCTGTACACCGCAGGCCGCGCGGTCATCGAGTTCGGCCGGGCGCGCTGAGTCTCCGTCGCGTGCGACCCGTACCGGTCCGGCTCACGGGCGGGTGCCGGACCCTGTGGCGTCCACCCGGTGGGCGAGGTCGCGATCGAGCAGCCCACAGGCCTGCTCGGTGCTGACCGCAGGCGTGAACAGGTAGCCCTGGCCGGACGCGCAGCCGATGCTCTGCAGGAATGCCAGCTGCTCGCCGGTCTCCACACCCTCGGCGACCACGGCCAGGCCCAGCGACCTGCCCAGGCCGACCAGAGAGGTGATGAGCTCGGTGGTGTGCTCCCCGCTGGCCAGACCGCGCAGGTACGAGCGGTCGATCTTGAAGGCGTCGACCGGGAAACGGTGCAGGGTCTCCAGGGAGGAGTACCCGGTCCCGAAGTCGTCGATGTGCAGGCGCAGCCCGGCGTCGTGCATCTCGCGCATCAGGGACAGCGCCACCTCGCGCCGGCGCATCAGGACGCCTTCGGTGATCTCGAGGGTCAACCGGTCCGGAGCGAGCTGGTGGCGGGCCAAGGTCTCGATGACGCGCGGCAGCAGGTCCTGGTGCCAGAACTGGCGGTCCGAGATGTTCACGGCCACGCTGGCGACGCGCGGGCCCCACTGCGCCAGCTGCCGGCACACCTCGTCCAGGATCCAGTAGCCGAGCCGGATGATCAGGCCGGTCTCCTCCATCGCCGGGAGGAACTCGTCCGGCATCACCAGCCCGCGCCGCGGGTGGCGCCACCGGACCAGGGCCTCGAACCGGTCGGCGCGACCGGAGGTGAGGTCGACGATCGGCTGGTAGAAGACCTCGAACTGGTGCTGTTCCAAGGCGTGAGCGATCTCGGAGTGGATCCGCTGCAGCCCGATGGCGTGGGCGCGCATCGCCTCGTCGAAGAACGCCACGGCGCCCGGGTCGTCGCTCTTGGCGCGGTACATCGCGACGTCGGCGTCGCGCAGGACGTCCTCGGCGGAGGTGTACTCGACCGAGCTGGTGGCGATGCCCACGCTGGCTCGCACCGTGACGTCAGCGCCCTCGAGGTCCACGGTCTCGGCGAGGGCGCTCTGCACCCGATGAGCCACCTGGAGCGCGCCGTCCGGGCCGGTGTCGTCCAGGAGGATCGCGAACTCGTCGCCGCCGAACCGGGCGCCGGTGTCCACGTTCCGCAGCTCACGCCGGATCCGGTCGCCGACCGCGGCGAGGACGCTGTCACCCATCTGGTGTCCGAGGGAGTCGTTGACGAGCTTGAAGCCGTCCAGGTCCAGGAACAGCACCGCGAACGGCGTCCCGGACCGGTGGTGCCGGGTGATCGCCGTCGTGAGGCGCTCGAGGAACAGGCGCCGGTTCGGCAGCCCCGTGACCGCGTCGTAGAGAGCGGACCTGCGGACCTCCTGCTGCAGCCGCTGAGAGTCCAGCGCCGTGGACAGCAGGCCGGCCCAGTGCTGGTAGGTCTCGCGGGTGGACCCGGAGTCGACGGCTCCGACGACGGCGAGCAGTCCCCAGGGGTGCGTCGCGGCGCGCACGGGGACGACGAGGCAGATCTCCCGCCTCGCTGCGTCGACCAGGTCCAGGAGGGCAGCCGGGGGGAAGGACTCGACGCTGGTGCGCGTCCCGACGTCGTTCGGCAGTCGGCCCGCGGGGTCGTACTGACCGACGATCTCGAGGTCTCCGCTGGAGGGTACGTCGGCCCACAGCGCCAGGGCCCCGGCCTTGATGTGCGTGCCCGCCAGCCAGTCGAGGGTGCGCGGGTCGGTACGGGTCGTGTCGAGCAGGCCCGCGTCGACCACGTACTGCTCGGCGATCGCCGTCTCGGTCTCCTCGACCTGGCTGAAGAAGGCACCGGCCTGCAGCTTCCAGAGCGCTGCGGTCACGCGGGCCGAGGCCGCCGGATCGACGCCCAGCGTGACCATGCCCTCGGAGTAGGCGGCCACCGCGTCGACGATGCGGCGCAGCGCATTCGGACGGGTGGTGAGCCGCCGCAGGACGGCCATCTGAGCGTCGATCTGCGCGTCGGTCACCGGCTCACCGGACGTGACCAGGTGCTCGACGGTGCGCAGCGCCGCCAGGACGGCCTCCCGGGTCTGCGTCTCGCCGACGTCCTCGCCGGTGACCAGCGCGGCCACGAGCACGTCCTGAAGCTGGTCGCGGAGCAGGGCGGCCGACGGTTCGGGCACCGGGATCCCCCCGCCGGAGCACCCGCAGGAGGTGCGGAGCGTCAGCGCACCCGATGGCGGGGTGAACACCCCGCTCGGCACCGACTCGCCCCGGATCGCTGCCAGCACCAGACGACCGGCCAAGGAGCCGACCTCGTCGAACGGCTGGTTGACGCTGGTCAGCGCGGGGACGGTGAGGGCGCCCGCCTCGATGTTGTCGAACCCCACGATCGCCAGCTCGTCGGGGAGGTGCATCCCGGCGTCGGTGAGCGCACGGATGAGCCCGATCGCGTTGCGGTCGGTCGCGACCATCAGGGCGGTCGGCCGGCCGGCGCGTGCCAGCAGGGCGCGGGCCGCCTGCTGGCCACCGGTCTCGCCGTTGTCCGAGATGGCGAACACGTCCCCGGGGTCGGCCCCGAGGTCGTAGGCCTCCAACGCCAGCCGGTAGGCCGCGAGCCGGTCGCGGATGTCCTGCTGGGCGAGGTTGCCGACGAACCCGATGCGGGTGTGGCCGTGCCAGACGAGGTGCTCGACTGCGGTGTAGGTCCCGCCATGGTTGTCCGGCATGGCGGCAGGCGCGTCGAAGTCCGCCATCAAGGTGCTGGACAGCACCACCGGTCGGCCCGCCTCGCGCAGCCGCCGCAGGTAGGGCGCGCCGACGGCGGTGGTGATCGACACCGCGCCGTCCACGTGCGACCACGCCACCGGGACCGCGAAGTCACCGGGTTCGCCGGCCTCGTCGCGCGGCGCGGACTCGGGGAGCGTCTCCACGACGACCAGGCGCCCGCCGGCCCCGGCGACCTCTCGGGTGAGGCCGGCCAGCAGCTCCCCGAAGTAGTGCCCACCCAGGCTCGGCGTCACCACCAGCACCGTCTTCGGGGCTTCCACCGCTCACCTTCCCTCTGCGTCGGTCCGCCGACGTCCGGCCGGGACCGTGCCGATGAGGTCGTCGATCCGAGCCACATGATCGCCCATCGGCCGGGTGAACCGCCGCACGGCGCCCGGCGCGGGGCCACCGGCGCGGGTCAGCCCCCGCCGCACGTGCCACGATGCCCGGATGAGCGACACCGAGGAACTTGCCGGCGCCGGGGGAGCGGAGGCGGCGGCCGCGCCCCCTCCGGTGGTGGACGAGCCGCCCGCCGGGCATCGCGGCGGGCTCGTGCTCGCCCTCGGAGCCCTGGGCGTCGTCTTCGGCGACATCGGCACCAGCCCGCTGTACGCGCTGCAGACGGTGTTCAGCATCGACCACAACGACGTGCAGCCCACCCCGAGCGACGTGCTCGGCGTGGTGTCCATGGTCTTCTGGTCCATCGCCGTGATCGTCTCGGTGAAGTACGTCGCGCTGATCATGCGCGCGGACAACGAGGGCGAGGGCGGCATCCTCGCCCTGGTGGCGCTGCTGCGGGACAAGCTCGGCGACGCCAGGCGGCTGGCGGCGGCCACCGTGCTGGGCATCCTCGGTGCAGCACTGTTCTACGGCGACAGCGTGATCACCCCCGCCATCTCCGTGATGTCGGCGATGGAGGGGCTGGTCGTGGTGGACCAGGGGCTCGCCCGGTTGGTGCTGCCGGTCTCCGTGGTGATCCTCACGGTGCTGTTCGTCGTGCAACGGTGGGGCACCACCGCCGTGAGCAAGGCGTTCGCACCCGTGATGGCGGCGTGGTTCGTCGTCCTCGCGGTGCTCGGGGTGCCGCAGATCGTCCAGCACCCGCAGGTGCTGCGCGCGCTGTCACCGACGTACGCGGTGGGCTTCGCGCTGGGCCGGCCGTTGGTCGCCTTCATCGCGCTGGGCGCCGTGGTGCTGACCATCACCGGTGCCGAGGCCCTCTATGCCGACATGGGCCACTTCGGGCCGCGGGCGATCCGGCGCTCCTGGTACCTGGTGGTGTTCCCCGCGCTCGTCCTGAACTACTTCGGCCAGGGCGCGATGATCCTGCGCGACCCGAGCACCACCGCGAACCCGTTCTTCCGGCTGGCGCCGGCGTGGGCGACACTGCCGCTGGTGGTGCTGGCGACGCTCGCCACGGTCATCGCCTCGCAGGCCGTCATCTCCGGCGCGTACTCGGTGTCCCGGCAGGCCGTGCGGCTCGGGCTGTTCCCACGGCTCGCGGTGCGTCAGACCTCGAAGGAGGAGGGCGGGCAGATCTACGTGCCCGCGGTGAACTGGATCCTGTTCCTCGGGGTGCTGGTGCTCATCGCGGTGTTCCGCAGCTCCGGCCGGCTGGCCACCGCGTACGGGCTGGCGGTCACGGGCACCCTGTTCCTCACCTCGTTGCTGTACCTGCTGCTGGCCAAGCGCATCTGGCACTGGGCCCTGTGGAAGGTGGTCGCGTACGGCGTCGTCATCGGCGGCCTGGAGCTCGCGTTTTTCGGGGCGAACCTGCTGAAGATCGTCAGTGGAGGCTGGTTGCCGCTGCTGATCGCCGGCATAGTCGTGACCCTCATGACCACGTGGCGCAAGGGCGCCCGGACGCTCAACGAGCAGCGCACCCGCCTCGAGGGTCCCCTGGACGAGTTCGTCGCCATGGTGCGGGAGAAGGGGATCGATCGTGTCCCGGGGTTCGCCGTGTTCCCGCACCCGAACAAGACGACGACGCCGCTGGCGCTGCGCTCGCACGTGACCTTCAACCGCGTGCTGCACGAGCACGTCGCGATCGTGCAGATCCTCAACGAGAACGTCCCGCACATCCGCCACGTCGACCGGGTGGTGGTGGACGACCTCGGCTACGGCGACGACGGCATCGTCCACGTGTGCGTGCGGGTCGGCTTCAACGACAGCCAGGACATCCCCCGGGGGCTCGCGCTGGCGATCGGGAGGTCGCCCGAGCTCGACGTCGACATCGAGGATGCCCGCTACTTCTTGTCGGTGCTGACCGTGCACGCCACCGGTGCGCCAGGGATGACCCGATGGCGGGAGCGGCTGTTCGTGTGGATGGCGCACAACGCGGCCAACCGCACCGAGGTGTTCCATCTGCCGCCGGAGCGCACCGTGGTGATGGGCGTGAACCTCGACCTCTAGGCGGGCGGCCCGGGTGTCGGGGTGTCCCCGAGGCGCGGCGGCCCCCGGCCCCAGGGTTTGCCCGGGCAGCCCAGGCGCCCTTGGGCGGCCTCGCTCAGAGGTTGACGAAGACCAGGACCGCCATGCCGAAGCCGAGCAGTACGGCGAGGGCCTCCGGGATGAGCCCGGCCCGATGGCCCGCCCGCGTCGCCCGCCGGCCGAAGACGACGCCCGCGACGCACGGGACGAGCGCGATGGCGAGAGCGGGGAGGGCAGCGGCGAGGTTCGCCCACAGCGGTGGCACGTCACCGGTGCTCGGGTCGTGGCCGACGACGGCGTAGATGCCCTGCGCGGCGGCGAAGGAGAAGAAGAAGAACAGGGGCACGACGAGGACGCAGACCCAGGCCCAGACGAGGGGCGCCGTGGTGCCGAAGCCGTGCCCGGCGGATGCGTAGCCGGACGAGCCCATCCCTTTCGGTGACGTGTCCATGAGGAGCACCCCCTTATGAGCGGAGGATCCCGCGCGGGCGTCGTCGTGCCCAGAGGCGAAGGTCCCTGCGGGGTGGGGGTGGGTGGGGCGGTCGTGCCCCCCCACCGATGTCACGCCGCGCTCCGAGGCCGGTAGCGTGCCCCCTCGGACGCCGCGTGGGCGTCAGTCGACCCGTGTGCCGCGCCGGCGGCGCGCTGGCCGCGACGGACCGGCAGGCCCAAGGAGCACCCGTGAGCATCGAGCTGGAACCCCTCCCCGCGCTGGTCGTCATCGACCTGCAGCTCGGCATCGTCGAGGCGATGGGCACCGGAGCGATGCAGGTCGTCGAGCGTTCCGCCGAGCTGGCCGAGGCGTTCCGCGCGCACGGCCTGCCGGTGGTGCTCGTCAACGTCGCGGGCGCGGCACCCGGGCGCACCGAGCGCACCAAGGCGCGCACACGACCGGGCGCACGGGTGCTGTCGCCCGAGGCCACCCGGCTCGTGCCGGAGCTCCACCGGCAGCCGAGCGACATCACCGTCACCAAGCGGACGCTCGGCGCGTTCCTCTCCACCGACCTCGACGCGCGGTTGCGGGCCGTCGGGGCGACCCAGATCGTGCTGACGGGCATCTCGACCACGTCCGGCGTGGAGTCCACCGCGCGCTCGGCGTTCGAGCTCGGCTACCACGTCGCGTTCGTCGTCGATGCGATGACCGACGCCAGCCCCGAGGCGCACGACGCCTCGATCAGGTACCAGTTCCCGAAGCTCGGGGAGATCGGCACCACGGTCGAGGTGCTCGCGGCGCTGGCGACCCGCGAGGCACGTCGGCGATCCGCCGGCGAGGGCCGGTGATCAGCCGTCGTCATGGGCCACCCCACGACTCGGCGACCTCCCACGCCACGTCGCTGCCGACGAGACGCCCGAAGGCGGCGACCGCGGTCCCGACCGCGGCACGCTCCGCCGGCGTCCAGTCGCGCAGCGGCGCGATCACCACGTGCGTGGGCACGCCGCGGGCGTGCCGCCGGTAGCTCCACCGGCCGGCGGCGCGGCCGTCGACGAGCACCCAGTGCAGCGGGGCCCCACCGCCCCGGGTGAGCAGCGGGACGGCGCCGGTGACGGCGCCGCGGGTCCGCCGGTAGGACATCACGAGCTCGTCGCACGCCTGAACCAGGTCCGCACGCGGCTCCTCGGACACCTCCGGTGGGCCTCCCGGTGCGAGCCGCCAGCCCGAGCGCCAAGCCGTCGAGCGGGAAGCCGGCTGCTGCCAGGGCGGTCGCCAGCACGGTCCGCGTGCGGTGCCTGCCATCGGCGAGCGCGGCCGCCAGCACGGCACGGGTGGCGGCCCGCATCTCGTCGTCCAGCCCCAGCCGCCGGTACATCGTCCCAGTTTTGCGCCGCAACCGACGTGCGGTCGCGCGCAGCAGCCACCGCACGTCGGCCGGGGCGACGGCGTGCCAGGTGGGGCGCAGCACATGCGTCCGCAGCACGGCACCGGCGTCGAGCTCCTCGGCGACCTCCTGGCGGCTGAGGCCCGCGCTGCGCTGCGCCGGCGACCACGCCGAGGGCAGCAGGTCCTGCGCCTGGACGGCCGCCAGGCGCGCGACGACCCCGGCGGCGGACCCGGGGCCCAGCCGCAGGACGAGCTGGTTGGCGAGCCGCCACCGCGCGACGAGGGCTTGATCCACGTCGGGAGCCTAGGAGCCGGCACCGACGTCCGACCCGCGCACCGGGCCATGGTCCCGGCCGGGTGGAGCCGGCGAGTGGTCGGATGTCTCGTGGAACGACACCACGTCGCCGACGCAAGGAGGAGATCCCCGTGATCGTGCTGTGGGACCTGGACGGGACGCTCTTGCTGGACGACAGCCCCCAGGGTGGCCTGGGCGTGTTCGCCCAGGCGCTGCGCGAGGTCGGCGGGATGGATCCCGTGGCGATCCCAGACCGCCACGGCAAGGTCGACTGGCAGATCCTCGACGAGATCCGGCAGGGTGCCGGGCTGGCTGCGAGCCTCGCCGGCCCGTTGACGCGGCGGTTCAAGGAGCTCTCCGAAGAGTGGTACTCGCAGCCGGCGAACGCCTGCACCCCGGTGGCGGGCGTCGCGGACGCGCTGCTCGCGGTGCACGAGGCGGGTTGGGTCAATGCCCTGATCACCGGCAACTCGAAGGTCCGCACCCGCGTCAAGCTGCGCAGCGCCGGCTTCGACCTCGACGTGTTCGACTGGGACCACTCGTTCTTCGGTGAGATCTACCCGGACCGGGCCGCGCTGGCCCGGGCCGCCGCGCGGGCGGTGCGCCAGGGAGTCCTCGTCGGTGACACCGGCGGCGACGGCGTGGCGGCGAACGCCGGCGGCTTCGCGTTCGTCGCGGTGACCACCGGTGGCAACGACGCCGCGTCGTTCGCGAAGTTCGGTCCGGTGCTGGTCGTCGACGACTGGACCGTGCAGCGCGACGACTTCGTCGCGACCCTCGCGCGGCTGGCGCGGTAGCCCGGCTAGAGGACCTTCGAGAGGAAGTCCTGCGTCCGGGCCTCACGCGGGTGGGACAGCACCTCGTCGGGCGTGCCGCGCTCCACGACGACGCCCTCCGCCATGAAGACCACCTGGTCGGCGACCTCGCGCGCGAACCCGATCTCGTGCGTCACGACGATCATCGTCATGCCCGTGCCGGCCAGGTCCCGCATCACCGACAGCACCTCGCCGACAAGCTCGGGGTCGAGCGCACTCGTGGGCTCGTCGAAGAGCATGAGCTCGGGGTCCATCGCCAGGGCCCGGGCGATGGCCACCCGCTGCTGCTGACCACCGGACAGCTGCGCCGGGTAGTGGTCCATCCGGTCGCCGAGACCCACGCGCTCGAGCTGGAAGACCGCGCGCTGGTGGGCCTCGTCCTTGCTGCGTCCCAGCACCTGGACCTGCGCCTCGACGACGTTGCCGAGGGCCGTCATGTGGGGGAAGAGGTTGAACCGTTGGAACACCATGCCGACGTTCGCGCGCTGCAGCGCGATCTGCTGGGGGTGCAGCCGGAACAGCGTCGGGATGCCGTTGCGCACGCCCTCGCGGTAGCCCATGAGCACGCCGTCGACCCGGATCCGCCCGGCGCCGATCTCCTCGAGCTGGTTGATGCAGCGCAGCGCCGTGGACTTGCCCGAGCCGGAGGGGCCGAGCACGGTGCACACCGTGCCCTTGGGCACCGTCAGGTCGATGCCGCGCAGCACGTGCGTGTGGCCGTACCACTTGTGCACGCCCTGCATCTCGACCATGGGCACGTCAGGGTTCGTCGTCGTCACCGGTCGCCCCCGCGCGAGGTCATGTGGCCCATGTCGTCGATGACCTCGACGTCCGGCGTGGTCCGGGCCGCGTTGATGGCGGCCTGCCGGGACGCGCGCCGACCGTGCCCGGTCGGCTGCGGTCCGTGCGGCTGCGGTCCGTGCGGCTCGAAGCCGCGGCCGTAGTACTTCTCGAGGTAGTGCTGGCCCACCATGAACACGCTGGTGATGAGGAGGTACCAGAAGCACGCGACCATGAGCAGGGGGACCGGCTGGAACGTGCGGTTGCCGATCGCGTTCGTTGCGAAGTTCAGCTCGAACGTGAACGGGACGGCGATGACCAGGGACGTCGTCTTGAGCATCGAGATCGTCTCGTTCCCGGTGGGCGGCACGATGACGCGCATCGCCTGGGGCAGCACGATCCGGCGGAGAATCTGCCCCTCCTTCATCCCCAGGGCGCGGGCCGCCTCGTGCTGACCGTGGTCGACGCTCTCCAGCCCGGCCCGGACGATCTCCGACAGGTACGCCCCCTCGTTGAGCGCCAGCCCGATGAGGGCCGCCACCGCCGCGGTGAACACGTCCTTCGTCGTGAAGCTCCACAGCTGGGGCCCGAACGGGACGCCCAGCGACAGCTTGGGGAAGATCACCGCGATGAAGCCCCACAGCGCCAGCTGCGTGTAGATCGGGGTGCCGCGGAACACCCAGATGTACCCCCAGGCCACCCACTTCATCACCGGGTTGGGGGAGTCCCGCATCACCGCCAGCAGCACGGCGATCACCACGGCGATCACCATCGACCCGACGGTGAGCAGCAGCGTCCAGCCGACACCGCGCAGCACGGGCTTGGCGGCCAGGTACTTCCAGACCGTCGGCCAGTCGAAGATCTCGTTGGTGACGAGCGCGTGCGCCGCCATGGCGGTGAGCACGAGCACGACGACGGCAGACACCCACCGGCCCGGGTACCGGACCGGGACCGCGTGGATCCGTTCCGGTGCCCGGGTGGCAGGCGGCTGCTGCGGGGACATGGGGTGCTCGCTCAGCTCACGGACGGGTTGAGCTGGGCCGTCGTCACCGCTCCGGCCGTGTTGCCCCAGGCGGCGAGGATCTTGCCGTAGGTGCCGTCGTCGATGAGCTTCTGGACGGCCTTCTGGATCGCGGTCGTGAGGGCCTGGTCGTTCTTGGAGACGACGATGCCCTGCGGCGCGGACTCGAAGACGCCACCGAGCTGCTCGAGCTTGCCGTTCGTCTGCGCGATGGCGTACGCGATGATCGGCGAGTCGGCGAACATGACGTCGGCCTTGCCGCCAACGAGCGCCGTGGTCACGTCGCTCTGGGCGGTGTACCGCAGCGGACTCGGGGCCGGCTTGCCGGCGTCGGTGCAGGCCTTGGTCACGGCGCCGGCGAGCTCGTCGTCCTCGACCGTGCCGGTCTGCACGCCGACGGTCTTGCCGCAGACGTTGTCCGGGGCGCCGGTCGTGGCGATGTTGCCCGGGTTGCCCTTCGGCACCGCGAACGCCTCGCCGGCGTTGAAGTACTCGATCATGTTCACCTGCTTCTCACGGTCGGCGTTGATCGTGAACGAGGAGATGCCGACGTCGTACTTGCTGCCGATCGCGGGGATGATCCCCGTGAAGTCGGCCGACTGGACCTTCGCCTTGAGCCCGAGCACGCCGGCGATCGCCTTGGCGAGGTCGACGTCGTACCCGATCGGCGTGGTGCCGTCCTCGCCGAGGTACTCGGCGGGCGCGTAGGAGGTGTCGGAGCCCACGACGAGCGTGCCCGTGGACTTCACCTTGTCCGGCAGGAGCGCGGCGATCGTGTCGTCCTTGGCAACTGTCGAGGGGTCGAAGGTGCTGCTGCCGCTCGCGGCCGCGCTCGCACCGCCCGACGCGCTCGCGCCGGCGCTCGGCTGGCTCGACGAGCAGGCGGCGAGGGACAGGGTGACCGCGGCGACGGCGACCAGGGCCAGAGGAGTCTTGCGCACGGGATTTGCCTCCTGGCGATTCGTCCACCCGGCGCTGGCGCATGGCGCCGGCCGGCTGGACGCTGAACGTAGACCTGGCATGTTACGGGGCCGTGTCGCCGTGCGGGAGAACATCCACTCTACGGAATGACTTTGCGCCCCGTGCTGAGATCCCGGTCCCCCGCGCGGGCGGCTGCCACGTCGAGGGTCCGACACGGCAGGATCGGCACATGATCCCCGGCACCCTCGGCACCCCTGGAACGCCGTCCGGCACCCGCGTCCTGCTCCTCGGCTCCGGCGAGCTCGGCAAGGAGGTCGCCATCGAGCTGGCCCGGTTCGGCGTCGAGGTGGTGGCCGTCGACCGCTACGCCGGGGCGCCGGCGATGGCGGTGGCGAGCCGGTCGCACGTCATCGACATGCTGGACGCCGACGCCCTGCGCGCGCTGCTCGAGGCCGAGCACCCGGACGTCGTCGTGCCCGAGGTGGAGGCGATCGCGACGCACGTGCTGGCCGAGGTCGAGGCCGCCGGCACCCGCGTGGTGCCCACCGCTCGCGCGGCGCGCCTGACGATGGACCGGGAGGGGATCCGCCGCCTCGCGGCGGAGGAGCTGAGCCTCCCGACCTCCCCGTACGTGTTCACCGACTCGTTGGCGGGGGTCCGCTCGGCCGTCGAGCAGCTGGGCCTGCCGGTCGTGGTGAAGCCGGTGATGTCGTCGTCGGGCCACGGCCAGTCCCTGGTGCGGACGCCCGAGGAGGTCGAGGCGGCGTGGGAGACGGCGCGCACGGGCGGCCGGGCGGCGGGGCACGGCGCCGTGCGGGTCATCGTCGAAGGCTTCGTCCCGTTCGACTCCGAGATCACGCTGCTCACGGTGCGGCACGCCGGGGGAGTGACGTTCTGCGACCCGGTGGGGCACGTGCAGGTGGACGGCGACTACCGCGAGTCGTGGCAGCCGGCCGCGCTGCTGCCGGGGGTGGCCGACGAGGCGCGGCGCGTCGCGGGTGCGATCACCGAGGCGCTGGGGGGCTGGGGCATCTTCGGGGTCGAGCTCTTCGTCGTCGGCGACCGCGTGCTGTTCTCGGAGGTGTCGCCGCGCCCGCACGACACCGGCCTCGTGACGCTCGTGTCGCAGGACCTCTCGGAGTTCGCCCTGCACGCCCGCGCTCTGCTCGGGCTGCCGGCGCCCGATCCGCTGCGGCTCGGCGCGGGAACCTCCGAGCAGGCCGCCGCCTCGTGCGCCGTGCTGGCCCACGGCGATGGTGTGCCGGTGTTTGAGGGCGTCTCCGAGGCGCTCGGCGTGCCGACCGCGCAGCTGCGCCTGTTCGGCAAGCCGTCGGTGCACGGGCACCGCCGCGTCGCGGTGACGCTCGCCCGCGGCGCGACGGTCGACGAGGCCCGGGCGCGGGCACGTGCGGCCGCAGAGGCGCTGCGCGTGCGGCTGGTGTAGTCGCGTCGTGGCTGCGCGCTCAGGTGCAGGAGAGTCCATGCCTCCGCAAGCCCATGAGCGATCGGCAGGCCGAACGCTTACGAGACCGCTCTGACCCCGCTGATCAAGAGCATCACCACAGCTACGCCCAGGAACGGCCACCGGAAGAGGCGAGAGAAACGCCAAGCGGCGTAAGCCCGGGCCCCGCGACCTACCGGAGGTTCTCCCAGTGATGTCAGGAAGAACACGACGAAGAGCACCAGGAAGAACACGCCCTCACTCGTGGTGTTCACACCGCGCATCATCCCAGGGAGAGGCGAACCGGAGGCACGACCAGGCCGCAGCGTCGGGTCGACTGCCGCGGGACCGTTCGTCCTCGCCCGCTCCGCGGCCTGGGGGCGCTGCGTCCCTTGCCACCAGGGGACTGCGGGTCGCCTCCGAGTTGTGTTGCTACTTCAAGTCAAGCTGTAGCGCTCGCGTCGGGACTGAACTTCGCGAAGTCGTGCAGAGTCGTTGGCAGACCGACCCGCATCATGTACCTCGCGAACGCCTGCGCCATGTGCTCCTTGTATGGCGGAACGAGCCTCAAGCGCTCCCCTCGCCCGCTCGCGACATCTTCCAGCAGCTTCTTGGGGATTGAGAATAGATTATGGAAATCTACGAGCGACCAAGCGAAGCCCGGTTCCTGCGCCCTCGACGGCAGCAAGAAATAGGCAGGAAGGTTGCCGTCGACCGCAGCCTTCCGGAAGGCTGTGCTGCGAACCTGAGACGAGGGACCCTCGCTGGCGCAAAGATCTGAGTACGAAATGAGGCGCGCAACCAGCACATCTTCGACTTTGTCATTCTCAAGGTCGCAACTCTGGGTGAGTATCACCACATCGAAACGCTCAACAATGACCTCGGCGTCCTCGTCAGCGCTGGTCACTGCCTCAACACGGTAAACCGGGCAATCAGCCAATACGTCGCCCTGCTCCAGCGAGGCGCCCGAGGTGGTGGCGAACCAGTCAGTAGCCATTGGCGACCACGAGTGCTTCAATCTCCGCAGCAGTGTCCGCCAGTTGAAGTACGCGTTGGCGTTCAACGACCCTCATCCGACGGCGTTCCACTTGCTTCGGCATCCTCGCCAGGACGAGATCCTCGACTGCAACCGAGTCGACCGTCTTCACGTTGTGGAGCCCCTGCCAGATCTCGGCAACTTCGTGATCGATAGCGATTCCTACTAACGAAACCGCGCTACTCCGGGGAGCCGTCAACCGAACGTCTGCGACGCGAGACGGCGGTTCTCCGACTACTGCACTACTAAGCATTGTGGGGACCGCAACGAAGGGGATCACGTACGCGCCCATGCGCGCTGTGCGGCCAACGTACAGAGTGCCGCCGTGCTTAGTGGACTTCACGGAAGGTCTCCCTAAGCGAGTCCTGAAGCATGCTTTCGAACGCCGCCGTCTCTTTCTGCTTGAGCTCCTGAAGTCCCTCGCGGACTTGCGTCACACTAAGAACCTCGCCCTCTGCACAATTCATATTGAAGTCGAAATCCAGAACAAACGCGGCCGTTCCGGGTTCCGCCTCGGTGGTCGCCCAGGTGAAGGCAACCCTCGTGCGCCCATCCGGATAGACGGTCTCGATGCGATCGAAGAAGCTTTGCACATTTGGCGGCAGGCCCGGTGGCCCCACGAACCCGAGTGTGAGGTAGTCCTCGAAGCGAAATTGCGGTTCGGGAATGACCACCCGATTGATGTACCGCACTCCGAGTGTCGTGAACTCAGGGCGTTTCAGATGATCGCGAAGCAACTCCAAGCCGTTCACGAGCCTATTCAGCAGCGACTCCCAACCCTCGTACGGCGCGAGGCCATGCGCGGATATGTCATTTGCACCAACGATTAGAAGCTGAGACCCGTCCTCGTTCCCGAATACAACCCTCTGCAGGCCGGACTTGACCTGGATATTCGGTTGGGCGGCGCCCGGCTCGGCTGACAGTTCGGCCTGCATCGTGTTCTGAAACTCAGGTTCTCGTGGATAGACGTCCTTGACGCACGAAAACATCAAACCCGGCGTGGCGAGCGTCCATAGCATTGGCTCGGCAAGATGTACACGAGCCAAGGCCTCGACGAGAGGCGGCTCTGCGTAATGACGACGGGGGAACAGTTGCTCGCTCGACGTTGTCATTCCATGCCCGCCCGCGCAGCCGCCGCCATGCGCGGAGTCTAGCGGCCTTACGCGCTCGCACGTTGGACTGGCCCCTCCCGCGTGAGGGTGTCTTCGGAGGCGGCGGCGTTGCCGACGATGCGTCCCCACCCGGTCCGTCCATCTGGCTTCGCGACTAGCGAGTACGGCGACGGCCGCCTCATCGGCGAGTGGCTCGGCGGTGACGACCGCATCACCGCCGATGTCAGCGGCGGCGCGCCACCCGGCCGGCCGCGAAACGACGGTGGGTCGATCTCTCGGCCGTCGGCGGCCAACGATGACGGCCGCCCACCCGACGACCGGGACGAACGCGAGCCCCCTGGCTCACTCGCGCACTCTCTCGAGACCGCGTCCGGCGAGCAGATCGACACCAACTTCGGCAAGCAGCGCGACGTCGGCACCGCCGACGCGCCCGAGACCGACCGCTCCGACGTCGCCGACGACCTGCTCAGCCTTCCGCCTGCGTGAGCGCAGCCGGCCGCCTCGTGAGCGATGCCGCGGCTCGCCTGAAATGCCGCGCGCCGTGGCGCCGGACGAGGCGGAGCTTCCTCGTCGGCCGAGCGTCAGCCCTGGGGGACGTTGGCCTCGATGTCGGCGAGCCACGCGGACGGGTCCGCATCGGACGGCATGCGCCAGTCACCGCGGGGCGACATCGTGCCGCCGGCGCTCACCTTGGGCCCGTTGGGCAGCGCGGAGCGCTTGAACTGGTTGCCGAAGAAGCGCCGGACGAAGACGACGAGCCATCGGCGGATCTCGGGGAGGTCGTAGGCGCGGCGTTGGTCGTCGGGGTACCCGGGCGGCCACGCGCCGGCGGCCGCGTCGTGCCAGGCGTGCCACGCCAGGAACGCGACCTTCGAGGGGCGCGTCCCGTGGCGCAGCACGTGGAACAGCGTGAAGTCCTGCAGGGCGTACGGCCCGACGATCTGCTCGGTGCTCTGCATCGGCGCGTCGGCCGTCGCCGGCACGAGCTCGGGGGAGATCTCCTGCCCGAGGATCCGGGTGAGCACCGCGTTCGTGGCGTCGTCGAACAGCCCCTCGCCGATGACCCAGCGGATGAGGTGCTGGATGAGGGTCTTGGGCACGCCGGCGTTGACGCCGTAGTGCGACATCTGGTCGCCCACACCGTAGGTGCACCACCCGAGCGCCAGCTCGGACAGGTCGCCGGTGCCCAGCACGATGCCGCCGCGCTGGTTGGCGGCGCGGAAGAGGAAGTCCGTGCGCAGGCCGGCCTGCACGTTCTCGAACGTGACGTCGTACTGCTCGGCACCGTCGGCATAGGGGTGGCCGAGGTCGGCGAGCAGCTGGCGAGCCATCGGCCGGATGTCGACGGTCTCGTGCGTGGTGCCCAGCGCTTCCATCAGCGCGAGCGCGCTGCCCTTCGTCGTCTCCGAGGTGGCGAAGCCGGGAAGGGTGAAGGCGAGGATGTCGCTGCGCGGCCGCCCGAGCCGGTCCATCGCGTTGGCAGCGACGATCAGCGCGTGCGTCGAGTCGAGGCCGCCGGAGACGCCGATGACGATCTTCGGGTTGCCGATCGCGCGCAGCCGCTGCTCCAGGCCGCTGACCTGGATGTTGTAGGCCTCGTAGCAGTCGAGGGCGAGGCGCGCGGGTTCGTCGGGCACGAAGGGGAAGCGGTCCACGTGGCGGCGCAGGCCGATGTCACCCGTGGGAGGGGCGAGCTCGAACTCCACGCGCCGGAACGCGCCTGACGGCTCGAAGCCGAGCGCACGCCGGTTGTCGTCGAAGCTGTTGGTGCGTAGCCGCTCCTGGCGGATCCGGTCGAGGTCGACGTCCGCGACCGTGACCCGTGGCCCGTCGGGGAAGCGGTCGCCCTCCGCGAGGAGGTCGCCGATCTCGTAGACCATGGTCTGGCCGTCCCACGACAGGTCGGTGCTCGACTCGCCCTGCCCGGCGGCGGCGTAGACGTAGGACGCCAGGCATCGCACGGACGCCGAGCGGACCAGCAGGCGGCGGTCCTCGGCGCGGCCGACCGTGATGGGGCTGCCCGAGAGGTTGGTGAGCACGGTCGCGCCGGCGAGGGCGGCGTGCGCGCTCGGCGGCACGGGGACCCACATGTCCTCGCACACCTCGACGTGGACGACGAGGCCGCGCACGTCGGTCGCCTCGAACAGCAGGTCCGGCCCGAAGGGTGCCTCCTGGCCGGCGACGAGCACGGTGCCCTCGGCCTCGTCGCCGGGCGCGAACCAGCGACGCTCGTAGAACTCGCGGTAGGTCGGCAGGTACGACTTGGGCGCGACCCCGAGGACGCGTCCGCGGTGCACCACCAGCGCGGCGTTGTACACCCGGTTGCCGAACGCCAGCGGGGCACCCACGACGAGCACCGGCCGCAGGTCGCGGGACGCTGCGACGAGGCCGGCCACGGCGTCCCGGACGGCGTCGAGCAGGACGTCCTGGAGCACCAGGTCGTCGATCGCGTAGCCGGACAGGCACAGCTCGGGGAACACCGCCACGGCGGCGCCCTGCTCATGCGCGGTCCGCGCCGCGGAGAGCACACCGGCGAGGTTGGCCGCGGGATCGGCGACCGCCACGGGGACGGTGCACGCCGCGACGCGCGCGAACCCCTGGGCGTAGGCGGAGTCGAAGTCCACGCAATGAGTCTTCCATGCTGGCTGCCGCGCGAGCGCGGGCAGGCCCCTCCCCGGCCGGCTCGCGCGACACGCGGTGCTGCGTCACGCGGCGGAGGGAATCGATGGGGGACTCAAGACCCATTACCCGGACGCCGGTGAAGCACGGTTGGGTATGACTGGTGTCACGCAGGGCGAATACCCAGGACCTAGGTCCTGAAACGACTGTCGCCGTGCAGAATGGCGGCATGGACTTCGAGTGCGACCCCCAGGTCACAGGGGCATGGGCCGTGACCGACGCGGACATCCGCGCCGCGAAGCGTGACTGGTTGCGCGCGCGCGACAACGACGCGGCCGCCGAAGACGTCGCGGCCGCCTTCGACTACCTCCGGATGCTCATGAGCGAGCAGGCGCAGCAGATCGCCGACGAGTTCCGCTCGCGGCGCACTGCCTGACACCCGGCCCGTCCCCGTCCCAGCGCCGCGCGTCACTCCCTCAGCGCCGCGCGTCTCCCTCTCAGCGCTGCGCGTCCGTCGCGGCGACCGGCTCCGGGTGGACGCGCACGTGCACCAGGGCGCCCGGCTCGGCCCGCTCGCCGGCCGCATGCTGCACCACCAGCTCCGTGCCGTCCTCGGTGCGCACCTGCGTCCGCCGGATCGCCCCGAGATAGCTCGTCGCGACGACGATCGCGGGAGCACCGTCCGTCGCTAGCTCGAGGTTCTCCGGCCGGACGAACACGAGGGCCGGCCCGTCGGGCCGGGCGGCGAGCAGCGGGACCGGGGTGCCCAGGACCAGGGCGGTCCCGGCCGTGACGGTGGCCGGCACGAGCGAGCTGCGGCCGATGAACTCCGCGACGAACGCGGTGGCGGGCCGCATGTACAGGTCCTCGGGCGTGCCGTGCTGCTCGATCGAGCCGCCGTTCATCACCGCCACCCGGTCGGCGATGGCCAGCGCCTCCTCCTGGTCGTGCGTGACGAAGACCGTCGTGATGCCGAGGCGCTGCTGGATGCGGCGGATCTCGTCGCGCAGCTGCACCCGCACCTTGGCGTCGAGCGCGGACAACGGCTCGTCGAGCAGCAGCACGCGCGGCTCGGTGACCAGGGCCCGCGCCAGCGCGACGCGTTGCTGCTGACCGCCTGACAGCTGGTGCGGGTACCGCGCGGCGAGGTCGGCCAGCCCGACGAGCTCGAGCGCCGCGGCCACCCGTTCGGCGGCCTCCGCGGCCGGGACGTGGCGGGTACGCAAGCCGAACGCGGTGTTGCGCGCCACGGACAGGTGCGGGAACAACGAGTAGGACTGGAAGACCATCCCGATGTCCCGCTTGTTCGTCGGGACGCCCGCCATGTCCTGACCGGCCACCGTGATGCGCCCACCGTCGAGGTGCTCCAGGCCGGCGAGCAGGCGCAGCGCCGTCGACTTGCCGCACCCGGAGGGGCCGAGCAGGCACACCAGCTCGCCCGGCGCGACCTGCAGGTCCAGGCCGTGCAGCACGCGCTGGCTGCCGAACGCCTTGACGACGCCGGCGAACTCGACCCCGGCGCCCTCGGGTCGGCCGAACGGGAGCGCGACGTCGGCACGGCGGACATCGGTGAGAGGGAGCGTCATGGGGTCTCCGGGGGTGGCGGGGCCGGTCAACGACCGGCCCGGACGGTGAGGAGGCGACCGACCCGGTCGATCACCAGGAGCAGCACGAAGACGAGCGCCAGCGACAGCAGCGACATGATGACCGCGAGGTAGGGGTCGATCTTCGAGACCACGACGAGCGCGGTCTGCAGGTTCTGGCGGTTGAGGAGTGAGGCGATGGTGAACTCGCCGAGCACCACCGCGACCGAGACGAGGCCGGCCAGCATGAGCCCGCGCCGCACGTTCGGTGCGATGACCCGCAGCAGCACCCGGCCCCAGCTCGCGCCGAGCGAGCGGGCCGCCTCGGCCAGGGTCCTGGTGTCGATGGCGTCGAGGTTCGCCTGCAGCGACCGGTAGGCGAACGGGAGGCACGTGATGCCGTAGGCGAACGCCAGCGACCAGATGCCGGTTCCGAAGGTGCGGCCGATGACGAGGTAGATCGGCGCCAGCCCGACGACCAGCGCGATCGAGGGCAGGGCGATCGGCAGCAGGGCGACGACCTCCATCCACCGTCGCAGCCGGGGCAGCCGCAGGTGCACCAGCACCATCGTCGGCGCAACCAGGAGCATGACGATCGCCATGGTCGCCACCGCCAGGACCAGCGAGTTGCGCAGTCCCTGCCACAGCGGCGCGTAGGCCTCCGGCCGGGACGGATGGAGCAGGTCGGCCCAGTGCACCCAGCCGTGGCCGGTGCCGTCGCGCAGCGTGAACTCCGCCATGCTGGCCAGCGGCACGGCGAACAGCACGCCGACCACCGTGAGGATGAGGACGCGGACCCACCGTGCGGGGGCGACGGCCCGGTTCATCGCCGCCACCTCGCCGCGCGGCGCTGCACCGCCGAGTAGGCCCACATGACGAGGGCCATGACGACGATCATGCCGAGGGCCAGGGCCCCCGCCAGGTTCTGGCGTCCGAGCACCGTCTCGCTCGTCAGCGCCGTCCTGATCTGCAGCGGCACGATCTGGGCCCCCTGGCTGGCCAGGGCCGCCGCCGTGGCGTACGACGAGAACGCGTTGGCGAACAGCAGCAGGAAGCTCGCGAGGAACGACGGGGCGAGCACCGGCACGGCGACCCGGCCCCAGAACGTCCGGGTGGTGCCGCCCAGCACGAGCGTCGCCTCCGCCCACTGGGGACGCAGCGCCGTCAGTGCCGGCAGGAACGTGATGACCATCATCGGCACCTGGAAGTAGATGTACGGCAGGTAGAGCCCGGGCATGGCGTAGATCCACGCCCCGGAGGCGAAGATGTCGATGCCGAAGGTGTCCCTGAGCCAGACCGTCACCATGCCGCGCAGGCCGATCGTCGCGATGAACGCGAAGGCCAGCATCACACCGCCGAACTGTGCGATCACGCTGGCGGCCGACTCGAGCATGCCGCGCGCGAAGCCGCCCTCCCGCAGTCCGAGGGTGGCGATGCAGACGAGCGCTCCGAGGACCGCCCCGACGGCCGCGCTGACCGCCGAGAGCGCGATCGAGTTGCGGAACGTGCGCAGCACCACCGGATCGCCCAGGGCCGTGAGGTTGTCCCAGGTGAAGGCGCCGTGCTTGTCGAACAGTCCGGTGCCGACGGCGAGGACCGTGGGCAACGCCAGGAAGAGCAGGACGTAGGCGGCGAACGGGGTGAGCCCGAGCGGCGCCGCGAGGCGCGACAGGCGCACCCGCCACGCCGGCACCGGCCGGGCCGGACCGCGAAGGTCCGGCCCGGCGGCGGCGCCCGGCGCGCGCAGCGGGGAGAGCGTGGTCATCGCCGGTTCAGGAGATCGCCGCGGCCCATTCCTTGCCGAGGAGGTCGCCTGCCTTCGTGCTCTGGTCGGCGCTGGGGACGAGCGTCGTGGACGGAGCGGGCGGCAGCTTGCTCCAGAGGGACTCGTTGAGCGTCCCGGCCTTCTGCATCGCGGCGGCGCGCACGGGCCGTGCGCCACCCTTGAGCCAGAGGTTCTGGGCCTGGTCGCTGTAGAGGAACTCCTCCCACAGGCGTGCGGCGGCCGGGTGCGGGGCGTCCTTGTTGATCGCCTGGTTGTAGTAGGCCGCGTACCCGTCGCCCGGGAGCACGACGACCTTCCACGCCGGGTTGTTCGCTGCGTGCGCCGCGTTGAGGTAGTCCCAGTCGAACACCACCGGCGTCTCACCGTCCGCGACCGTGGCGGTCGTGACGTCGATCTTCAGCAGGTTGCCGGCCTTCTGCAGCTTGCTGAAGAAGTCGATGCCGGGCTGGAAGTTGTCGAGCGAGCCGCCCGACTGCAGCGCCGCCAGGCCGACGGCCGCGAACGCGGCACCGGCCTGCGTCGGGTCGCCGTTGAGGGCGACAGCGCCCTTGTAGGCGGGCTTGAGCAGGTCCGAGAGCTGGGCGGGCGCGGGGTACTTCGAGGAGTCGTACCCGATGGACATGTAGCCGCCGTAGTCACCGGTGAACAGACCGGACTGCTCCTTGAGCGACGGGGCGATGTCCTGCCACCCCGCCACCTTGTACGGCGTGAAGTGGTCGGTGCTCTGCAGCGCGACCGTCAGGCCCAGGTCGAAGACGTCCGGTGCGGTGTCCAGCCCCTTGTTCGTCTTCGCGGCGTCGATCTCCTCGGCGCTCGAGGCGTCCGGGGACGCCTCGTTGACCGTGATGCCGGGGTACTTCGCCTTGAACGCGTCGATGATCTCGCCGTAGTCGGCCCAGTCGCGCGGCAGGGCGATGACGTTCAGCGCGCCCTCCTTCTTCGCGGCGGACACCAGGTTCGGCAGCGACCCGAAGTCGGCCAGGCTGGTCGCGGTCGCCGCGTCGACGGTGGCGCCGGTCGCCGACGATCCGGCCGGAGCGGTGCTGCTGGCGTTGCTCGATCCCGAGGAGCAGGCGGTGAGGGCGAGGGCTGCGGCCAGGCCCAGAGCGACCGGCGCCAAGCGCTTCGTCATGAGGAGCGTTCTCCTTGCGGTGGAGGAGGCCCGGACGCCCGTGAGGGGCGCCCACCGGGCCGGAACGTTCCAGGACGCTAGGAGCGGCGGGTGAGGGGACGGTGAACGGTGGTCGAACGTCGCGCGGACACCGCCCGACGACACGGCGCCGGCCTTCGCCGGCGCGTCACGTCAGGTCCAGGAGGCGGTCACCAGGTAGCCCAGGCTCGCGGCCGCGACGGTGAGCAGCAGGGTGCCGAGCGCGTTGGCCGTCGCGCGGCGGCGGTCGCCCGCCTCGGCCAGCCGCAGCGTCTCGATCATCGCCGTGGAGAACGTGGTGTAGCCCCCGCAGAAGCCGGTGGCGGCCACCGTGTAGCCGGTGACCGGCAGCGCCCCGGTGACCATCGCGCCCGCCAGCAGCCCGATGAGCAGCGAGCCGCTGACGTTGATGAGGATCGTGGCGACGGGGAGCCGGCCGGCCCAGCGGCCGCGGAACCAGCCGTCGACGACGAACCGGGTCGCGGCGCCGAGCCCGCCGACGAGCGCCACGAGGAGGGCCGTCACCGGGGAACCTCGCCGCGTGCCGGTGTCTGGCCGTGCGCGGCGCGTGCCGTCCCGCGGCGGGCGGCGGCGCCGGCCAGCATGACGCCGCCCAGGCACGCCAGCACCCCGCCGACGACGCTGACCAGCGCGTAGCCGGCCGCCACGCCGAACCGCCCGTCGGCGAGCAGGCCGCGCAGCTCGAGGGCGAAGGCCGAGTACGTGGTGAAGCCACCGAGCACGCCGGTGCCGAGCGTCAGACGCAGCCAGCGGCGGCGGTGCGTCTCGTGCCCCCGGCTGAGCAGCCACTGCAGCAGGAGCCCGAGGAGGAAGGCGCCGACGAGGTTCTCGGTGAGCGTCCCCAGCGGTACGCCGCCGCGCGGGTGCACGGCGTGCGACAGCCCGTACCGGGCGAGGCTGCCGAGCGCGCCACCAGCGGCGACGCTCGCGACGAGCACGGGGTCGGTGTGGTGCGGACGGCTCATGCGGCCGAGGTCCTGGCGCCGTGCGGCGGCGCCGGCACGAGCAGCACGGGCCGGCGCTGCGTGTGCGCCAGCCGTCCCGCGACGGACCCGCTGACGAGCTGGTTCATCCAGTGCGCCAGGCCCGGCCGGTGGGTGCCGACGACGATCATCCGCGCGTCGTGCTCGTCGGCCACCAGCGCGAGACCGCGTGCCGCCTCACCGGTGGCGTAGACGAACCGCCACGGCACGCCGGTGGGGGCCAGCCGCTCGGCGAGCCGGGCGGCGACCGCCTCGTCCGGGGTCTCGTCGTCGGTGTCGTCGTGGTCGGAGTCGACGGTGACGAGGTCCACCGAGCCGTCCGCCTCCCGCTCGGCGACGAGGTGTGCGGAGTCGACCCAGACGCACACCAGTCCCGTGCCCAGGGCGCGTGCCAGGGCGGCCGCCTCGTCGACCACGCGCGGGCTCTGGCTCGGCTCGATCCCGACGAGCACGGGATTCGCCGGGGCGGGCGCGGACCACGGGTGGGGAAAGGAACGAGCCATCGCAGCCTCCGCCTCGTCGCGCAGCTGATCACGCCGATCATCGACCACTGGGCACACTCCTGTCGCGGGTACAGGAACCATCAGCCGAGCGGCGGTTCAGTCGTCTTCGACCCGGGCGGGATCCATCGCCGGCGGCGACCTTACGACACCGCGGCGACGCGCTGCCGGACGTCTCGAACAGTGACCGGGCGCGTCGACGCGGGCGAGAGGTCCCTCGACGCGCCGGAGGTCCTCCGCCAGCCTGGAGGTGACGGTGGACGCCTGGGGGAGGCGCAGGGATGCGGGACACCACGCGGGGGGCGGCCCGGCAGACCCGGCGCGCCAGCATGCAGTCGTACCTGACGATCCGGACGCTGGCGGACCCGGCGTACCGGCAGGACGCTTTCGCCCTGTACGCCTACTTCCGGTGGTTCGACGACGAGGTGGACGAGCGGCTCGGGACCGCGGCGGCGCGGCTGGCGCTCGTCGCGCGCGAGCGCGAGCTGCTGACGTCGGCGGGCGGTGACGCCTCGACGCCGTGGCGGGACGTGTCGCCACCGGAGCGACCGCTCGTCGGCCTGCTGCGCCGGCCGGACGGCTCCCGGCGCGCCGACGCCACCGGGGCCCGGCTGGCTGTCGCGTCGATGCTCGACGTCATGGCGTTCGACGCCGCGCGTCGCGGTCGGCCCGTGGGGGAGATCGAGCTCGACGGCTACACCCGGTCGCTGGCCGTGGCCGTCACGGAGACGCTGCACCACTGCATCGGCCACGGCTGCGGCGCCCCGCACGACGACTCGCGGTACGTCGCCGTGACGGGTGCGCACGTCGCCCACATGCTGCGTGACCTGCGTCAGGACTGTGCGGCGGGATATCTCAACGTGCCGGCCGAGGCCCTGGCGTCGGGTGTGTCGCCGGACGAGCCGGACTCGGTCGCTCTCCGGGCCTGGGTGCGGGGTCGGGTCGACCACGCACGCACGTGCTTCCGGACCGCGCGGGACTACCTCGCCCAGCTGGAGAGCGCGCGCTGCCGGCTGGCCGGGCACGCGTACCTGGCACGGTTCGAGTGGGTGCTCGACGCCATCGAGCGCGACGGCTACCGACTCCGGGAGTGCTATCCGGAACGCAGCACCTGGCGCGGGGGCTTGTCCATCGCCGCCGCCGCCGTCCGTTCCGCTGCCGCGGCCGGCCGGGTGCCGATCGAGGCGGGCCGGTGACCGGCCGGGGCGGCACGTCGGTGGTGGTCGTCGGTGCCGGGGTGGGCGGGCTGGCCGCGGCGGTGCACCTCGCCCGGGAAGGGCTGCGGGTGACGGTGGTGGAGAAGAACGGCCGCCCGGGCGGACGCGTCGGCGAGATCCGTCGCGGGGGCCATCGCTTCGCCGTGGGACCGACCCTGCTGGTGATGCCCCACCTGTACCGCACGGAGCTGGCCGCGCTGGGTGCCGATCTCGAGCGCGACCTGGAGCCGCAGCGGGTCGACCCGACGTACCACCTGGTGTTCGACGACGGCGCCCGGCTCGACCTCACGTTCGACCTCACCGCGCTGTCGGCGCAGCTCGAGGCGATGGAGCCGGGAGCCACGGACGGGCTGCTGCGCTACCTGGCCGAGGGACACCGGCACTACGACCTCGCCATGCCCGGGCTGGTCGAGCGCGACTTCCGCTCCGCCCGGGAGTTCGTGACACCCCGCACCCTGGCGTTGGCGCTGCGGCTGCGAGCGCTGCAGCCGCACTACCGGCACATGGCTGACTTCTTCGCCTCCCCGCGACTGCGGGCCGCGTTCAGCTTCCAGGATGTCTACATGGGGCTGAGCCCGTTCCGGGCGCCCGCGACGTTCTCGCTGACACCCTTCTCCGAGCTGGCGCACGGCGTGTGGTACCCCCGCGGCGGCATGACCCGCGTCGTGGACGTGCTCGTCGGCCTGGCCGAGGAGGCCGGTGTGCGTCTGGTCCAGGACGAGCCCGTCGTGCGGATCGACGTCGCGGGGAGCCGGGCGAGCGGCGTGGTGCTGTCCGGGGACCGCAGGCTGACCGGCGACGCAGTGCTCGTCAACGCTGACCTGCCGTACGCCTACCGGCAGCTCCTGCCGGACCGCGGGGCCGCGCGCACGGTGGCGCGTCGACGCTCGTCGGGGTCGGCGATCTCCTTCTTCTGGGGTCTGGACACCACGGTGCCGCAGCTGCCACCGCACACGCTCTTCCTGGCCGACGACTACCGGGGCAACTTCGACCGCATCGAGCACAACTTGCCGCTGCCCGCCGCGCCGAGCCTGTACGTCCACGCCCCGGCCCGGCTGGACCCGCACGCGGCGCCCGCGGGCGGCGACACCCTCGTCGTGGTCGTTCCCACCGGGCACCTCACCGGCACCGCCGGGCACGCCGCGCAGTCCGCCGCGTGGGACGCGGCGCGCGTGGCCGCACGCGCGGCGGCGCTCGAGCGTCTGGCCCTCGTCGGGGTCACCGACCTGGAACGGCACATCGTGGTCGAGGCGTCGGCGACACCCCTGGACTGGCGCGACCGGCTCAACCTCGAGCGCGGCGCGACCCACGGCCTGGCGCACACGCTGACGCAGCTCGCCTACCTGCGGCCGCACAACAGGCACCACCGGTACCGCAACGTCTACTTCGCCGGTGCCTCGACCCACCCCGGAACCGGCGTGCCCACCGCGCTCGTCTCCGGCCGGCTGGCGGCCCAGAGGCTGGTCGACGACCTCGGCGGATGACCGGGGGCGTCGGGCCGGGGGAGAGCGGACCACCGGGTCGGTCGTCGACCGCGGCGGACCTGCCCGTGGCGGTCGTCCGCCCGGGTGCCGCGGCGGTCCTGGCGTCCGATGATCGAGCTGTGCCCGGCGTGCCGCGGTGGTGTCGCGCACCATGGCCCCGCCGGGCGCGAGCCGACAGCCAGGACCGCCCCGCCAGAAGGAGTGCCCGGATCATGACCGAGATCGTCGAGAACCCGTTCGCCATCGCCCCCGGGACCGCGCAGCGGGGTCACAAGCGCGTGCGCGCCTACAGCGCCGGAGAGCTCGTCGTCGACACCCGGGCACCGCTGATGGTCTGGGAGCACCCGTCCTTCCCCCAGTACTTCGTCACGGCGCCCGAGCTGGTGGCGCAGCTGCGGCCGGCGGGGACGGGACCCCGGTCGAAGGTGCTCGGCGTCAGCGAGGTCTTCGACGTCGTCCTCGGTGACCGGGTGGTACCGCGCGCGGTCCGCCGCCATCCGGAGGCCGGCCCCGCGCTGCGGGACGCCTACGGGCTGACGTGGTCGTCGTTCGACACCTGGCTCGAGGAGGACGAGGTGGTCCACACCCATCCCCGGAGCCCCTACGTGCGCATCGATGCCCTGGCGAGCAGCCGGCACGTCGTCGTCACGCTGGCCGGCACCGTCGTCGCCGACTCGCGGCGCCCGGTGGTGCTCTACGAGACCGGGCTCGTGCCGCGCTACTACCTGCCGCGGGTGGACGTGCGGATGGATCTGCTGGTGCCGACGAGCACCGTGAGCCACTGCCCGTACAAGGGCTCCGCGGCCTACTGGGACCTGGTGGTCCCGGGCGGCGCCGTCAGCGACGTCGCCTGGTCGTACCCCACGCCCCTCCCGGAGTCGACGAAGATCGCCGGGCTCGTCGCCTTCTGGCCGGAGAAGAGCCCGGAGCTGCATGTCACGGTGGACGGCGAGGAGATCGGCCGGCAGTAGCAGGCGGCCCGGTCGGGGTTCGCCGGCCGATCCCCGCGTCCCGGGTGGTGCGCGCCGTGCGCCGCCCAGCCGTGCGCGGCCCTCAGCCCCGTGGGTGTCCGGGGTGCACGATGCGCTCGTCACTCCGGTGCGGCCTGCCGGCATGCAGCTGCAGGCCGCTCGTGACGAGCGGGAAGTGGCTGAAGGCCTGCGGCGTGTTGCCCAGCTGCCTGCCCGCCCCCGGGTCCCACTCCTCGCTGAGCAGGCCGACGTCGTTGCGCAGGGTGAGCAGGTGCTCGAACAGTGTGGTCGCCTCGCGCTGGCGGCCCACCAGGTGCAGGGCGTCGACGAGCCAGAACGAGCAGGCGAGGAACAGCCCCTCGCCACCTGGGACGCCGTCGTCGGACTCGGTGGTCTGGTAGCGCCGCACGAGGCCGCCCTCGGTGAGCTCGCGCTGGACGGCGTCGATCGTGCCCTGCACGCGTGGGTCGCTCGCCGGGAGGAAGCCGACGCGCGGGATCATGAGCAGGCTCGCGTCCAGCGCCGGCGACCCGTAGGACTGGGTGAACGTGTTCCGGTCAGGGTCGTAGCCGTGCGCCAGCACGTCGGCGTGGATCGTCGTCCGCAGCGCCTGCCACCGGTCCACCGGGCCGTGCAGGTCCGGGTGGCGGCGGACCGCACGCTCCATCCGGTCGGCGGCCACCCAGGCCATCACCTTGGAGTGCGTGAAGTGCCGGCGCGGGCCACGCATCTCCCACAGCCCGTTGTCCGGTTGGTCCCACGCGCCCTCGAGGTGGTCCATGAGCGCCGTCTGGACGTCCCAGGCGTCGTCGTGGCTGCCGAGGCCGGCGTCTCGCGCGAGCGCGAGACCGTCGAGGGTCTCGCCCCAGACGTCGAGCTGGAGCTGGCCGGATGCGGCGTTGCCGATGCGCACCGGCCGTGAGTCCTCGTAGCCGGCGAGCCAGGGCAGCTCCGCCTCCGGCAGCCGCCGCGTGCCGTCCAGCGCGTACATGATCTGCAGCTTCGCGGGATCGCCGGCGATGGCGCGGAGCAGCCACTCGCGCCACGCCGCCGCCTCGGTGAGGTACCCGGCCGAGATGAGCGCCTGCAGCGTGTACGTCGAGTCGCGCAGCCAGCTGTAGCGGTAGTCCCAGTTGCGCGGGCCGCCGATCTGTTCGGGCAACGACGTCGTGGCGGCGGCGACGATCCCGCCGGTGGGCTCGTAGGTGAGCGCCTTGAGCGTGAGGAGCGAACGGGTGATCGCGTCGCGGTACGGACCGACGACCGGCGTGCCGCCGTGCGTCCACCTCTCCCAGAAGTCGATCGTCTGCCGGAGGGCCTCGTCGGCCTCGACGGCCGCCGGCGCCCGCTCGTGGCTGGGGTGCCACGTCAGGACGAACGGCACGCGGTCCCCGGCGCGCACCGTGAGGTCCGAGACCGTCGCCCAGTCCTGCCCGTGGGTCGGCACCGGGGTCCGCAGCCGGACGGCGTCCGGGCCGGCCACCGCGACCATCTGCCCGGGCTTGTGCCGGACCCATGGCACCACCTGGCCGTAGTCGAACCGCAGCCGCAGCATCGAGCGGACCGGGACGGCGCCGCTGACGCCCTCCACGATGCGCACCAGGTCCGGCGCGTGGCCACGGGGCGGCATGAAGTCGATGACCCGCACCGTGCCGTCCTCGGTGTCCCACTCCGTCTCCAGCACCAGCGTGTCCGGCAGGTATCGGCGGCGGGTGCAGGTTCCGCCGGACTGCGGCGCGATCTGCCAGTGCCCGGCGTCGGGCGTGTCCAGCAGCGCGGCGAAGCAGGCGGGGGAGTCGAAGCGGGGCAGGCAGAGCCAGTCGATCGAGCCGTTGGTGGCGACGAGGGCACCCGTCTGGAGGTCTCCGAGCAAGGCGTAGTCCTCGATGCGGGGCATGCGGCGATCCTGTCATCCACCGCCGGGTTGCGCCCTGGCGAGCGGTCGCCACGACGCCGACCGGGCGGTGGCGCGCGTCGCCGCCACCGACGTCGCGACGTGGTGCCGCACCGTGCTGAAGCCTCGGGCGACGGCCCACCCGGCCTGGCGCTGACGGAGCCGCCCCTCCGAGGTCTCGCACGGCCTGCCCCGTCCAGCACGGCGCGGTGAGCACCTCCCGCATGTACCCCAGGGTGGGTCCGGCGCGCCACGGGCTCGTCGCACTCCGCCGACGGTGCCCGTTGCGCGTGCTCCTCGCGGATCGCAGCGAGACCTTAGGTCGGGCATGCGCGCGAGGGAACGGCCGGCGCGCCGGACCGGCCTGGGGACATGCCCGTCAGTGGCCGAGCAGGCCGTACTCGCCGAGCAGCTTGGTGATCTGGGTGCCGCCGACCAGGCCGTTGAGCACCTGTCGGCCGAGCGGGCCGCCGGGGAGGTCCAGCGGGGCGCCGTCCCGCAGGTCGCTCGTGGCCTGCAGCAGCGCGCGGATGTCGTAGGTGGAGCCGAACACTTCGGGTACGCCACGGTCGATGTCGAGGAGCGTGTACACCGCCTCCATCGGCGTGCGTACGGAGTACTCGACGGTGAAGATGATGTCCCGCTGCTTGGTCTCGGCGAACTGGCCGATGAACGCGAAGTTGACCGAGCCCTCCGGCACGACGTCGGGCCGGTCGCCGGCCTGCCGTGGCATGAAGAACGCCGTGACGTACGGCATCATGACCGGCACGGTCTTGGCGCCGGTGGCCGCCAGCTCGGGGATCTCGTCGACCGGAACGCCCATGTGGTACAGCCACTCCTGGGTGATCTCCTCGCCGGTGCACTCCTGCATCGGCTTCTTGACGAAGTCGCCGGGCCGGTCGACGAACAGCGCGTACACCCAGGCCACGATCTCGTTCGGCTTCTGCTGCTTGAAGTGCGGCTGCCGGTTGACCGTCCAGGACATCAGCCAGGCGGAGTCGCGCGCGGTGACGATGCCGCCGGTGACGACCTTGCCGGCGAACGGGTCGCGCCCGGCGATCTTCTCGATGTAGCGCGGGATCCGCTCGTCCACCGTGGTCACGGTCGCGGACTCCCACTTGCTCTCCGGGATGTGCGAGCCGAAGACGTCCGGGTGCCCGAAGGACGGGTCCTTCGCCGCGATGCGTCGCCACAGGTCCCAGGCGGGCGCCGGTCCCTCGTCCAACCGCGCCGGCGTGTGGTGGTCGCCGTTGTCGGAGTTCTCGGTCAGGGACCCGATCGTCATGAAGAGCAGGTCGTTCTCGGTCAGGTCGACCCCGTCGCCGGGAGCGCCCTTCTCGCCGGACCGCCAGTGGATGTGCGTGGCCTGCTTGCGGCCGGTGGCCCGGTCGATGTCGACGTCGACGTCGGTGACCTCGGTGTCGAAGTGGAACACCACGCCCTGGTCCAGCAGCCAGGTGTACAGCGGCAGGACGAACGACTCGTACTGGTTGTACTTGCTGAACTGCAGGGCGCTCATGTCGCCCAGGCCACCCATGTGGTGGATGAACCGGTGCAGGTACAGCTTCATCTCCAGGGCGGAGTGCCACTCCTCGAAGGCGAGCATGGTCCGCCAGTAGAGCCAGAAGTTGCTGGCGAGGAACTCCGGCGAGAAGACCTCGTCGATCCGCTTGTTCTCCAGGTCCTCACGCGTGGCGAGGAAGACCTTGATGAGCTCCTTCTGGGCCTTCTCGGACATCTGGAACTTGGCGTCGGTGTGAGCGTCCTGCCCCTGCCGCTCCGTCACCCGCAACAGGCTGTAGTTCGGGTCGTCCTTGTTGAGCCAGTAGAACTCGTCGAGGACGCTTGCGCCGTCGATCTCCAGGGACGGGATCGACCGGAACAGCTCCCAGAGCAGCTCGTAGTGGCTCTCCAGCTCGCGGCCGCCGCGGATGACGAAGCCCTTCTCCGGCTCCTTGATCCCGTCGAGGGCGCCGCCCGGCAGGCTCAGACGCTCGAGGATCGTGATCTTCGAGCCGGCCATCTGACCGTCGCGGACCAGGAACGCAGCACCGGCCAGGGAGGCGAGACCGCCACCGACGAACCAGGCAGTCTTGTCGTCCACGCCGGCGGGCCTACGGGGACGCGCGAACGCCTCGTAGTTGCCGCTGCTGTAGTACATCGCGTTGCCTTTCGCAGTTGTTCTCCCGATGCCCGGGCGGCTAGCGGGAGGTGTCCTCGACGGACGGGGCCAGGAATCCCTGGACGATCTGGGCGACCTGCTCGCGCAGCTCCTCGGCGCTGTCGGCGCCGGGATGCGCTCCGGTGAGGGGCTGGGCGAGCAGGAGGTTCAGCACGGCGAAGACGCTGCGTGCGGCGCGTGCGGCGGCGAGCGTGCGCGCAGGGCGGCGCTGGTCCTCGGTGTCGAGGGCGTCGAGCAGACGGGTCGCGACGAGGTCCTCGAGGCGCGCCACGAGGGCGAGTCCCTCGCTCCGGTACTTCTCCGCAGGGGGTCCGAACAGCAGCTCACGCTGGTAGACCGCCGCGTTGTGCACGTCGTGCGCGCCACTCAGCACGGTCCCGATGAGTGCGTTCACCGCCGCCGTCACGTCCGGCTCGACCTGGGCCTTGCGGGCCCCCTCGTCGATCGCGGCCCGCAGCTGCTCGTTGTAGACCATGAGGAACAGCTCGCCCTTGGTGGCCGCGTACCGGAACAGGGTCCCGGCGCCCACGTCGGCGCGTTCGGCGATCTCCTGCGTCGTCGCGCCGTCGAACCCGTGCTCGGAGAACAGCGCCGCTGCCGCGGTGAAGATCCGGTTCTGCGTCGCCCGGGCGTTGCGCTCGCGCCGTCCTGGTGCTGGGGGGTTGGGCATGGATCCTCCGGTGGGTGGTGGTTCGGTCCGGGTCAGGGCTGGACGAGGATGCGGATGGGGTTGCCCCTCTTCGTCGCGAGGGCCTCGATGCCCTCCTCGACGCGCGTGAGCGGGACCACCTGGGAGATCGACTCGGACAGGTCGAGCCGGCCGTAGGAGAGCATCTC
>JAJYSG010000015.1 GCA_021793675.1 Actinomycetes bacterium | reverse complement strand
CAGACCCATGGCCAAGATCATCGCCTTCGACGAGGAGGCCCGTCGCTCCATGGAGCGCGGCCTGAACATCCTCGCCGACACCGTCAAGGTCACGCTCGGTCCCAAGGGCCGCAACGTCGTGCTCGACAAGAAGTGGGGCGCGCCGACGATCACCAACGACGGCGTCTCCATCGCCAAGGAGATCGACCTCGAGGACCCGTACGAGAAGATCGGCGCCGAGCTCGTCAAGGAGGTCGCCAAGAAGACCGACGACGTCGCGGGCGACGGCACCACCACCGCCACCGTCCTGGCCCAGGCGCTCGTGCGCGAGGGCCTGCGCAACGTCGCCGCCGGCGCCAACCCGATCGCCCTCAAGCGCGGCATCGAGAAGGCCGTCGAGGCCGTCACCGAGCAGCTGCTCGCGCAGGCCAAGGAGGTCGAGACCAAGGAGGAGATCGCCGCCACGGCCGCCATCTCCGCCGCCGACAAGGCGATCGGCGACCTCATCGCCGAGGCCCTCGACAAGGTCGGCAAGGAGGGCGTCATCACCGTCGAGGAGAGCAACGCCCTGGGCCTCGAGCTCGAGCTCACCGAGGGCATGCGCTTCGACAAGGGCTTCCTGTCGGCGTACTTCGTCACCGACCCGGAGCGCCAGGAGGCCGTCCTCGAGGACGCGTACATCCTGCTCGTCGAGTCGAAGATCTCGTCGGTCAAGGACCTGCTGCCGCTGCTGGAGAAGGTCATCCAGTCCGGCAAGCCGCTGTTCATCGTCGCCGAGGACGTCGAGGGCGAGGCCCTGGCCACGCTCGTCGTCAACAAGCTCAAGGGCACGTTCAAGTCGATCGCCGTCAAGGCGCCCGGCTTCGGCGACCGCCGCAAGGCGATGCTGCAGGACATGGCCATCCTCACGGGCGGCCAGGTGGTGTCCGAGACCGTCGGTCTCAAGCTGGACTCCGTCGGCCTCGAGGTGCTCGGCCAGGCGCGCAAGGTCGTCGTCACCAAGGACGAGACCACGATCGTCGAGGGTGCGGGCGACGCGGCGCAGATCGCCGGCCGCGTCAACCAGATCCGTGCGGAGATCGACAACTCCGACTCGGACTACGACCGCGAGAAGCTCCAGGAGCGGCTCGCCAAGCTGGCCGGCGGCGTCGCCGTCATCAAGGCCGGCGCGGCCACCGAGGTGGAGCTCAAGGAGCGCAAGCACCGCATCGAGGACGCGGTGCGCAACGCCAAGGCGGCCGTCGAGGAAGGCATCGTCGCCGGTGGTGGCGTCGCGCTGATCCAGGCCGGCAAGGTGGCCTTCGAGAAGCTCGACCTCAAGGGTGACGAGGCGACCGGTGCGCAGATCGTCAAGCTGGCGATCGAGGCCCCGCTCAAGCAGATCGCGATCAACGCGGGCTACGAGGGCGGCGTCGTCGCCGAGAAGGTGCGCAACCTGCCGATCGGCCACGGCCTGAACGCCGCGACCGACGTGTACGAGGACCTGCTCGCGGCCGGTGTCGCCGACCCGGTGAAGGTGACGCGCTCCGCGCTGCAGAACGCGGCGTCGATCGCGGCGCTGTTCCTCACCACGGAGGCCGTCGTGGCCGACAAGCCGGAGAAGAACCCGCCGATGCCGGGTGGCGACGGCGGCATGGGCGGCGGGATGGACTTCTGATCCACGCCTGACATCACGGGGCCGGTCACCTTCGGGTGGCCGGCCCCGTGCGTCATGCCGGGTCCGTGGTTCGCGACGAGCCGGTCCGCGACCCGTCGGCTTGCGCCGAGCCCACGTGCGGCGGCCCCGCTTGCGACGAGTTGGCGCCCGACCCGCTGGCGCCCGACGAGGTCGGTGGCGTCCTTCCGGACGAGCCGACGGTCCGGTCACGGGCCGGCACCCGCAGCCCGGAGGCGACCAGCCGCCGGATCAGCTCGTGTCCGGTGACGGGCTGGGCTCCGAGGCCGACGACCTCATGGTGCCGCTCGAGCGGCACGTCGTAGTGGTCGTGGTCGAACGCTCGCGGCGGCAGACCGGCTGCGGCGGCGAAGGCGTGCAGCTCGTTGTACGACGTATCGCTCACCAGGTGCGCCCAGAGCGTGCCGTGTCGTGGCCACATCGGAGGGTCGACGAGCACGGTCACCGCGGCAGGGTACGTCAGGCGGCCGCGCCGTCACGATCGCGCGAAGAGCCGCGCGGCCGCCTGCTCGGCCTCGTCGTAGGCCTGCGAGGCGACCCGCATCGCCTGGGCGATCTGCCCGAGCGACTGCTCGACCCGCTGCTGCGTCGCCGACCAGTCGGCCACGACGGCCGCGAACGCGCCCGCTGCCGCGCCCCTCCATCCGGCCTGCAGGTCTGCGAGCTGGCGGTGCATGGCCGCGACGTCGGCCTGGATGGACGCCGACCGCTGCTGAACGGCCGTGGCGGCCTGCGCCAGCTGTGCGACGTCGACCTGGTACTGGCTCATCGGTTCTCCTCGTCCCGTGGTTCCACCGTCGGTGCCGTTCGATCCGGCGTGGTGGCTGCCGGGCGAGGCTAGGTGGCGGTATCGAGAGCGTGGGGCGGCCGACGAGCCACGGCGCCCGAACTGGGGCCGGGCGGGGGCTGTGGGTGGTTCGGCGCGGGAGCCCGCCGGCACCGTGGCAGGCGATGCCGGAGGCGCTCGGGGCGGGCGCGCCGAGCCGCAGGGCGCTACGAGAGCGCTCCGGGTCAGTGGCCCGTCGGGCCCGACGAGGGTCTGCCGGTGACGAACGGGTGGTCCGTCTCGTCGGTCGACGCCGGCCGCGCCGCGGCCGCGCCGTTCGCGCCCGAACCGTTCGCTCCGGAGCCGTTCACCGCCGCGCCGTTCGCGCCCGAGCCGTGTCCGCTGGAGCCGTTCGCGCTGGAACCGTTCGCGTCGGGACCAGGCGCCTCAAGAGCCGACGCCCCCGGCGCGACCTGCTCGGCGGCGTCGAGCTTGGCGAGCTCCTTCTCGACGCGCGCCAGCTCCGCCGTGACGTTCTGCCGCGCCGGCTCCTCCCACCGCTCGGAGAGCGGCGAGGTGAACAGCGACGCGCGGGCCAGCAGCTTGCGCAGGATGTGCTGACGCGCCCGCAGGAAGTCGCGCTGGGGGATGTGCTGGTACTCGGCGCGCAGCTCTTCGAGGTACGCCTTGTACCGCTGCGGCTCCACCGCGAGCATCGCCAGGTCCGCGTCGCACAGGACGGCGCTGTCGGGGTCGCTCGGGTCGGTCGTGTGCCGCGCCAGGTGGACGACAAGGTCATGGACGCGCTGGGCGCGAGGCTCGGGCACACCCAGCGCGACGAGGTCGTGCAGCGCGACGTCCGCGCTCGCGGTCTCGTCCTCGCCGCCCTTGTTGGCGCGCGTGGCCGCCAGGTCCGACGTGAACACGGCGCCGTGGTACCAGGCGGCGAGCCGCACCAGGTCAGGCTCGTGCGTCTCCTCGGTCAGCTCGTCGACGCGCGACAGCACCGACAGCAGGTGCTTGAGGTTGTGGAACCGGCGCTCGGGAGACCGCCATCGCTCGAGGAGCTCCTCGCCGGTGTGCCGGATCTCCTCGGGCTGTGCCGTCCCACCTGCGGCCTGGACGCTGCGGACGAACCCTGACAACAACCACTGTGGCGCTTCGAGTGCGCCCATGAGACGGACCTCACCAACGGCTATATGGACATTCCATCGTAACCGTCCTCGGCGGACCCACCGGACGGCAGGGCCACGTGCACGGTGGTACCGCCGCCGGGTGTCTCGGCGAGTGAGACGGTCCCGCGGTGCGCGGCGACGATCGCCGCGACGATCGCCATCCCCAGCCCGGCACCGCCGGACTCGCGCGTCCGGGACGCGTCCACCCGGTAGAACCGTTCGAAGACGCGGGCCGCGTGCGCCGGGTCGATGCCGGGCCCGTGGTCGCGCACCTCGAGCACACCGAGCCCGTCGGTGGTGCCGACCGCGATCTCCACCGGTGTCCCCGGCGGCGTGTGGCGCACCACGTTGCCGACGAGGTTGGCGACGACCTGGCGCAGCCGGGCGTCGTCCCCGGTGACGACCACGGGGCCGGCGGTGCCGCCCGGGCCGAGCGGGACGAGCCGTGCCTGACGTCCCGGGTCGAGGGCGTGCAGGTCGCTCACCGCGTCGGCGGCGAGCACGGTGAGGTCCACCGGCTCGTGGGTCACCGGACGGCCCTCGTCGAGCCGGGCGAGCAGCAGCAGGTCCTCGACCAGGCCGCCCATCCGGGTGGCCGAGCCCTCGATGCGCCGCATGGTGTCGTCCACCTTCTCCGGCTCGTCGAGCGCACCCATCCGGTACAGCTCGGCGTAGCCGCGGATGGTCGCCAGCGGGGTGCGCAGCTCGTGCGAGGCGTCGGCGACGAACCGACGCATGCGTGCCTCGGACGCGGTACGCACCGCGAAGGCCTGCTCGATCTGCGCGAGCATCCCGTTGAGGGACGCGCCGAGCCGGCCGACCTCGGTGGAGGTCGGCAGCTGCGGCACGCGGCGCGAGAGGTCCCCGGCGGCGATCGCCGCGGCGGTGTGCTCGATCTGCACCAGCGGCTTCAGCGACCGTCGGACCGCCCAGCCGGCGGCGAGCGCGCCGAGCAGCAGGATGCCCAGTCCCGAGAGCAGCAGCACCGCCACCATCGTCTCGGTGGTGTCCGTGGTGCCGGCCAGCGGCAGCGCGATGATCACCGAGCCGCCGACGTTCACGGGGTACGCCACCGCGCGCCAGTGCGACCCGGCGAGGTCGGAGCGCACCGTGAAGGCGCTCGCGTCCAACGCGGTGACCTGGCTCACCGTCAGCCCGGGCAGCTGCGGCGTGCCGTAGCGCGACAACGTCGGTCCCCAGCCCCACACGGCGGCGGCCTGGCCCGTGTCGGTCAGGTACTGCACGTAGTAGTCGCTCGGCCCGCTGTTGGCGTTCAGGCCGTTGAGGAGGGCGCTGACCTGCTTGGACGCCAGCGAGCGGCCCTCGTTCGTCAGCTTGTCGTCGAGCTGCGCGACGAGCGAGCGCTGCAGCAGCGCGGCACTCGTCGCGCCCGCGAGCACCAGCCCGGCGCCCAGCAGCACCGTGATGAGCACGACGAGCCGCGCGCGCAGGGGGATCCGGTCCATGAACGCCACCCAGCGGCTGTGGGCCACGGCGCGCCGCACGCGCCCGGTCCGGCCGTGCGCCGCACCGGGCGCGGGCTGCGCCGGCCAGGTCGACGCCGCGGGCGGCGGTGGTGGGGGCGGCGGCACCGGTGCGGCCTGGTGGTCGCCCGCCGCGGCGGGCGACCGGGGGACCGCAGGCTCCGTCATGTCGTCTCGCGCAGCAGGTAGCCGACGCCGCGCTTGGTGTGGATGAGCGGCGGCAGCCGCCGGCCGTCCGCATCGTCGATCGAGTCGATCTTGCGGCGCAGGTAGGAGATGTACGACTCCACGATGTTCGCGTCGCCGCCCCAGTCGTACTGCCACACGTGGTCGAGGATCTGCGCCTTGGACAGCACGCGCCCGGCGTTGAGCATGAGGTAGCGCAGCAGCTTGAACTCCGTGGGGGACAGCTCCACCTGCTGGCCCGCGCGGCGCACCTCGTGCGAGTCGTCGTCCAGCTCCAGGTCGGAGTACCGCACCACGCTCGAGTCGTCCTCGACGTGGTGGGTGCGCCGCAGCACCGCGCGGATGCGGGCGACGACCTCCTCCAGGCTGAACGGCTTGGTGACGTAGTCGTCGCCGCCCACCGTCAGCCCCTGGACCTTGTCCGCAGTGTCGTCGCGCGCGGTGAGGAACAGGACGGGGACGAACTGCCCGCGCTCGCGCAGCCGCCGGGTCACCGCGAACCCGTCGAGGTCGGGCAGCATGACGTCGAGCACCACGAGGTCGGGCTCGAACTCCTTGGCGAGCTTCAGCGCCGACAGGCCGTCGGCCGCCGCGTGGACCTCGAAGCCGGCGAACCGCAGCGACGTCGCCAGCAGCTCGCGGATGTTGGGCTCGTCGTCGACGACGAGCAGGCGCGCCTCGGGCATGGTGCTCACCGCACCAGTGTGAGCGGTCAGTCTGAAAGTTGCCTGAGCATCTGCTGCGCCCGGTGCCGCAGCCGGTGGGGCGCCCGGAGACCGTGAGCCGGGCGCCCCACCGGGTTCACTGCGCCGCGATCTGCGGCGTGACCGTCGTCGTGCCGAGCTGCTGCGGGCCCTGGCCGGACTTCAGCGCGGCGAGGCGGGCCTCGACCTCGATCTGCTGGTCGCTGCCCTCCAGCTCGGCGAACTGCGCGTCCAGCGAGGACGCGGCGATCTCCGCCTGGCCCTGGGCGTAGGCCTCCTGGTGGCGGACCTTGTCCTCGAACCGGGACAGCTCGCTCGTCGGGTCCAGCACGTTGACCGAGCCGATCGCCTGCTGGACCTGGATCTGCGCCTGCGCCGACTTCTGCCGCGCGACGAGCGTGTCGCGGCGGGACTTCAGCTCACCGAGCTTGTCCTGCATCTGCGCCAGGCCGGTCTTGAGCTTGTCCACCGCGTCCCGCTGCGAGGCGATGAGCGGCTGCGCCTCCCGCACCTCGTTCTCCGCGGTGATCTGCTTGCCCAGCGCGACCTTGGCCAGGGCGTCGAACTTGTCCGCGTTCGCGGCGTCGCCGGCGGCGCGGTACTGGTCGGCGCGCGACGAGGCGGCCGCGGCCTTGGCGCCCCACTCGCTGGCCGCGGCGACGTCGGCGTTGTAGTCCTGCTCCGCCAGCCGCAGGTTGCCGATGGTCTGCGCGACGGCCTGCTCGGCGTCGGCGATCGAGCCGGTGTAGTCACGCACCAGCTGGTCCAGCATCTTCTGCGGGTCCTCGGCCTGGTCGAGGAGCGCGTTGATGTTCGCCTTGGTCAGCTGCGCGATCCGGCCCAGGATGGACTGCTTCTCCGTCATCGGTCTGCCTTCCTCGTGTCCCTGTCGTCCGTGAGTAACCCTTGCTCGGGGCTAGAACCCGCCGCCGAAGCCGCCCCCGCCGAAGCCACCACCCCCACCGCCGAAGCCGCCGCCACCACCCCAGCCGCCGCCGCCCCCGCCGCCGCCGCGCAGGATGGAGCCGAGGAGCAGGCCGCCGAGCACCATGCCGCCGAGGTTGTTGCCGCGCCCGCCGGTCGGTCCGCCCCACGGCGGGGTGTTGTTGTCGACGTCCTGGCGGGCGGCCTCGATGGCGTCGTCGACGTACTGCTGGGCGCGCTGGGCGATCGGGAGCGCAGCGACCGGGTCGGTGCCCCGCTGCGCCACGGCCTCGTCGCGCAGCCGCTGGCCCTCGGCGAGGCGGGTGCGGGCCTCGGGGCCGACGACGCCGCGCCGGGTGCTGATGAAGTCGGTCGCCGCCCGGATCGCCGAGTCGAGCCGGCCGAGCGTGTCGTCGAGCAGCGTCAACGCCCGGCGGGCCTGCTCGTCGCGCTCCCGCATCGGCGCGAGCGACGCGTCGAGCGCGGCCTCGGCGGCCGTCAGCCCGCGCAGCGCCGCCAGCGGGTCGCCCCCGTTGCCGGCGCGCACCGCGCTCGCGGTCTGCACGGCGCGCTGGGCCACCTGGACCTGCGGCGCCACCGTGGCCGCCCCCGCGGCGAGCCGGGCGGCGTCCGAGATGTCGGCGGTGATCGAGGCGATGGCGGCGTCGATCCGCTGACCGGCCGCCGCGAGGTCGTTGCTCGCCGAGTCCACGCCGTCGAGCAGGGTCTTCGCGTGGTCGAGCGCCGCCTCGGCGGCCCGGGCGTAGCCGACGGCCTCGCCCCGGTGGTCCGGCGTCGCGGCGGCCGTGCGGCCGGCGGCGATCGCGTCCGACACGTCGGAGATCAGCTGCTCGGCGTGGTCGGGGTTCTGCACCACCGACGTGAGCGCGTCGGCCGGGTACTGCGCGGCCAGCGCCTTGAGGGTCGCCCGCGCCGGCCCGAGCCGCTGCGTCAGGGCCGCGGCCGCCTGCGCATGGTCGTCCAGCGCCTGCTCGACGTGGTCCTCGAGGTTGCGCATGTCGTCGAAGTCCGCCTTCTGCGCGTCGAGCGCCGCGGACACCTCGCCGCACAGCCGCAGGATCTGCGTGGTCCAGGCGCGGCGCTGCTCGTCGGTGTCGGGCGTGTCGTCGTCCAGGGCCTGCCGCAGCCGGAACGCCTCGGTGGCCTTCGTCTTGCCGTCGGCGAGCGCGGCCACGAAGTCCTTCGTCGCATCGGCACCGAACTGGGCTTGCGCGAAGCCGAGCTCCTGCTCCGAGCTGCGCAGCTGGTCGTCGATCGCGACGAGCGCCGAGCCGCTGCGCCGGTCGAGCTCGGCGGTGGGCAGACCGGCGAGCTCGTCGGGCGACGCGGCGACGCGGGCGGGCGCCTTCCGGCGGTTGGCCAGCACGACGAGGAGCACGACGATCCCGGCGACCACGACGAGCCCGATGAGCAGCAGCGAGCCGGCACCCGGACCGCTGGACCCCACCGACCCCACGGACCCGCCGGTGGCGGCAGCGCGCAGCCCGTCCGCGGCCGCGACCGCGGCGCCGGCCCAGTCGTTGCTGTGCAGCGAGGTGCCGACCTTCGTGTACACCTGCTGCAGCTGCGCGCTGGTGACCGTGCCGAGCGGTCCGGAGGCGAGCGCGTAGCGGCGGGCCTGGGTCGCGACGGCGAGGATGACGTCGTTGGTCCCCAGGCCGGACGCCTGCAGGCTCGCCTGCGCCCACGCGGTGGGGTCCTGGCCGCCGAAGTCGGGCACGTAGACGACGTACAGCTGCAGACCGGTGGCCGTCGTGAGGCGGTCGAGCGCGGACTGGACCGTCGCGGTGTCCGAGGGGGTGAGCACCCCGGACTGGTCCACGACGTGCGCGGACCCGATGGTGACGGGACCGGCGGCGGCGGCCGGCGCGGCCGCGCCCAGCGTGACCAGGAACGTCAGCAGGGTCGCCGCGAGCGCGAGGGCACCCCCCGCACGAAGCGCCCCGGTGAACCGCCGACCACGAACGGTGTGCACGACCATGAGTCTCGACCTCCCCCTCTGTCGCCCGCAACGAGCGCGGCCCTCGCCGGGTTCCCGGACGGGGCGACCCTCTCACACGTGCTGCGTCCCGGGGGCGACGTCGTGGCGGCCGGCCCGCTCCGGCGGCGGCTCGAGGTGGAGCAGGCCGTGCGGCGTGTCGGGCTCCTCGGGGTGGCGGTGCAGCAGCACGGCGGCGGCGTGGTCGGCGAGCGCGGCGCCGGCGGAGCCGTACAGGTGGAACACGGCGTCCGCACCGTGGCGGCGCAGCTCGGCGACGTCGTCGTCGTACCGCGCGACCGCCGCCACCTTGCCGGTGAAGCCCGCCGTGTGCAGGCGGGCCAGCGCGATGAGGTTGGCGTTGTGGAACGGCATCGCCAGCACCGCGACGGCGACCCGCCCGGCGTGCTGCACCCGGGTCCAGAACTCCAGGTCGGTGGCGTCCGCGTGCACCACCTCGAAGCCCTCGTCCTCCAGCTCCTGCACCCGGCGCTGGTCGTGCTCGACGCCGACCACGGACAGCCCGTACTCGTCGCGCAGCCGGGCGTACGTCGCCGCGCCGACCCGCCCCAGCCCCAGCACCAGGGCGTTCGCGTCGCCGACGTCGACCGGCCGGTCGTCCGGGTGCAGCCGGTCCGCGGCCCGCTCCGGCAGCCAGGCGGCCATCCGGCTGGCCAGCTCGACCCCGCGGCGGTTGACGATCGACGACACGACGAAGCTGAACGCGACCGCGAGCGAGACGACCACGGTCCAGTGCCGGTCGAGCAGGCCGGTCTCGGCGCCGACGACCGCGACGAGGATGCCGAACTCGGAGTAGTTCGCCAGCGCGAGGCCCGCCAGGAACGACGTGCGCGCCCGCAGCCGCATCAGCCACAGCAGCAGCGCGTAGGCACCCAGCTGCACCGGCAGCATGAGCAGCAGCGCCGCCGCCAGCGCGACCTCGGGCCAGTGCGGCGTGCCGTGCTGACCGATCTGCACGAAGAACGCGACGAGCATGAGGTCCTTGAACGTCATGAGCGACCGGGACAGCTCGCCCGCCTGCGGGTGGCTGGCCAGCAGCACGCCGACGACGAGCGCGCCCACGTCGCCGGAGATGCCGACGAGGTCGAACAGCCAGTAGCCGACGACGACGGCGACGAGCACGCCGAACAGGGCCTGCAGCTCGCCGTGCCCGACGTGGTCCCAGACCCGGTGCAGCAGCCACGCGCCGGGCACGAGCAGCAGCAGCGCGAACGCCCACGGGCTGGGCGCCCGGCCGGTCGACAGCGACAGGAACAGCACGGCCGCGACGTCCTGCATGACGAGCACGCCGATGGCGATGCGGCCGTAGAGCGCGGTGGTGTCGGAGCGGTCGTCGAGCACCTTGACCACGAACACGGTCGAGGAGAACGAGAGGGCGAACCCGACGAGGGCGAGCGAGCCGAACGGCGCGTCGGACACCAGCGCGAAGCGGGCGACGGCCAGCAGCCCGAGGAACCCGACGGCGATCGCCACCGAGACGGCGAGGTGCAGCGTCGTCGTCAGCCAGATCTCCTTGCGCAGCAGCGTGCGCGCGTCGAGCTTCAGGCCGATGGCGAACAGCAGCAGGATGACGCCGAGGTCGGCGACCGTCGGCAGGTACGGCAGGTCCGGGGCGCCCGTGGCGCCGAGCGCGAAGCCGGCGGCGAGGAACCCGACGAGCGGCGGTAGCCGCAGCAGGACCGCGACGAGGCCGCCGAGCAGCGCCGCTCCCAGGTAGAGCGCCGCCGCTGCCATGGTCGCCTCCTGTCTGGGTGGCCAGGTGGGGGCATCCTGCCAGGTGGGAGCGCTTCCGGGTCAGGGGGCGGGCCGGCCCCGGGCGGGCCCGCCGGCTCAGACCACGCCGTCCAGGTCCTCGGCGTCGACGATGGTGTACGCGTAACCCTGCTCCGCGAGGAACCGCTGGCGGTGCGCCGCGAAGTCCTGGTCCACCGTGTCGCGGGCGACGATCGCGTAGAAGTGCGCGGTGCGCCCGTCGCCCTTGGGGCGCATGATCCGGCCGAGCCGCTGCGCCTCCTCCTGGCGTGACCCGAAGCTGCCGGAGACCTGCACGGCGACCGACGCCTCCGGCAGGTCGATGGAGAAGTTGGCGACCTTGGAGACGACGAGCGTGGGCACCGTGCCCTCGCGGAACGCCGCGTAGAGCCGCTCGCGCTCGCGCTCGGTCGTCTCACCCGTGATGAGGGGCGCGTCCAGGTGCTCGGCGAGCTCGTGCAGCTGGTCGAGGTACTGGCCGATGACCAGGGTCGGCTCACCGGCGTGCTGCTTGACGATGCGGTCGACGACCGTGTGCTTGCCGGCGGCGGTCGCCGCCAGGCGGTACCGCTCGTCCGGGTCGGCCATCGCGTACGTCATGCGGTCGTGCTCGGGCAGGGTCAGCCGGACCTCGGTGCACACCGCGGGCGCGATGTAGCCCTGGGACTCGATGTCCTTCCACGGCGCGTCGAACCGCTTGGGGCCGATGAGGGAGAACACCTCATCCTCCCGGCCGTCCTCGCGCACCAGCGTCGCGGTCAGGCCGAGCCGGCGCCGGGCCTGCAGGTCCGCGGTCATCCGGAACACCGGGGCGGGCAGCAGGTGGACCTCGTCGTACACGATGAGGCCCCAGTCCCGGGCGTCCAGCAGCTCGAGGTGCGGGTACTCGCCCTTCCGCTTGACGGTGAGCACCTGGTAGGTCGCGATCGTCACCGGGCGGATCTCCTTGCGGGAGCCGGAGTACTCGCCGATCTCGTCGGCCGTCAGGGACGTGCGGCGCAGCAGCTCGTCGCGCCACTGCCGGGCGCTGACCGTGTTGGTGACGAGGATGAGCGTGGTGGTCGACGAGCGCGCCATGGCGCCCGCGCCGACGAGCGTCTTGCCCGCGCCGCAGGGCAGCACGACGACCCCGGAGCCGCCGTGGAAGAACCCGTCGATCGCCTGCCGCTGGTAGGGCCGCAGCTGCCAGCCGTCCTGCTTCAGCTCGATCTCGTGGTGCTCGCCGTCGACGTACCCTGCGAGGTCCTCGGCGGGCCAGCCCAGCTTGACGAGCACCTGCTTGAGGTGGCCGCGCTCGGAGGGGTGCACCATCACGTCGGTCTCGTCGATGCGGGCGCCGAACAGCCCGGCGGTGCGCCGTGAGCGCAGCACCTCGGCGAGGACGGCGCGGTCCAGCGCGTGCAGCACCAGCCCGTGCGCCGGGTCGCTGAGCAGCTGCAGCCGGCCGTACCGTCCCATCGTCTCGGCGACGTCCACCAGCAGCGCGTGCGGGACGGGGTAGCGCGAGTACGCCAGCAGCGTGTCGACCACCTGCTCGGCGTCGTGACCGGCGGCGCGGGCGTTCCACAGGCCGAGCGGGGTGAGCCGGTAGGTGTGAATGTGCTCGGGCGCGCGCTCGAGCTCCGCGAACGGGGCGATCGCCCGGCGGGCGTCGTCGGCCCGGGGGTGGTCGACCTCGAGCAGCAGGGTCTTGTCGCTCTGGACGATCAACGGTCCGTCGGTCACAGGGGTCCTCTCAGGTCGCACGTGCCACGCCGGCGATGCGGTGCACCGCGACGACGAGCTCGGCCTCGCGGGCGGGGTCGACGGCACGCAGCCGGCCGCCGTCGACGCTCACGGGGCGCAGCAGCCGCCGTTCCAGCACACCCCTGCCGCCGACGACGTCGACCCAGACGAGCTCACGCTCGGCGGCCGCCTCACGCAGCAGCAGCAACGCTCCGGCCGGGTCGGCTGTTCCGTCGGTCCCGGTCCCGGTCCCGGTCGCCGCACCGCCGGCGCGCCCGAGCGCCGTGGCGGTGCGTCCGGCGATCCGGCGGCCGCTGGCGAGCGCCGGCGCGCCACCGGGACCCGGATCCATGGCGCCGGTGACGGCCGGCTGCGGGGCGCCGCGGTGCGGAACGGCGCCGTGAGCGCCGTCGTCGGGGGGTACCGCGCCGTGGGCGCCGCCCTCACGCGAGGCGCCGCCGTGGGCACCGGTCCCGAGCGGCGTGCCACCGTGGAGCGCGCCGCCGCCGGCGTCCGCCTCGGCACGGCGCAGGCGCTGCACCAGGGCGGTCAGCCGCACCGCGTCATCGGGCGGCTGCTCGTCGCGGCGCGCCCGCGGTCGGGTCCGCCGCGCGGCGGCCGGCGCGTGCACGACGAGCCCGTCGGGCCCCTCGACCACCGGCGCGAGGCCCCGCTCGCGCAGCGCGGCCACCAGCTCTGTCGGCGGCGCGGCGGCCACCAGCACCGTCGGGGCGAGCAGGCGCAGGCCCAGGCCTGCGAGGCGGGGGTCGTCGGGCAGCCCGGCCAGCAGCGCCGGGTCGTCGGCCCGCAGGTAGGACAGGGCCACGCCGGCGCGCAGCATGCCGTGCCGGCGGGCGGTGTCACGGACGAGGTACTGCAGCGGCTGCGGCACGCCGCCCCGTGCGACGGCAGCCAGCTCGGACAGCAGGTCGTCGGCCGACGCGCCCGCGTCGAGCGCGGCGCGGATGGACTCGGGCGTGAAGCGCACCGTCAGCGCACCGCCACGGGACTCGACGACGGCGGTGCGGTCGAGCAGCGCGGCCAGCCGGTCGTCGGGCCGTCCCGGCACGATGCCCGTGAGATCGCCCTGGAGCAGCACGTCGCCCACGGCCTCCGGCAGCGACGCGGCGAGGGCGGCCGCGGCACCGGCCACCAGCTCGTCGGCGCCGCGCTGCGCCGCCCTGCGCTCGCCCGTGCCGGCGCGCGCGGGTGCGCGGGCGCTCGGCGCGACGGCCGTCCCTTCGGCCCCTGCCGTACGGTCCGTCGCGGCTCCGGAGGGGCACAGGGCGCCTCCGGCCGGGGCGAGTGCGTCGGCGCCGGTCACCCCGAGCAGCGCGGCCTCCCGCAGCAGCGCGGCGACGGCCCCCGAGGGCGGCACGCTGCGCGGCGTGCGCCAGCGGAGCACCGCCAGCACGTCGTCCAGCCCGGCCGCCGCACCGGGTGGCAGCGTGGCGAGCACGTCGAGCACCGCGGCGCGGACGCGCGGCGCCCAGCGGCGGTGCAGGTCCGGCTCGAGCGCGCCGTGCGCCGCTCCCCGGTCGTCGCGCGTGCCGACGAGCCACGGCGTGCGCTCGCTCGTCAGCCAGGCGACCGCCAGCTGCGCCCACCGGGCCGGCAGGTCGCGCCGCAACCAGGCGTCCGCCTCCTCCGTCGGGGCGAACGAGGGATGCTCCTCGCCGTCGTCCGCGACGAGCCCCGCCATGCCTGCCAGCTCGACGACGAACGCAGCCTCGGCCTCGTCGACGTCGAGGTCGCGTGCCAGCAGCCGCAGGTCCCGGACCCCGAGCCCCCCGGCGCGCAGCGCCGACGGCGGCACCTCGCCCCAGGCCGCCACCAGGCGAACGACGTGCCGCACGATCCTGTCGGCGGCGGCCGCGGACTCGGCGGCGATGACGTCGGCGCGGCGCACCGGCAGGTCCGGGACCGGTGGCCGGGCGACCCCGCGGTGCGTGCGTCCCTGCCGCAGCGCGAGCGCCACGACGCGCGGCAGCACCACCTGGCGCGCACCGCCGCGCACCAGGAGACCGGCGTCCAGCAGCTGGGCGACGGCCGGCACGGCGGGGTTGCCGGCGGCCGGCACGAGTCCCACCGGAGGGCCCCACGTCAGCGCGTCGAGCACGGCGCGCGCGTCGGGCGGCAGGTCGTCGGGCACGGCCGGGGTGGACGCCGGCGCGGCTGGCGGTGCCCCGGTGGCCGCCAGCGCGGGCGACGGTGCCGTGGGCGGCAGCCCCGGGAACGGCGGCCCGGCCGGCGCCCCGGCGAACGGCTCCGCGTCCGACGGGGCCGGCGCGAGGCCCGCCGGGTACGGGCCGAGGATGCCCGCGAGCCCGGGAGCGGCGTGCAGGCCGTCCTCGTCCGGCCACACCAGGGCCAGGGCGACGGCCTCGTCCAGCGCGCGTCCGGCGAGCGCCGCGTCGTCCGTCGTGACGCTCGTCGCGACGTGCTCCGGCCCGGCGATCGCGGCGACGACGCGCTCGCGGCTGGGCGGTCCGTCCGGAGCCAGCGCCACCACCGCCTCGACGGCCTGCAGCACGGCGGCGTCCACCGCGGCGAGCGCGCGCTCCAGGCTCGAGCGTGACGTGGCCCGGGCGGCGAGCGACGTCAGCGTCACGGGCGACGGCGTGGCCAGGTCCGGCCTGCGGCGCAGCACGGCGACGAGCTGCTCGTCGTCCAGCGCGGAGAGGTAGGCGGAGATGGCCATCCGCACCACTTTACGGTCGGGCGGGCGGCGCCACCGCCAGTGCGGGTGCCGATCACGGCGTGCGAACCTCGTCGGGCGCTAGCGTGACGTGTCGGCCCCGCTCCCGGAAGGCACCCACCATGACCCTGGATCCTGCCGTCCTCGCCGCGCTCCGTGCGGACGCCGCCGCCCAGCTGCCGCAGGTCGCCGAGCTGCGCCACGCGCTGCACCGCACGCCCGAGATCGGGCTGCGGCTGCCGGTGACGCAGGCGCGGATCCTCGACGCGCTCGGTCCGCTCGGCCTGGAGGTGGCGACCGGGCGGGCGCTCGACTCGGTGGTCGCGGTGCTGCACGGCGGCCGGCCCGGTCCCGCCGTGCTGCTGCGGGGGGACATGGACGCGCTGCCCGTCACGGAGGCGACCGGCGAGCCGTTCACGTCCGAGAACGTCGGGGCGATGCACGCCTGCGGGCATGACATGCACGTCGCGGGCCTGGTGGGCGCCGCCCGGCTGCTGGCGGCACGCCGCGCCGAGCTGCCCGGCTCGGTGGTCTTCATGTTCCAGCCGGGGGAGGAGGGCGACGGCGGCGCGGAGCTCATGATCTCCGAGGGCGTCCTGGACGCCGCGGGGCAGCGCGTGGTGGCCGGCTACGGCCTGCACGTGCAGGCGTCGTTGCGGCCGGCCGGCCGCGTCGCGTCCCGCCCGGGGCCGTTGCTGGCCGCCGCCGACCGGTTCCGCGTCGTCGTGCACGGCCGTGGCGGGCACGGCTCCACGCCCTGGTACGCGGCGGACCCGGTCCCGGTCGCGGCGGAGATGCTGCTCGCGCTGCAGTCGATGGTGACCCGCACGTTCGACGTGTTCGACCCCGTGGTCGTGACGGCCGGCCTCATCCAGGCCGGCACCGCCAACAACGTCATCCCGGACGATGCCCTCCTCGACGCCACGGTCCGCACGCTCTCGGCCGTCCACCGCGCCGCCGCGGAGGAGCGGGTCCGTCGCCTGGTCGAGGGCATCGCGTCCGCCCACGGCATGACTGCGACGCTCGAGTGGATCCCCGGCTACCCGGTGACCGTCAACCACGCCTCGGAGGTCGCCCGGCTCGCGGCGCTCACCACGGCGATGTACGACGAGCACGCCTACGCCGAGGACCCGCAGCCCGTCCTCGGTGCCGAGGACTTCTCGTACGTCCTGGAGCAGGTGCCGGGGGCGTTCTTCTGGCTCGGTGCCACGCCGCCCGAGCTCGACCCCGCCACCGCGCCCTACAACCACTCGGCGGCCGCCCGGTTCTCCGACGCGGCGCTCGCGGTCGGTCCGGCCGTGCTCGCCGCCCTCGCGCTCGACCGCCTCGCCGAAGGCTGACCGCCGGCGCCCCGCGGCGAGGGCCGGCCCGCGAGGGCGTCCCGGCGCGCTCGTCGGGCCCGCGGAGCGCGCGTCAGGGCGCCCCGGCGGGCATGGCCGCCGGTCAGGGCGGCGTCCGGCGCGGTCGGGCCGCCGGTCAGGGTGCCGTCCGGCGCGGTCGGGCCGCCGGTCAGGGTGCCGTCCGGCGTGGTCAGGCCGCCGGTCGGGGCGCCACCCGGCGCGGTCGGGCGGGCGGCGGACGACGACCTCGTCGGGCGCCGAGCAGCCGGGGACACGGGACCTGGCCGGCCGCGAGGAGCAACGGGGGACCTGAGCGCGACCCGGCCGGTAAACTCCGGGAGTTGCAGTGTCACGAGACAAGGGGTGCGCCGTGCCGACCGGCAAGGTCAAGTGGTTCGACGCCGAGCGTGGATTCGGCTTCATCGCCAGCGATGACGGTGGCGAAGTGTTCCTGCACGCCTCGGCGCTGCCCGCCGGCGTGACCGCGCCCAAGCCGGGCGCCAAGGTCGAGTTCGGCGTCGCGGACGGCCGTCGCGGGCCGCAGGCCCTCGCGGTCAAGCTCCTCGAGCCCATGCCGTCGGTGGCCAAGGCCAAGCGCCGCGGGCCCGACGAGATGGTCGTCGTCGTCGAGGACCTCATCAAGGTGCTGGACAAGGTGAGCAACGACCTGCGGCGGGGGCGCTACCCCGAGAAGGAGCGCGCCGGCAAGTACGCGCAGCTGCTGCGGGCCGTCGCCGACGATCTCGAGGCCTGACCGTGGCCGACGCCGTGCTGCACAAGGCCGTCGACCTCGCGCGCGAGGTCGCGGTGGAGCTGGCCGAGGACCCTGCGGACGTCGGCGACTACCTCGGCGCCGTCGAGGAGGCGGACCGGCTGGTCTCGCACCGGTTCGCCAACCTGGCCCGTGGCTACCACGGGTGGGAGTGGACGGTCACGGTCGCGCGGGTGCCGCGCGGCCGCACCGTCACCGTGAACGAGGCGGCGTTGCTCCCGGGTGCCGAGGCGATCCTGGCCAAGCCGTGGGTGCCGTGGGCCGATCGACTCCGTCCGGGCGACGTCGGCCCGGGCGACGTGCTGCCCTTCCGGCCCGACGACCCGCGGCTCGTCCCCGGCTGGAAGTCCACCGGCGACCCGGAGCTCGACGCGGTGGCGATCGACGAGCTGGCGCTGGCACGCGAGCGGATCCTCTCGCCCGAGGGGCGCGAGCAGGCCGCGCAGCGTTGGTACCGCGGCGCGCGCGGGCCGACGAGCGCCGGATCGCTCGCCTCGGAGGCCGCGTGCGCCACGTGCGGGTTCCTGGTGCCGCTGCAGGGCTCGCTCGGGCAGGTGTTCGGGGTGTGCGGCAACGAGTGGTCGCCCGACGACGGCAAGGTCGTCAGCCTCGACCACGGCTGCGGGGCGCACTCCGAGACGGACGTCGCGGCCGTGACCGAGTGGCCGCCGCCGGATCCGATCGTCGACGACGAGGCCGTCGAGATCGTCGTGGCCGGGCACGCCACACCCGTCGAGGTGGTCCCGGACGTCGTCGACGTGTCGCATGCTGCGGACGTGCCCGAGGAGCCCGCGGAGCCCGTTGCGGCGGTGTTCGACGTGCCGGCCGACGAGCCTGCGGAGCCCGTTGCGGCGGTGCTCGACGTGCCGGCCGACGAGCCTGCGGAGCCCGTTGCGGCGGTGTTCGACGTGCCGGCCGACGAGCCCGAGCCGCCGGCCGAGGAGCCCGAGGAGCCCACCCTGCCGTGACCGGCGACGCCTTCGGCACCGCCGCCCTGCGCGCCGCCGTGCTGGAGGCGTGGCGCACCCTGCCGGCACGCCTGCGGGAGGACGCCAACACCGAGGAGGACCACGCCCGCGGCTACTACCGCGACCGCGTGCTGGTCGAGCTGGCGCAGAACGCCTCGGACGCGGCCGTCCGCGGCGGCGTGCCGGGGCACCTGCTGCTGCGCCTGGCGCGCACGGACGGCCGCGCCGTCCTCGTCGCCGCCAACACCGGCGAGGCGCTGACGGCGCAGGGCGTCGCCTCGCTGGCGTCGATGCGCGCCTCGGCCAAGCGTGACGGCCGGACGGTCGGCCGCTTCGGCGTCGGGTTCGCGGCGGTGCGGGCGGTGTCCGACGAGGTCAGCGTGCTGTCGACGAGCGGCGGCGTGCGGTTCTCGGTGGCCGACACCGCGGCGGCGCTGGGGGCCGCGTCGGTCGGCGTGCCGGGGTTGGCCGACGAGGTGCGCCGCCGCGACGGCTCGCTGCCCGCGCTGCGGCTGCCGTGGCCGGCCGAGGGACGCCCCCCGACGGGCTACGACACCGCGGTGGTCCTCGAGCTGCGCGACGAGGTCGCGGCCGACGAGGTCGCCACCATGCTGGCCGGCGTCGACGACGCCCTGCTGCTGGCCCTGCCGGGCCTCGTCGAGATCGTCGTCGAGGACGACGAGCGGGTGCGGCGGCTCGCCGACGTGGCGCAGCGCTGGACGGTGACCACCGCGGAGGGTGACCTGCCGTTGGCGCTGCTGGCCGGTCGTCCGGTCGAGGAGCGGGACGCCCGCGCCTGGCGCGTGACGTGGGCCCTGCCGCGCGAGGCCGGTGGAGCGGCGGACTGGCCGCACGTGGTGCACGCGCCCACCCCCACCGACGACCCGGTGACGCTGCCGGCGCTGTTCGTCGCCACGCTCCCGCTGGACCCGACGCGGCGTCACGTGGCGCCCGGTCCGCTGACCGACGCGTTGCTCGACCGTGCCGCCGAGGCCTACGCCGCCCTCGCCGCCCGCGTGGCCGCCGAGGGCGGCGACCCGTTGGCGCTGGTCCCGGTCGGGCTGCCCTCCGGCCGGGTGGACGCGGCCCTCGCCGCTCGGATCGTCGAGCGGCTCGGCCCTACGCCCCTGCTGCCCGGTGCGGCGGACCTCGTCGCGCCGCAGGCGGCCGTCGTCACCGAGCCGCCGCTCGACGAGCGCGCGACCGCCGCGCTCGCGGCCTACGTGGGTGGCCTGGTGCGGCTCCCCGCGCGGTACGCGTCCCAGGCTCGCGCCCTCGGTGTGGAGGCGCGCCCGCTCGCCGAGGTGGTGGACGAGCTGCCGCTGGTGCTGGCGCCGGAGGTCTACGCCGCGCTGGCGGGCGCCGTCGAGGACCCGCTGGCCCGCGAGGCACTCGCGGCGCTGCCCGTGCCGCTCGCCGGTGGCCGCGTGGTGCGGGGTGCCCGGGGCGCGCTGCTGCTCGCCGCGGACGACGTCGCCCGGCTGGACCCTGCCACGGTGCACGCGCTGACGGCCTGGGGCGTGCGGATCGTCGACCCGCAGTCGGCCGACCCGGTGATGGAGCGGCTGGGCGCCGCACCGGCGACGCTGGCGCAGCTGCTGGCCGGCGAGCCGGTGCGGCGGGCGGTGCTCGAGCAGGAGGAGGGGGACGCCGCGGTGACCGCCGCGGTCCTCGACCTCGTCGCGCGCGTGGTCGAGGACGGGTCCACGCCTGAGCTCGCCTGGCTGGGACTCGTCGAGCTGGTCGCGGCGGACGGTGGGCCCGCCCCCGCGCAGGGCCTGGTGCTGCCGGGGTCCCCGGCGTCCCGGCTGCTCGACGACCGGGTGCTCGCACCGGTGAGCGTCGCGGCCGTCGACCGGTGGGGGCGGGACGTGCTGCGCGCCGTGGGGGTGCGCTCGTCGCTCGTCGTGGTGCGGGTGCGGGATGTCGTCGCGGACCCCGAGGCCGGCGAGCCCGACGAGGCGCTCGACGGCTGGCCGGAGTACCTGGAGCAGCTGGCCGACGAGCTGGCGCCGGGTGCCTTCGTCGGGGACGTCGCCGCGGTCGCCGACCTCGACGCGGTGCTCGACGAGGCGTGGCCCGAAGCGGTCCGGCTCATCGCCGGGACGCCCGAGCTGCGGCGGGCACTGACCACGCCGGTGATCGACGAGCGCGGGCGGCGCGCGGCGTCGTACACGTCCTGGTGGCTGCGCACCCGTGGACCGGTCGACGGACCGTTCCGGCGGCGCGGCGCGTCGGGCTGGCTGCCGCCGGCGCCGGACTGGCTCGACGGCTTGGACGACGAGGTGCTGGCCGCGCTCGGCGGGGTGGTGCTCGACGCGCTGGACCTGCCGGGCTGGGTGGGCTTGCTCGATGCCCTCCCGGTGGGCCGCACCGTGGCGGCGGAGGATGCCGTCACCGCATGGCGGGCGCTGGCGCGGCTGGCGGCGCACGCGGCGGAGCCGGCCGCGCACGCGTCCGCGGCGCCGCCGGAGCACGTGGTCGCCCTCGTCGCCGCGGACCGTGCCGCGCTGGTGGCCGCCGAGGACGGCGCCGTGGCCGACGCACCGATGTGGCGGCAGCGCACCGACGTCGCGGCGATGGTGCCGGTGCTGGGCGGTGGCGAGCCGGCGGCGCTGGCCGAGCTGCTCGACCTGCCACTGGCGTCCGAGCTGGCGGAGGGCGCCGTCACCGGTGACGGCGTGCGTCAGCCCGTGCCGGACGCGGCCCGCGTCGTGCTGGGTGACGGTGCGCCGCGCACCTGGTGGGAGCACGACGACCTGCGCGTGGACGGCGCCGACGTCGAGTGGTGGGTCGACGCGGGCGGCGTGCATGCCGTGACGACGTCCGGCCTGGCCGCCGGCCTGGCCCAGCTCGTCGGCCGCTGGGACCGGCGATGGGCGCTCGAGGTGGTGCTGGCCGACGAGCGGCGGGCGCCGGAGGCCGAGCTCGACGACTGACGGCGGTGCCCGGGCGTCAGCGCCTGCGGCGCCGGCCCATGGTGTCGTGGCTGCGTGACCACCGGATGCCCGCGAGGCCGAGCAGTGCGCCCACGGCGCACACGGTGACCGGCGTCCAGGAGGTGCGCCCGAGCGCGGCGAGCACCAGGCACACGACGAGCGCGACCGCCCACACCGCGGTGCCGACGCCGGCCACGCGCGCGAGGTCCACCTGGATCGGCGCGGTCGGGTCGGGTTCCGGCGGCTGATCGGGCAACGTCACGGGGCGAGGGTATCGGGCCCGCTCGTGACGCTGTCGGCCGCCCCCGCGGGGGCTCGCGTTAACCGCGTGTTACGGCCGGTGGAACGCTCTTCGCCGGCCAACACGGCTCTGTCACACTTCCGCCATGTCTTCCCCCAGCACCACGCAGACCCCCACGCGTAGCGACGGGTCGCCCAGGAACTTCCTCGACCGCTACTTCCACATCTCCGAACGCGGCTCCACCATCGGCACCGAGATCCGCGGTGGCTTGGTGACGTTCTTCACGATGGCCTACATCATCGTGCTGAACCCGATCATCCTGGGCGGGACCGACAGCTTCAAGCACACGCTGGCGGCCCCGGCGACGATCGCAGCCACCACGGCGCTGGTGGCGGGCGTCATGTCGATCCTCATGGGGGTGGTGGCCAACTATCCGCTGGCGCTGGCCACCGGGCTGGGGATCAACGCGGTCGTGGCCTACTCCATCGCCACCATGGCCGGCTGGTCCTGGCAGGACGCCATGGGCATCGTCGTCATGGACGGCATCGTCATGCTCATCCTGGTGATGACCGGGTTCCGGCAGGCCGTGTTCAACGCGGTGCCGCGGTGGATGAAGACCGCCATCTCGGTCGGCATCGGCCTGTTCATCGCGTTCATCGGCTTCGCCGACAGCGGCTTCGTCACGCCCGGCGCCGGCACCATCACGCAGCTGGGGGCCAACGGCTCGCTCACCACCTGGCCGGTGCTCGTCTTCGCGATCGGCCTGATCGCCATGGTCGTCCTCATGGTGAAGAAGGTGCGCGGCGGCATCCTCATCGCGATCCTCGGCACCACCGTCGTCGGCATCGTGGTCGAGCTGATCGCCAAGGTCGGCGCCTTCTCGGACAAGAACCCCGCCGGCTGGAAGTCCACCGTGCCGACGTGGCCCACCCACGCCGTGGCCACGCCGGACTTCTCCCTCATCGGGCACTTCTCGATCGTCGGGCCCTGGAAGCACGCGATCGTCACCACGATCGTCCTGGTGTTCTCCCTGCTGCTCGCCGACTTCTTCGACACCATGGGCACGATGGTCGCCATCGGCTCCGAGGCCGGCCTGCTCGACGAGGAGGGCAACCCGCCGAAGCTCGGCCAGATCCTCGTCGTCGACTCGATCGCGGCCGTCGCGGGTGGCGCCGCGGGCGTCTCGTCCAACACCGCCTACATCGAGTCGGCCTCCGGCGTCGGCGACGGCGCGCGCACCGGCCTGGCGCCGGTCGTCACCGGCATCGCGTTCCTGCTCGCGACGTTCCTGTCGCCGCTCGTCGCGATCATCCCCTCGGAGGCGGCGGCCCCGGCGCTCGTCGTCGTCGGCTTCCTCATGGTGACCCAGGTGCTCGAGATCGACTGGAAGCGCTGGGAGGTCGCGTTCCCCGCGTTCTTCGCGATCGTCCTCATGCCGTTCACCTACTCGATCACCGTGGGCATCGGCGCGGGCGTCATCATGTACGTGGTGCTGCAGGCCGTCACCGGCAAGCTCAAGCAGATCCACCCGTTGATGTGGATCATCGCGGTGCTGTTCGTCGCCTACTTCATGCGGGCGCCCATCCAGCAGCTCGTCGGCTGAGCGCAGTCGCGTCACGCGAGGGCCGGGTCCCGTGCGGGGCTCGGCCCTCGCGGCGTCCCCGGCCCGCCCGGCGCCGAGCTCACGGCCGCGGCAGGTACATTCCTGACAGCTTCGTCGTCGACCCCCGTGAGGCTTTGGTGAAGATCTCCGTCGTCGGCTGCGGCTACCTCGGTGCCGTGCACGCCGCCTGCATGGCCGAGCTGGGGCACGAGGTGATCGGTGTCGACGTCGACGAGCGCAAGATCGCCGCGCTGCAGGCCGGCACCGCGCCGTTCTACGAGCCGGGCCTGCCCGAGCTGCTGGCACGGGTCTCGGCCACCGGCCGGCTGACGTTCAGCACGGACATGGCCGCCGCCGCCGGCGCGGACGCGCACTTCATCTGCGTCGGCACGCCGCAGACGCACGGCGAGTTCCGCGCCGACCTGACGTACGTCGACGCGGCCACCCGCCAGCTGGCGCCGTTCCTGCGGCCCGGCGACGTGGTGGCGGGCAAGTCGACCGTGCCCGTCGGCACGGCGGAGCGCCTCGCGGCGACGCTCGAGGCGACGGGTGCCACGGTGGTGTGGAATCCGGAGTTCCTTCGCGAGGGGTTCGCGGTGCACGACACGCTGCACCCCGACCGCCTGGTGTACGGCCTGCCCACGGACGAGGACGGGGTGACCACGCCCGCCGGCGAGAAGGCCAAGGCGGTGCTCGACGAGGTCTACGCCGCCCCGCTGGCCGCCGGCACCCCGCTGGTGGTCACCGACCGGGCCACCGCCCAGCTGGTCAAGGTGGCCGCCAACTCGTTCCTGGCCACCAAGATCAGCTTCATCAACGCGATGGCCGAGCTGTGCGAGGCGACCGGTGCCGACGTCACCAGGCTGGCCGACGCGATCGGCTTCGACCCGCGGATCGGCCGCAAGTTCCTCAACGCCGGGCTCGGCTTCGGCGGCGGCTGCCTGCCCAAGGACATCCGCGCGTTCATGGCGCGCGCCGGTGAGCTCGGCGTCTCGGACGCCCTCGGCTTCCTCCAGGAGATCGACGCCATCAACATGCGCCGTCGGGTGCGGATGGTCGACCTGGCGCGCGAGGTGTGCCACGGCTCGATCGTCGGGCGGCGGGTGGCGGTGCTCGGCGCGGCGTTCAAGCCGGACTCCGACGACGTGCGCGACTCGCCGGCCCTCTCCGTCGCCGCGCAGATGCAGCTGCAGGGTGCCCACGTCACCGTCACCGACCCGCAGGCCATCGCCAACGCGCGCGCCGCCTGGCCGGACCTCCGCTTCGCCGAGACCGCCCTCGAGGCGGCGCGGGGCGCCGACGTGGTGCTGCTGGCCACCGAGTGGCCGGAGTACCGCGAGCTGGACCCGGACCGGCTAGGCGCCGTGGTGGCGGCCAAGGCGATGCTCGACGGGCGCAACGTGCTGGACCCGGCGCGCTGGCGGTCCGCCGGCTGGACCTATCGGGCGCTCGGCCGGCCGTAGCGGCGGGCCGCGACGCGGGCGTCGCCGCCCGGTGCGGCCCCGGGAGAGTCGTCGCGACCGTCGGGCCGGCGAGGGAGCCGGTGCCACGGCACCGGAATCATTACCTCAGGTAATGAGGTAGGCTAAGGAACCGTGCCGACGCCCCGCCCCACCCTCGCCTCCGAGCTGCGGCGCGCGCTCGGCCGGGCCCACCGCAGGCTGCGGCTCGAGGTCGGCGACGCGGAGCTGTCGTACCCCCAGTTCTCCGCGCTGACCGTGCTGATGCGCGAGGGGCCGATGACCCCGGGCCGGCTCGCCGAGCACGAGCGGGTCCAGCCGCCGACGATGACCCGCACCGTCAGCTGCCTGGCCGAGCTCGGCCTGGTCACCAAGACCCCGGACCCGAACGACGGCCGCCAGGTGGTCGTCGCCCTCACGCCGGCCGGCGTGGCGGAGGTGACCGAGACCCGTCGTCGTCGGGACGCCTGGCTCAACTCCCGCCTGGCGCGGCTGACCCCCGCGGACCGGGACGTGCTGAGCCGCGCCGCCGAGCTGCTCAAGGAGATGGCCGACTCGTGAGCGCCACCTTCTCCTCCCTGAAGTTCCGCAACTACCGGCTGTGGTTCACCGGCGCGCTCGTCTCGAACATCGGCACCTGGATGCAGCGGGTGGGCCAGGACTGGCTCGTCCTGACCCAGCTGACGCACAACTCCGGCGTCGCGCTCGGCGTGGTGACCGGGCTGCAGTTCGCGCCGGCACTGTTCATCTCCCCGTTCGCCGGGGTGCTCGCGGACCGGATGAACCGGCGCAAGCTGCTGCTCATCACCCAGGCCTCGATGGGCGTGCTCGCGGCCGTCCTGGGCGCTCTGGTGCTGTCCGGGCACGTGCGGCTGTGGCACGTCTACGCGCTCGCGCTCGCGCTCGGTGTCGCCGCGGCGTTCGACGCACCGGTGCGCCAGACCTTCGTCGCGCAGCTGGTGCCGAAGGAGAACCTGGCCAACGCGGTCGGCCTCAACAGCGCCTCGTTCAACGCGGCCCGGCTCATCGGCCCCGGCGTGGCCGGCCTGCTCATCGCCGCGATCGGCACCGGCTGGCTGTTCTGGCTCAACGCGGCGTCGTTCGGCTGGACCATCCTCGCGCTGGTCCTCATGCGGAGCTCCGAGCTGCACGCGATGCCGATGGTGCCGCGCTCCAAGGGACAGATCCGCGCCGGCCTGGCGTACGTCCGCGGCCGGCCGGACATCCTCGTCATCATGGTCGTCATCGGCGTGGTCTCCGCGTTCGGCCTGAACTTCCAGATGACCAGCGCCCTGATCGCCCGCACGGTGTTCGACAAGGGCGCCGGCGAGTACGGGCTGCTCGGCTCGGTGCTGGCGATCGGCTCGCTGTCCGGTGCGCTCATCGCCGCCCGGCGCGAGCACCCGCGCGTCCGGCTCGTCGTCGGCGCCGCCCTCGGCTTCGGTGTCGCCGCGAGCCTGCTGGCGATCATGCCGACCTACCTGACCTACGCCATCATGTGCATCCCGGTAGGGCTGGCCTCGCTGACCATGATGACCGCGGCCAACGCCACCATCCAGATGAGCACCGAGCCGCAGATGCGGGGCCGCGTCATGGCGCTGTACATGATGGTGTTCCAGGGCGCGACGCCGTTCGGCTCGCCCATCGTCGGGTGGATCGGCCAGCAGTTCGGCGCGCGGTGGGCGATCGGCATCGGCGGCATCACCGCGGTGCTGGTCGCCGTGGCCGCCCTGCTCTGGGTGGGGCGGTCGATGCAGGTCCGCGTCCGGTTCCGGGCCGACGAGCACCCGCACGTGCGGCTGACGTACCCGCAGGGCGACGTCCCGGCGGCGCACCGGGACGTCGCGGCCCGCGGTTCGGCCTGACCGGCGGGTGAACTGCGCCGCGCGGCGGCGTCGGCCGTTGTCCGATATGTCACGATCGGGCCGTGATCGTCCCTTCGACCGCCGGCGACGAGCCCGCGGCGACCGTCGAGCCGGCCGACGAGGCGGGGGAGCCTGCCGCGCCGGTCGTCGGCCGGTCGCGGCGGCGCCGGGTGCTCGTCGTGGGGCTCGTCGTGGTCGTCGTCCTGGTCGCGGCCGCCGGGTGGCTGGCGTTCCGGGTCTCCCAGGCCGGCCGGGCGCTGATCGCGGCGCAGGACGGCCTGACCGCGATGGTCCAGGCCGGCCACGACCGCAACCTCACGGCGCTCCAGGCCGACCTGCCCGGGGTGCGGGCGCACCTGGACGCGGCGCGCCAGGCCGTGGACGACCCGGTGTGGCGGGCGGGCACCGTGCTGCCGTGGGCCGGCCGCCAGCTCGGCGCCGTGCGCACCGTCACCGTCGCGCTCGACCAGGTGGTCGACGTCGCAGGACCGGCGCTCGACGCCGCCGACACCGTGCTCTCGGCGCACCAGACCCCCAGCAGTGACGGGCACGTCGCCCTCGGCCCGCTGGTCGACGCGCTGCCGCCGCTGCTGGCCGCCGCGGACCGGATCGACGCCGCGTCGACGGCCGTCGCGGGCATCGATCCCGCCGGGCTGACGCCCCGCCTCGCGGCGCCCGTCGCGTCGCTGCAGCACCAGCTGTCCCAGGTGGCCGGGCCGGCCCGCTCCGTGGCACAGCTGGGGCGGCTGCTGCCCGGGCTGCTCGGCAGCGACGGGCCGCGCTCGTACCTGCTGGTCTCGCTGAACTCCGCCGAGCTGCGCACGCAGGGTGGCATCGTCGGCTCGCTGGCCGTGCTCACGGTCGACCACGGCACCATCACGCTCACCGACCAGCGGACCGCGTCGTCCTTCCCGGCGCTCGACGCTCCGATCCTCCCGCTGACGCCCGCCGAGGACGCCATCCACACGGACGTGCTCGGCCGGTGGATCCAGAACGCCGGCATGACCCCGGACTTCCCGCGCACCGCGCAGCTGGTCGCGGCGCGCTGGCAGGCCGTCACCGGGCAGCACGTCGACGGCGTCGTCGCCACGGACGTGGTGGCTGCGGCGGAGCTGCTGCGGGCGACGGGTCCGGTGGCGGTGCCGGGCGGCAGCACCGTCACGGCGGACACGCTGGTGCGCCAGCTGCTGCGCGACGCCTACGTGCTGCTGCCTTACCAGGACGGCGACAACGCCGCGGCCGACGCGCTCTACGCGCAGGCCGCCGCCGCGATCTTCCACGCGGTGGGCAACGGTCAGGGCGACCGGCTCGCGGTGGTCCAGGAGCTGGTCACCGCGGCCCAGCAGGGCCGGGTGCGGGTCTGGTCGTCGCACGACGCCGAGGAGCGTGGGCTGGCGGCCAGCACCGTCGGCGGCGCGTTCCTCTCGGGCGCCCACGCGGCCGACGCCGGCGTGTTCCTCGACGACGGCACCAGCGGCAAGCTCGACTACTACCTCACGACGAAGGTCACGGTCGAGGGCATGACGTGCACCGGACCGAACCCGACCGCCACGGTGCGGCTCGACCTGAGCTACACCCCACCTGCGGACGTGGCCAGCGAGCCGGCCTACGTGACAGGACTGTCCAAGAGCGGCCTGCCCACGGGCTGGCTGGCGACGAACGTCACGGTCTACACGCCGGTGGGCGCGACCCTAGGCGCCCTGCGGCTCGGCGACGGCTACGTCTCGGGCACCTCCACGACGCAGGACGGCCGGGCCGTCCAGGTGGTGACGTCGTGGCTGCCTCCGGGAGGACAGGCGACATATCGCGCCACGGTGCCGGTGCACGGCGGGTCGCTCACCGTGTGGAGCACGCCGACGTTGACGTCGAACGGGATGCGGACCGTCACCTGCGGGGGGTGAAACGGACGTTTCACCCCAAAGCGGCTACTCCAGCCGCTCGCGGAGAGGCACAATCAGGACAAAGGGTCTATTTCGTCCACGCCACCGGGAGTCACAGTGTTGCGCTTCGTCCGGCGTTCCGTAGCGGTCGTCGCCGTGCTCCTGGCGTCCGTCGCGCTCGCGGGTCCGGCCATGGCCGCCGACCCGTCGTCCTCGTCGTCGGCAACCCCCACGGGGCCGACCGGCTACGCCTGCCTCGACCAGGAGGCCGGCTATGCACCTTCCGGCGTGTGCCAGCTCGTCGTCGTCAAGGCCGACGCGGTGTGCCGCAACAACGCGCCCTACCTCGACTACACGGTCCAGCCGGAGGGCACCCCGAACACCACGGTGACCATCATCTGGGGCGACCCGAGCACCGGGAACTCCGTCACGCAGTCGAACCTGCCGCTGTCCGGCAGCGTGCTGTGGCCTGGCACCGTGCTGGCTCCCGACGGCACCGTCGTGGACTGGCCCGGCTGGCGGCAGGTCGACGGCCAGTGGGTGCGGGGCGACCAGTGGGACTGGGTGCGTCCCACCGTGCCGGTGACGTTCGACGTCAACCCCAAGGCGACGGTCACCGTCACCTACCCGCCGGACCAGGTGTTCTGCAACCCGCCGATCTCTGAGGTGCTGGCCGCCGACGACCCGACGCCGACCAGCGCCGTGCTGGCCTTCACCGGCGCCGGCGACGTCGCACCGCTGCTGTACGTGGCGCTCGGCGTGCTCGTCCTCGGTGGCGTGCTGGTGGCCGTCCGCATCATGGTCCGCCGCCGCGGCGCCACCCGCTGACGCCCGGGCAGACGAGCGCCCTGGCCACCTTCCCCGGAGGGGGAGGCCAGGGCGCTCGTCCGTGCCTGGGCTCAGGACAGCTGCTCGACGACCCAGTCGACGCACGCGGTGAGCGCGAGCACGTCGTCCGGGTCGACGGCGGGGTACATCCCCACGCGTAGCTGGTTGCGGCCCAGCCGGCGGTACGGCTCGGTGTCGACGACGCCGTTGGCGCGCAGCACCGCGGTGACGGTGGCCGCCTCGACGGGAGGCAGCAGGTCCACCGTCCCGACGACCGTGGAGCGCGCTGCCTCGTCGACGACGAACGGCGTCGCCCAGTCGCGTGACTGCGCCCACGAGTAGAGGTGGCCCGCGGACGTCGCCGACCGCTGCGCCGCCCAGTCCAGGCCGCCGTTGCCGAGGATCCAGTCCAGCTGCTCGGCGAGCAGGACGAGCGTGCCGATCGCCGGGGTGTTGAGGGTCTGGTCCTGCCGGGAGTTCGTCACCGCGGCGCTGAACGAGAGGAAGTCCGGCACCCACCGGCCGCTCGCCTCGATCCGGGCGGCCCGTTCCACCGCCGCCGGGGACGCCGCGGCGAACCACAGGCCGCCGTCGGACGCCAGCACCTTCTGCGGCGCGAAGTAGTAGACGTCGGCCTGCGACATGTCGACCGGCAGCGCACCGGCGGCCGACGTGGCGTCCACGACGACCAGCGCGTCCCCGTAGCGCGGGTCGCGGCGCACCGGCGCCATGACGCCGGTGGAGGTCTCGTTGTGCGGCCACGCGTAGACGTCGGCGTCGTCGACGGGTCCGGGCACGACGACGGCACCGGGCTCGGCCTGCGCGATCGACGGCTCGGCGAGGAACGGCGCCCGGGCGATCGCCGCCGCGAGCTTGGCCCCGAACTCGCCGAAAACCCCGTGCGCGGAGCGGTGGTCCACCAGGCAGCACGTGGTGACGTCCCAGAACGCCGAGGACCCGCCGAGGCCGAGGACGATCTCGTAGCCGTCCGGCAGGCCCAGCAGCGACGTCAGGCTCTCCTTGATGTGCCCGACGAGCGCACGGACCGGGCGCTGCCGGTGCGACGTGCCCAGCAGGGACCGGCCGGCGGCCGACAGCGCCGCGACCTGTTCCGGACGGATCTTCGAAGGGCCCGAGCCGAACCGTCCGTCGGCAGGCAGCAGGTCCGTGGGGATGCGCAGATCGGGGGCCATGTGCCGAGGATATGCGCCTGTCGCGCCACTACCCTGGGATCCAGGGCGGCCCGCGCCCGGAGGCACGTGCCAGGGACGTGGAGGCGACGCGTGAGCGACCTGATCGACACCACCGAGATGTACCTCAAGACGATCTACGAGCTCAGCGAGGAAGGCATCACGCCGCTGCGTGCCCGGATCGCGGAGCGTCTCGGCCACTCGGGTCCCACGGTGTCGCAGACGGTGGCGCGCATGGAGCGTGACGGCCTCGTCGTGCTCGGCGACGACCGGCACCTCGAGCTCACCGAGAACGGCCGCCTCAAGGCCGTCCGCGTGATGCGCAAGCACCGGCTGGCCGAGCGCCTGCTCATCGACGTCATCGGCCTGCAGTGGCCTTTGGCGCACGACGAGGCCTGCCGGTGGGAGCACGTCATGAGCGAGCAGGTGGAGATGCGGCTGACGAGGCTCCTCGAGCACCCGCACTACGACCCGTACGGCAACCCCATCCCCGGGCTGGCCGAGATCGGGGAGCACGGCACGGTGCCCGGGTTCCTCGAGGGCGTCGTCTCGCTCGTCGACCCCGACGCGCCGGCCGACGGCACGGTCGCCGTGGTGCGGCGCATCGGCGAGCCGGTCCAGGTGGACGTCGAGCTGCTGGGGCGGCTCGCGGAGGCGGGGATCACGCCCGGGGCCCGCGTCAGCGTGGTCCGGGAGGACGGTCTGGTGACCGTCGGGACGCCCGGTTCGTCCGATGTGCTCGAGCTGCCGGACGAGGTGGCGCGGCACATCTTCGTCGCCGCGATGTGACTTAGGTCCCATGCCACGACCGGCCTGCGTGCGGCTTCGACGACGTGCCTGGTGGGTCGCATCTGGACGCGTGAAGACGTTCGTGACCGGAACGTGACAAGCGGGCGAATCGTCGGGTACGGTCGAACCGCTTCCCGGAACCCTCCTCCGGAAAGTCCTCGGGCGGATCGCCGAATCCTGCCACCGCACGAGGTCCGTACGACTCGCCGGCAGGAGCGGGGGACCCAATCGCGGGCACCGGTCACGGTGTCCTTGGGGTGAAGCCGGGCGGACGGTCTTCGGACCGCTCGACCGGCCGGGTGATCTCCCATCCGAACCCGACAGCTGACCTCGTAGGCATCAGGAGAGGCAGTCAGTTGTCCGTACGCACGTCTCACGGCCGGCATCGCGCGGCGACGCGCCCGTCGACCCCCCTCACGCAGTTCACGTCGACGGCGACCTCGCAGCTGCAGGTCGTCGGTCGCCGCACCGCCATCGTGGCCGCCTCGTCCGGACTCGTCGTGTCCGCCATGGGTGCCACGCCCGCATTCGCGAGCAGTGACAGCGCCGTCGGTTTCCCGTCGGTCGACACGGCTGCCCTCGCCGCCCAGGCGCAGGCGCAGCTCGAGCTCGCTCCCGTCGTCACCGCCCCTGCCGACGCGCAGTGGACGATCGACATCGACGCCGTCACCGCGGTCAAGCCCGCACCGCCCAAGGCGGTGCGGACCACCGTCCGGACGAGCCGCTCGGCGGCCCGCGTCGTGGTGGCGAACAACCCGGCACCGCCCAGCGTCGCCGGCAGCGCCGTGCTGCAGATCGCCGCGCGCTACGTCGGCACCCCGTACGTCTACGGCGGCTCGACCCCGGCAGGCTTCGACTGCTCCGGGTTCCTGCAGTACGTGTACGCCCAGCTCGGCATCAGCCTGCCGCGCACCGCCAGCGCCGACCGCTACGCCGGCACCGTCGTCTCGGCGGCGGACGCGCGTCCCGGTGACATCATCTGGTCTCCCGGCCACGTGGCGATCTACGCGGGTGGCGACATGCAGATCGACTCGCCGCGTCCCGGCAAGACGGTCCAGTTCCGCGCCATCTGGCAGTCCAACCCGGTGTTCATCCGCGTGAGCTGACCAGCGACGTTCCGTGCGAGGGCCCCGCCGACAACCGTCGTGCGGGGCCCTCGTCGTCGGAGCACCCGGCGGCGCGGTTACCCTGATTCCTGCATCACGCGAGTTGCCTGTGCACGGACCGGCAGCCAGCCGGCCCGACCTGCGAGGTCAGGAGAACGCCGTGCTGACGACCGACGCCACGCCACCATCTACGGCGCCCGCGCCCGACGCCGCCCTCGACGAGGGTGCGGACGGGCCGGCGGGTGGGACACCCGCGCGGGCGCTCCTCCTCAATGCGAGCCTCGAGCCGCTGTGCGTCGTCAGCCTCAGGCGCGCCGTGGTGCTCGTCATGGCCGGCAAGGCGACGATCCTGGAATCCGAGGGCCGCATGCTCCACTCCGAGCGTGCGGCCCTTCCGGTTCCGGTGGTGCTCTCGCTGACCCGGTACGTCCACGTGCCGCAGCGCCGGATGGTCCCCCCGACGCGGCGCACCGTGCTGCAGCGGGACAACCACCGGTGCGCGTACTGCGGCGGCGGTGCCGACACCGTGGACCACGTGCTGCCGCGCTCCCGCGGGGGCCGGCACGAGTGGTCGAACGTGGTGGCCGCGTGCGTGCGCTGCAACCACCGCAAGGCCGACCGGCTGCTGCACGAGATCGGTTGGCAGCTGCCCTTCACGCCGCGCGCGCCGCGGTGGTCGCTGTCACTCGGGGCGGCCGCCGCGCGGTCCGAGCCGTCCTGGAGCCGCTACCTCGCCGCGTGAGTCGTCTGAGCCATCAAAGCGTCAAGAACGTGCCACGATGGCGTGATGACGCGCTCTCGGGAGATTCTGGTCGGTGTCGACGGTTCGGCCGCCAGCCTGCATGCGCTGGACTGGGCGGCACAGGAGGCAGTGGTCCACGGGTGGGGGCTGCGGCTGGTGTGCGGCTACGCGCTGCCGTCGTTCGCGGCGGCATCCCTCGACGGCGGCTACGCCGCGCTCGACGACTCCGCGATCCGGGCCGGGGCGCAGACGGTGGTCGCCGACGCGGCCGCCCATGTCGCGCAGGCCGGGGTGCCGGTCTCGTCCCACGTGACGGTGGGCGATGCCGCAGCCGTCCTCATCGACGAGTCGGCGCGGGTGACGATGGCGGTGGTGGGCACCCGCGGCGGCGGCGGATTCACCGAACGGCTGCTGGGCACGGTCTCCTCCGCGCTGCCGGCCCACGCGAAGTGCCCCACCGTGGTGGTGCCCACCCGGCGGAACGCCAAGGGGGCGCCGCCGGAGGCCGAACCGCTCGTGGTGCGGCCGGTGCGGCGCGTCCTCGTGGGGCTCGACGGCTCGCCGCAGGCCGAGCTCGCGCTGCGCTGGGCGATCCGCGAGGCGAAGGCGTGGGACGCGGAGCTGACGGCGGTCACGGCCGTGCCGGTCACCGCGGGCTCCGGCACCATGGCGTGGCTGCCGGCCGCGGTGGACCACGAGCAGGTGCTCGAGGACGTCGCGACCGCGCTCGACGTGCTCATCGACCGGGTGGCCGCGTCGGAGCCCGGGGCCCCGACGATCAAGCGCACCGTGCTCGACGGCACCGGCGCACAGCTGCTCACCGAGTCCTCGGCCCAGACCGACCTGGTCGTCGTCGGCTCGCGGGGCCGCGGCGGGTTCGCCGGCCTGCTGCTCGGCTCGACGAGCCAGGCGGTGCTGCACCACGCGACGTGCCCCGTCATGGTCGTCACGGCCAAGTGCCTGCCGGAGGAGACTGACTAGCCGGTTCCGCCGGTACCACCTATCACGTCGAGCGGTCGCTGTGGGCCGAAATACCCAACCGGTGGATATCCTCGAGGGCCGCACCGACGGAACTAGCACATCCTGACGGCGATCTGTGGGCCACACGTCCCACAGTCGCTTCACAGCCTGCTGCTTACCGTCGCCCCATGGTGCGGCGTGTGCGAAGAAAGGGCGATTCGCCCCTTCAGTCCCAGCTGTCCCGTGCCGATGTCTCGGAGGCGTATACACCTCGGCACTGGGAAGGCGGCGTCATGGCGCTCACTCGGCGTGTCGCGGCGACGTCCGTCCCGCGTCAGAAGGGCTCGCCCGAGGGCGAGCCGGTGGCAGTCGACCCGCACGATCCCGCCATCGGCGCCGTGCCGCTGCTCGACCGCGTCCCGACGCAGCGCGGCGCCCACCCCGAGGCACCCGAGCCGCAGCCCGCGCCGTCCCCCGTACCGCAGCCGCAGCGCCGCGCCGGCCGGCGCAGCCGCGTCGTCGTCGCGCTCGCCGTCAGCGGTGCGCTCGTCGCGAGCAGCGTCGTCGTGGCGCACCAGCACGCCGTGCAGGTCGAGGCGCGGAACGCCGCGGACGTCCGGGTGGCGGCCGACCGCGCCGTGCAGGACGCCGACACCGCCGCCCGGCAGGCCGCGCAGCAGTCGTCGGCGGCGGCGTTCAGCGCCGCCCTGGTGGCCGCCCGAGCGGCAGCCCGCGACGCCGCCACCGCCGGCACCCAGCAGCTCGCCGCCGACGTGCACGCCGACCCGGCGCTGCTGGCGGCGCTGCAGGCGGCGATCGGCGTGGCGACCGGCACGGTGGCCGACGACACCGCGAGCCTCGGGCAGCTGTCCGGCGCCGCGGCGGGCGTCACCAGTGCCGCGAAGGCCGCCTCGGATGCCGAGGCCGCGTGGCAGGTCGCCGACCAGGCGCGTGTCGCCGCGGCACAGCAGGCCGCAGCCGCGGCCGCGGCGGCGCAGGCCGCGCCCGCCCGCCCGGCGGTCACCCGGCCCACCGCCCCCAGGCCGGCCACGACGATCCAGCGGACGACCTCGTCGAGCACCGCCCCCGCCCCGACCGGCGGCCGGGTGCAGGCCATCCCCGCCGGCGGCCTCGTCTGCCCGGGAGCGCCCGTGGGCGCGGGCGTCAGCGAGCTGAGCTTCAGCGCCATCGGCGCCGCGATCAACGCCTGGCGCCAGGGTCAGGGCCTGCGGCCGCTGGGGATCGGCCGGTCGTCCGTGCTCGTCGCGCACGCCGAGGACATGGCGGCGTCGGGCGGCATCTGGCACTCCGGGTACGACAACATCGTCGGCTGCACCACGGGCTCGGTGAGCACGCTCGTGCAGGCGTGGGCCAACTCCGCACCGCACCGGGCGCAAATGATGCGCACGGACGTCAGCACCATGAACATCGGTGGCGCGACGTCCGGCGGGTGGCTCTACGGAGCCGTGAAGTTCAGCTGAGCGGCTCGCGGATCTCGAGCGTGCAGCACTTGGCGCCGCCGCCGCCCTTGAGCAGCTCGGTGGTGTCCACCGCGATCGTCTCGTAGCCGCGCTCGCGCACGGCTGCGGCGAGGTGCCGGGCGTCCGGGGCGTGCACCACGTGCTGGCCGTCGGAGACGATGTTCAGCCCCAGCGCCGCGGCGTCCTCGCCGTTCGCGATCACGGCATCGGGGAAGAGCTGGCGCAGCACGCTCTGCGAGCCGGCCGAGAACGCGGGCGGGTAGTAGGCGATCTGCGGGTCGCTCGGCGAGCTCGACAGCACGGCGAGCGCGGTGTCCAGGTGGTAGTAGTGCGGGTCGACGAGCTCGAGCGAGATCACCGGGTGGCCGAACGCCTCCTGCGCCTCGGCGTGCGCCGCGCGCTCGCTGCGGAACCCGGTGCCCGCCAGCAGCACGGTGCCGACGACGAGCATGTCGCCCTCGCCCTCGTTGACGCGCTGGGCGGTGTGGGTGACGTACCCGTGGTCGGCGAACCACTTCTCGTAGAGCGGGCCCTCGGGCTGGCGCTGCGGGTACCGGAACTTCGCGGAGTAGACGATGCCGTCCACCACGGTGGCGCCGTTGGCGGCGTAGACCATGTCCGGCAGGCCGGGTACCGGGTCGATGAGGTCGATGGTGTGCCCGAGGTCGACGAACACGTCCCGCAGGCGCCGCCACTGGTCCACCGCGCGCGGGGTGTCCGTCGCCTGCTCCCGGTGCATCCACGGGTTGATCTCGTAGGAGACCGTGTAGTACGTGGGTTCGCACATCAGGTAGTGCCGGGGGGTCGCCCCGGGGGCTGTGGTGCTCATCGTTCTCCTCGGCGGTTCGCGCGTCGGTCGTCGTGGCCGTGGGCGAGCCTACGACGTCCCCGACCCGATCCCGAGCAGCGCGTCGGCGGCCGGACCCCGCGCACCGCACCCGGTAGGTTCGCTCGCATGGAGACTCGGGTGCTGGGCCGTACCGGCCGTTCCGTGGGCGTCGTCGGGCTCGGCTGCTGGCAGCTGGGCGGGGACTGGGGCGAGGTGGACGACGACGCGGCGCGCGCCGTGCTGAACGCCGCGCTCGACGCGGGGGTGACGTTCCTCGACACGGCCGACGTCTACGGCGACGGGCGCAGCGAGACGTTCGTCGGCCGGGTGCTGGCCGAGCGCGGGCGCGAGGGGATCACGGTGGCCACGAAGATGGGCCGCCGCGCCGACCCGCACGTCGCCGACGCGTACGCGCTCGACAGCTTCCGCCGCTGGAACGACCGCTCGCGGGCCAACCTCGGCGTCGACACGCTCGACCTGGTGCAGCTGCACTGCCCGCCGACCGACGTGTACCGGCGCCAGCAGACGTACGACGACCTCGACACGCTCGTCGCCGAGGGCCGCGTCGCCGCCTACGGCGTGTCCGTGGAGACCGTCGAGGAGGCGCTGCTCGCCATCGCCCGGCCGAACGTCGCGACGGTGCAGATCATCCTCAACGTGTTCCGGCGCAAGCCGCTCGAGCAGGTGCTGCCCGCCGCCCGCGAGGCCGGCGTGGGGATCATCGCGCGGGTGCCGCTGGCGTCCGGCCTGCTCACCGGCAAGTACGACGAGCACACCACGTTCGCCGCCTCGGACCACCGGACGTACAACCGGAAGGGCGAGGCGTTCGACGTCGGCGAGACGTTCGCCGGCGTGCCGTTCGAGGTGGGCGTCGTCGCCGCGCGCGAGGTAGCCACGTTCACCCCGGCCGGGGCGACCACGGCGCAGCTGGCGTTGCGGTGGGTGATCGACCAGCCCGGTGTGTCCGTGGTGATCCCCGGGGCGCGCTCGCCGCAGCAGGCGCTCGGCAACGCCGAGGCGGCCGAGCTGCTCCCGCTCGACCACGCGACGCAGGACGGGCTCAAGCGGATCTACGACGAGTCGATCCGCTTCCACGTGCATCACCGCTGGTGACGCCGCGCGCGGCCGGGCGGCGTGCCCGGCCGCGGCACGTGCACGGTCCGCGGGACGCGCACGTGCCGTGGGGTTCGGTGGAGCGCCGCTGGACCAGCTCGTCCTAGGCGGGTGCGCCCGGTGGCAGCGCCGGGTTGGTCCCCGGGGACAGCTCGAGCGTGGGGCTGAAACGCTCAGGTGCCGGGCCGAACGCGCTGCGCGCGCCGGCCACCACGGTCCGTCCCAGCGCCCGGCCGCCCACCACGCCGATGAGCAGCCCGATCCCGAACGGTGCGAGCCGGCCGAGCGCGAGGCTGCCCTGCTTGACCGTCTGGCGTTTGACCAGTCGCCTGGCGAGCTGGGCGTTGACGCGGCGCACGGTGCCGAGCGGCATCCGCGTCAGCAGCGTGCGGGCCACGCGCGTGGTGGTGATGCCGGCGGCGTCGCCGACGAGCGCCGCGCCGGGCTCGCCCAGCAGCGTGGCCATGAGCAGGGCCTTGCGGCGCTCCGCGTCCTGCACGTCGATGCCGTGCACCGACGCCACGGCCAGCGCGAAGGCGGCGGACGCGCCGAAGAACGTCGCCACGTCGCCGATGGTCAGGGCGGTGGCCACGCCGGTGCCGATGCTGGGCGCTGCGGCTGCCGCGCCGACCGCGCCGCCGGTGGTGGCCACCACACCGAGGTACTCCTTCTCCAGCAGCCGGACCAGCTGCTGCGGGTCCGCCTCGGGGTTGCGCCGGCGGACCGTGGCCACGTGGGCGTGGATGTTCGCCGACGGCACGGTGACCGCCTTGTCGAGGGCCGCGCCGAGCAGCGACATCACGCTCAGCCCTCGCCCGCGACCGTGAGGGTCACGGTGGCGCCGGCCTGCAGCGTGCGGCTGACCGTGCAGTGCTCGGTGATGGCACGGTCCAGCACCACGAGGAGCCGCTCCCGTTCGTCGTCGGGCAGGCTCGTCAGGTCCACGACGAGGCGCTCGGCGAACGCCGGGACGCGGTCCTGCGGCCCGTCGGTGGGGCCGCCGACCTCGATGGTCACCGGCACGTCGTCGCCGAGCCGGCGCGACAGCGGGTTGTCGGCGGTGAGGCCGGCGCAGCCCGCCAGCGCGATCTTCATGAGCTCGACGGGGCCGAACACGCCCTCGTCGCCGGTGTTGCCGATCTCGACGCGGGCGCCGCGGTCGTTGTAGCCGGTGTAGCGGCGGTGCCCGATCCGTTCGACCCACAGGCGCGCGTCATGCGAGTTCGCCATCGGGTCGGGGATCGCCTCGCTCGTCGTCATGCCGCGATCCTCGCATGGGGAATGGCCGGGGCGCAGGCGGGTGACCTGGGTGGACGGTTCGTCGTGCGGCCGACGAGCGCGCCCGGACGGCGTGCGGCGGGGCCGAGGTCACTCCCTGGCGCCCGGCCCCGCCGCCGTCCGGTTCCCGCTAGGTCAGCGCGGGGCTGGCCAGCGCGATGAGCTGGTGCGCCTGCGCCGGGAACCACGCCCCGGCGGCCGGGTCGACGATGCCGCCCCACTCCGGGTCCGTCCCCGTGCCGGAGCGGTCGCACTGGCCGTCGGACTCGCCCGGCACCTTCACCCAGAGGTAGGCGTCGACGAGCGGGTTGCCCGTGGTCGTCGTCGGCCGCAGCCCGAGGCCCCGGCCCGGCGGGTTGCACCAGTCGAGCGTGCCCACCCACGGGCCCTGGCCGTTGCGGCTGGTGTCGATGACGAAGTGCGTGGTGGCCGTGGTGGTGCCCAGCGCCGCGGCGTAGCGGGAGTCGATGCCCACGGTGTTCCATGTGAGGTCCGTCGCCGTGCCGCTGTACGGCTGGCTGCTCCAGACCCTCGTGTTGTCCAGACCGGCACCGGCCCAGCTCGTCGCCGGCCCGCCGTCCCAGTACTGGTTGCCACAGTTGCCGCCGAAGTCGTAGGCCGTCGGGTCGGCGGCGCTGTCACGCTCCGCCAGGGCGATGCAGTCCGAGATCCACGTGCCGTAGTCGACGAGGTTCGCGCTGTACTGGTAGTTGGAGACGTCGAGGAAGAAGCCGTCCGCACGCTGCACGCCGGCCTCGAGCAGCCGCTGGGCGGACTCGCCGACGTTCTGCCAGCCGGTGTGGGTGGCATCGAGGTACACCGCGGTGTGCCGGCCCCGCTTCAGCCGGTCGATCGCATAGCCGAGCTGCGTGAAGCGCTGCGCCGGGTCCACGCCGGCGATGGTGCAGTTGGAGCTGCCGTCGATCTTGCTCACGTAGTTGGGGATGAGCCCGAGGCCGTCCGGCTCGAGGATGACGGCGGCCGGGGCGTTGCCGATGCCGGCGGCCAGGCCGTCGATCCACGCCTCGTACTCGGCGGTGGTCTGCGCGCCGCCCGCGGAGTACTGGCCGCAGTCGCGGTTGGAGGTGTCGTAGGCGACGAGCACCGGGACGGCGCGGGCCTTCTGCGCGCCCCGCACCACCGTGGCGACGTCCTGCTGGACCTTGCGGGGCGTGCCGCCCGTGAACCACGTGGCGGAGGGGAACCGCGCGAGCAGCTGGGCGTCGGCCTTGGGACTGCCGGGCCACGCCGGGCCGCGGAGCTTGGCGGCCGCCTGGGCCGTGGTGCTGTGCGGGTTGACGTACAGCCGGGCGCCCGGCTGCAGCGGGTTGCCGGCGGGGTCCGGCGTGCGGCACGCCGCGGCGGGCCCGGCGGCCAGGACGACGAGGGCGGCGGCTGCCGCGATGCTGACGAGCTTCGTTGCTGGTCCAGCCATGAGAACGCTCCCACTCTCACAAGGCCGGCGCGAGCGTGCGCCGACGGGTGGATTTCGATTCCCTTGCCCGGTGGCGCCGGTGCACTGCGTTGTGGAGCGCCCCCGATGCCGACCAGGCTCGCCCCGGGTGGGAGCGCTGTCAACAGATGGCGGTTGGGGCCTCTGCCCGCGCCGGTGACCGGGGCTCCGCCGGGGGTGGGGCGCCGGTAGGCTCGTCGTCGTCCGCACGGCCCCGGCCGGCGGACGCGCGGGCGGCAACGCCCGACGCGCCTGTAGCTCAGGGGATAGAGCACCGCTCTCCTAAAGCGGGTGTCGGCGGTTCGAATCCGCTCAGGCGCACAGGGTGTTTGTGCAGGTCAGAGGCTGGATCGACGCCTCGGCCGCGGCCGGGGCTGGTGTCCGATTTGCCGGGCATTGGTCAGCGTGGTCAGCGACTTGTCTCAGGACGTGGACGGCCCGTCAAGGACGGGGACGGACGATCGTGAACGATGCCCGGCGGTAGCGTTCGGTCGCCCTCCCAGCGGCCGATCCAGTGCGCATAGACACATCTATAGCGCCACCGCTACCGTTGTGCTTATGGAGATCGGCGTTGCCGAGGTCGCCCGAGTGATGGGTGTGTCGGTGGCGCGCGCCCGCAGGCTCGCCGCCGAGGGGCGCATCCGCGCTCGCCAGGTCGGCGGCCGCTGGCTGGTGGACGCCACCTCGTTGCCCAGCGCGCCGCGGCGCAGCCGCCCGATGAGTCCGCGGATGGCGTGGGCGCTGGTCGTCCTGAGCGACGGAGGCAAGCCCGGCTGGGTCGAGCCCCAGGAGGCCCACCGCCTTCGACGAGCGCTCGAGCGTCTTGTCGCCGACGACGAACCAGAGCTGCTGCTGTGCTCGTGGCTCGCCTCGCGGGCAGACCGGCGCCGACTCTCGGCTCCGGATGCGCAAGCGCTTCGCATGGACGCCCGCGTGGTCCTCTCGGGGGTGTCCGATGAGCGCGCGGGGCTGTCCGCCGCCGGCGACGTCGAAGGCTATGTGCTGGCCGACGTCGCCGAGGCCGTCCTGCGTGACCACCTCCTGGTCGACGCCGGGCCGAGCGCGAACGTCGTTCTCCACGTAGCCCCGCTGCTCCCGGAGGTCCCGGTACCCCTCCTCCTGGTCGCCGCCGACCTCGCCGACCACGACGGGCCGCGCGAGCGCGCCCGCGCCCGCGACCTCATCGGAGAGTGGGCGGCGGCACGTCGGGGCGAGGACGCATGACCGTGGTCCTGCCACCGATGACGCCGGCCCAGGCCGAGGCGTGGAGCGGGCTCCTTGACGTGGCCGAGCGGCATCCGACCGGGTGGACCCTCGTCGGTGGGCAGATGGTCCAGCTGCACTGCGTCGAGCGGGGCGTCGCCCCGGCGCGCCCGACCGACGACGTTGACGCCGTTCTCGACGTGCGCGCCGAACCCGGGGTGCTGCACACCTTCACGTCGGCTCTGACCGACGTCGGCTTCGTGTCGGCGGGGGAGTCCTGGCAGGGCCACCAGCACCGGTGGCGGCGCGGCGCCGGCGAGATCGACGTCCTGATTCCCCGGCACCTCGGGGAGAAGGCGGCGGGCCGGCGTGGGGTATCCGGTGGCACGACGATCGAGACGCCCGGAGCGCAGCAGGCGCTCGAGCGGACGGAGGTGGTCGAGGTCGCCCTCGGTGGACGCACGGGTCTCGTCCGGCGACCGAACCTTCTCGGGGCCCTGGTCGCGAAGGCCGCGGCGCACTCGGTGGTCCTGGATCGCGCGAGGACCCGGCACCTCGTGGACTTCGCCGTGCTGACGACGCTCCTGCGCCCGGCCGATCACGTCGATCAGGCAGGCCGCCGCGACAGGGAGTACCTCGACGCTGCTCTCGCAGCGTTGGCGGCCGATCCGCGGAGCTGGGCAGGCGTCGACGGCGCGGAAGCGGGGATCGCTCGCCTTCGGCTCGCGTTGGCGCCGCCGCCGGAAGCGAGGCCGACGACGTCGAGCCCGTTCGCCCGCCGGCGTAGCTGACTTGGCACGGGCTTGAGCGCGCTGCGGTGGACCCTCACGCAGCGAAGTGGGCAAGCGCGGCCCGGATCGCCTCGGAGCGGGTCATGTCCTGCTTCGCCGCCGCGGCGTCGAGGGCGTCGAGCTCCTCAGCCGTCAGCCGGACAGCCACGACCTGCATTGGCTCCGCGCCGCGGCCCGGGCGTCCGCGCCCTCGACGCTTCAGAGCGTCGACGTCGTAGCCTGCCTCGGCCTCGTCGGCCCACTTCTGGATCTGGTCGTCGCTCACCATACACATATCGTATGACGAAAAGGCGTGGCGCGGCCAGAGTCGAAAGCATCCTTGAGGTGCCGCGGCAGTGGTTGGCTGTCGCTCGTGACCGACTGGGCAGCCTTGCGCGACGTGTATGGCAGCGCGGCCGACATCCCGGCGCTCCTGCGTGATGCGGCAGCAACGGCCGACTGGAACGCTGTGGCGTGGCAGGAACTGTGGCAGAGGCTCTACCACCAGGGGAGCGTGTCGCCTGCCAGTTACGCCGCTCTGCCTGCGCTGGCCAAGATCGCGGCGTCGCGCATCGAGGTCGCTCTGGACCCAGCGCTCTTCCTCGTGGCGGCGATCATCGCCTCCAACTGTCGATGCCGCGTGAACACTGACCCCCTGGCGCCGGGCGAAAGTTGACCCCCCTTCGCTGAAGAGTGAGGGAGTGATCACCGTGGAGGACTGGGCTGAGATCCGTCGGCTGTATCGGGCTGAGGG
>JAJYSG010000014.1 GCA_021793675.1 Actinomycetes bacterium | reverse complement strand
AGGGCGAGCGCGAGTTCGCGCGGGACAACAAGCCGCTCGGCACGTTCGAGCTCACCGGCATCGCGCCCGCGCCGCGCGGCGTGCCGCAGATCGAGGTGACGTTCGACATCGACGCGAACGGCATCGTGCACGTGTCCGCCAAGGACCGCGGCACGGGCAAGGAGCAGTCGATGACGATCACCGGCGGGTCCGCCCTCCCCAAGGAGGACATCGACCGCATGGTCAAGGACGCCGAGGCGCACGCGAACGACGACAAGAAGCGCCGCGAGGACGCCGACACCCGCAACTCCGCGGAGCAGTTCGCCTACTCGACGGAGAAGATCCTCAAGGACAACGGCGACAAGCTGCCCGACTCCGTGAAGGTGGACGTCACGGCCAAGATCGCGGACGTCCGTTCGGCCCTGGAGGGCGACGACGTCGCGCGCGTGAAGTCGGCGCACGAGGCGCTGGTCAGCGCGGCGCAGAAGATCGGCGAGGCGGTCTACGCCCAGCCGGCGGCCGACGAGGGCGGCTCGCCCGCCGGTGCCGCGGGTGACGGGCCGCACCCCGCGTCGTCCGAGGACGACGTCGTGGACGCCGAGATCGTCGACGACGAGGACGCCGGCAAGTGATGGCGGGATACGACGAGCCCCGGTCGGGGTCGGCTTCGGTCGGCCCCGACGAGGGGGCGCCGCACGTGGTCGACAAGCGCCGGATCGACCCGACGACGTTCGAGGTGCGTGACCCCGGTGAGGCCGGCGACGCCGCCGCTGCGTCCGTCTCCTCGTCGGAGGCGGCGGACGACGCGGTGACCGCGGCGCAGGTCCTGGCCGCCGAGCGGCTGGACCAGCTGCAGCGTGCCCAGGCCGACCTGTACAACCTCGACCAGCGGTACAACGCCTACGTCAAGCGCACGCGCGGCGAGCTCGCCCAGGCGGCGGACCGTGGTGCGGCCGCGCTGGCGGAGGCCCTCGTCCCGGTGCTCGACGACATCGAGCTCGCGCGCAGGCACGGCGAGCTCGTCGGCCCGTTCCAGTCCGTGGCGGAGCGGCTCGAGGCGACGCTGGCACGGTTCGGGGTGGAACGGTACGGCGCCGCCGGCGAGGAGTTCGACCCGGCGGTGCACGAGGCGCTCATGCACGGGCACTCGTCCGAGGTCGAGACCACCACCGTGCGCGAGGTGCTGCAGCCCGGCTACCGCACGGCGGACCGCGTGCTGCGGCCCGCGCGCGTCGCGGTGGTCGACCCGGAGGGGCCGCAGAGCTGACAGGTAGCAGGGCGACGACGAGGGAGGCGCCGTGACCGGCCAAGACTGGCTGGAGAAGGACTTCTACGCGGTGCTCGGCGTCCCCAAGGATGCCGACCAGCCGACCATCAAGAAGGCCTACCGCAAGCTCGCACGCCAGCTGCACCCGGACCACAACCCGGGTGACGCCAAGGCCGAGGCGAGGTTCAAGGACATCGGCGAGGCGTACTCCGTGCTGTCCGACACCGAGCAGCGTCAGCAGTACGACCAGCTGCGCGCCATGGCGGGCGGCGCCCGGTTCACCGCGGGCAGCCGGCCCGGCGGGGCGGGCGGCGCCGGCTTCGAGGACCTCTTCGGCGGCCTGTTCGGCGGTGGTGGTGGCTCGCGCGCGCGGTACTCCACCGGCGGCGGCGGGTTCGAGGACGTGCTGGGCGGTCTGTTCGGTGGCGGCGGCTTCGGTCAGCAGCGCGGTCCCCGGCGCGGCGTCGACCTCACCGCCTCGACCACCCTGCCGTTCCGCACGGCGGCCGAAGGGTCGACGGTCTCGCTGTCCGTCGAGGGCCGCACCGTCAACGCCCGGATCCCGGCCGGCGTGCGCGACGGGCAGAAGATCCGGCTGCGCGGCAAGGGCCGGCCCGGCGACGCGGGCGCCGAGCCCGGCGACCTGGTCATCACGGTGACGGTGGAGCAGCACCCGGTGTTCACCGCGGACGGCACCAACCTCAAGGTCACGGTCCCGGTGGCGTTCGACGAGGCCGCGCTGGGCGCGACCATCGAGGTGCCGACGCTCGACGGCACCCCGGTCAAGGTCAAGGTGCCGGCGGGCACCCCGTCCGGCCGGACGCTGCGCGTCAAGGGCAAGGGCGTCGTGACCCCGCGCTCCACCGGGGACCTGCTGGTCACGGTGCAGGTCGTCGTGCCGCAGAAGCTGTCGCCGGCCGCTCGCGAGGCGGTCCAGGCGTTCGGCATCGCGACGTCCGGGGACGATCCCCGCGCCGCGCTGATGGCGAGGGCGCGGGTGTGAGGGCGGTGGACGAGGACGCCCGCGTGTTCGTCATCTCGGTCGCGGCGGAGCTGGCGGGCATGCACCCGCAGACGCTGCGGCAGTACGACCGCCTCGGCCTGGTGAGCCCCGGCCGCACCCGCGGCCGGGGCCGCCGCTACTCGTTGCGCGACATCGCGCTGCTGCGTGAGGTGCAGCGGCTGTCGCAGGACGAGGGTGTCAACCTGGCCGGGGTGAAGCGGATCCTCGAGCTGGAGGAGGAGGTGGCGCTCGCCCGCCGCCAGGTCGAGTTCCTGCGGGACATGCTCGACCCGGGCCGGCGGGTGTTCACGGCCGACCCGGCCGGCACGGTCGTCGCCGACCGCCGGCGTCCCGCCACGGACACCACCCGGACCGCCACCCTTCGGATCCGCCGCCTGCTGCCGGGGCCGAGCTCGCGCCAGTCCTGACGGGCCGGCCGGTGAGGCGGTGGCCGCGCGTGCGGGGACGCCCGCGCGCAGCTCCCCGGGGCGCTGGGCCGTGGCGGCGCGACGAGCTCGTCCGGCGTCTCGCGTCGACGTTCTTAGGGCTGTGGACGGATGGTCGCGGACCGGTGCACGGAGCTGTGGACGGCGCCGCGCCGGCTGGTGACGGCCTGTGGGTGGGGCCTCGTCGGCTCCCGCGAACCTGCAGCGCAGCGGGCTGCGTGGGTGGTCGGCGGTAGCGTCGGCCGCATGTGCACAGGGTGAAAAACCACATCGGTGTAACACAAGCCCTAGTGGTAGTTGGCAACCGCGACCACAAGGTCTAGTGTCGATTCCCGACGCACGACGAAGCGGAGCGCGTCGCGAGAAGTGGCACAGACGTAGCACGGCAGCAGCCCCAGGGAGCCCACGATGACGATCACGGTCTACAGCAAGCCCTCCTGCGTGCAGTGCAGTGCGACGTACCGCGCCCTCGACAAGCTCGGCTTCGAGTACGAGGTCGTCGACATCACGGAGGACGCCGACGCGCGCGACTACGTGATGTCGCTGGGCCACCTCCAGGCCCCGGTCGTCATGGCCGGCGGCGACCACTGGTCCGGCTTCCGGCCGGACAAGATCAAGGCGCTCGCGGAGCGCGTGGCGACCTCGGTCGCCTGACGCGCCTGCCCCGTACGGGGCGCACCGCACTCCCCGGGCCGGCGTCGGGCGAGGCCACGCCGGCCCGGCGGGCAGCCGGCGGGGCTGACGCTCAGCACTCGCCACCGAACCCCGATCGACCGGGGCACAACTCGCAGCAAGGAGGTCCCGGGCAGAGGTCTCTGTCCCGGGACCTAGGACTTTCGGCCCAGTGCGCGATGACGGAAGGAGGACGCGTGGCCACCAACGTGCTGCGCTCCTCGGCCACCGGCAGCCGTCGTCACGTCGGTGGGACGGCAGGCTCGTCGGGCCTCTCGACGAGCTCATGAGCACACGCGAGGACGCGCAGCGCGTCCGCACTGGATGGGAACGGATGTGGCGATGACGGTCACCGAGTTTCGGGTCGACACGACGGGGCTGGACTACCACGCCCTCAACGCGATGCTCAACCTGTACGGACCGGACGGGACGATCCAGTTCGACAAGGATCGCGAGGCGGCGCGGCAGTACTTCCTGCAGCACGTCAACCAGAACACGGTGTTCTTCCACGACCTGGACGAGAAGCTCGGCTACCTCGTCGAGAACAAGTACTACGACCCGGCCGTGCTCGCGAAGTACGACCGGCCGTTCCTGCACGAGCTCTTCGACCACGCCTACGCGAAGAAGTTCCGGTTCTCCACGTTCCTCGGGGCGTTCAAGTACTACACGAGCTACACGCTGAAGACGTTCGACGGGAAGCGGTACCTGGAGCGGTTCGAGGACCGGGTCTGCATGGTGGCGCTGGCGCTGGCCGACGGCGATGAGGACTTCGCGGTCTCGCTCGTCGACGAGATGATCTCGGGCCGGTTCCAGCCGGCGACGCCGACGTTCCTCAACCTCGGCAAGGCGCAGCGCGGCGAGCCCGTCAGCTGCTTCCTGCTGCGCATCGAGGACAACATGGAGTCGATCGCGCGCGGCATCAACTCCGCCCTGCAGCTGTCCAAGCGCGGCGGCGGCGTGGCCCTGCTGTTGAGCAACATCCGCGAGCACGGCGCGCCCATCAAGCACATCGAGAACCAGAGCTCGGGCGTCATCCCCGTGATGAAGCTGCTCGAGGACTCGTTCAGCTACGCCAACCAGCTCGGCGCCCGCCAGGGCGCGGGCGCGGTGTACCTGCACGCGCACCACCCGGACATCTTCCGGTTCCTCGACACCAAGCGTGAGAACGCCGACGAGAAGGTCCGCATCAAGACGCTGTCGCTGGGCGTCGTCGTGCCCGACATCACGTTCGAGCTGGCCCGCAACAACGAGCCGATGTACCTGTTCAGCCCGTACGACGTCGAGCGCGTCTACGGGGTGGCGTTCGCCGACATCGACGTCACCGCGAAGTACCACGAGATGGTCGACGACAAGCGGATCCGCAAGACGAAGGTCGACGCGCGCGAGTTCTTCCAGCGGCTGGCGGAGATCCAGTTCGAGTCGGGGTACCCGTACATCGTGTTCGAGGACACGGTGAACCGGGCGAACCCGATCAAGGGCAAGATCACCATGTCGAACCTGTGCTCGGAGATCCTCCAGGTGTCGACCCCGTCGCGGTTCAACGAGGACCTGTCGTACGCCGAGGTCGGCCGCGACATCTCGTGCAACCTCGGATCGCTCAACATCGCGCTGACCATGGACTCGCCCGACTTCGGCCGGTCGGTGGAGACCGCGATCCGGGCGCTGACGGCGGTGAGCGACCAGACCTCGATCGAGTCGGTGCCCTCGGTGAAGAAGGGCAACGCCGGCGGCCACGCCATCGGGCTGGGGCAGATGAACCTGCACGGCTACCTGGCGCGCGAGCGGATCTTCTACGGGTCCGACGAGGGCCTCGACTTCACCAACATGTACTTCTACACGGTGGCGTTCCACGCCATCCGGGCGTCGAACGCCCTCGCGATCGAGCGGGGCCGTGCGTTCGAGGGCTTCGAGGACTCGAAGTACGCCAGCGGTGAGTACTTCACGAAGTACGTCGAGCAGCAGTGGGCGCCGCGCACGCCCCGGGTCGCGCAGCTGTTCGCGGACGCCGGCGTGCACATCCCGACGCAGCAGGACTGGCGCGAGCTGGCCGCCTCCGTCAAGGAGCACGGCATCTACAACCAGAACCTCCAGGCAGTCCCGCCGACCGGCTCGATCAGCTACATCAACCACTCGACGAGCTCGATCCACCCGATCGCGAGCAGGATCGAGATCCGCAAGGAGGGCAAGATCGGCCGCGTCTACTACCCGGCGCCGTTCATGACGAACGACAACCTGGAGTACTACCAGGACGCGTACGAGATCGGCCCCGAGAAGATCATCGACACCTATGCCGAGGCAACGCAGCACGTCGACCAGGGGCTGAGCCTGACGTTGTTCTTCAAGGACACGGCCACCACGCGCGACCTCAACAAGGCCCAGATCTACGCCTGGCGCAAGGGCATCAAGACGATCTACTACGTGCGACTCCGCCAGATGGCCCTCGAGGGCACCGAGGTGGAGGGCTGCGTCAGCTGCATGCTGTGACGCGTCCGTGACAGAACTGGCGAAGGAAGCGACGATGACCCCCCCGAAGCTCAAGCTCATCGACCGGGTGCAGGCGATCAACTGGAACCGCCTGGAGGACGACAAGGACCTGGAGGTCTGGGACCGGCTGACCGGCAACTTCTGGCTGCCGGAGAAGGTGCCGGTGAGCAACGACATCCAGTCCTGGGCGACGCTGTCCGAGGCCGAGAAGACGATGACCACCCGCGTCTTCACCGGCCTGACGCTGCTGGACACCATCCAAGGCACGGTCGGCGCGGTCAGCCTCATCCCGGACGCCCTGACGCCGCACGAGGAGGCCGTCTACACGAACATCGCGTTCATGGAGTCGGTGCACGCGAAGAGCTACTCCTCGATCTTCTCCACGCTGATCTCGACCAAGGAGATCGACGAGGCCTTCGCGTGGAGCGAGGCGAACCCGAACCTGCAGCGCAAGGCCGCGATCGTGCTCGAGTACTACCGGGGCGACGAGCCGCTGAAGCGCAAGGTCGCGAGCACCATGCTCGAGTCGTTCCTCTTCTACTCGGGCTTCTACGCCCCCATGTACTGGGCGAGCCGGGCCAAGCTCACCAACACGGCCGACCTCATCCGGCTCATCATCCGTGACGAGGCCGTCCACGGGTACTACATCGGCTACAAGTACCAGAAGGGCCTGGAGCGGGTGTCCGAGGCCCAGCGGGCCGCGCTCAAGGACTACACGTTCGAGCTGCTCTTCGAGCTGTACGACAACGAGGTGGAGTACACGCAGGACCTCTACGACGACCTCGGCCTCACCGAGGACGTCAAGAAGTTCCTGCGCTACAACGCCAACAAGGCGCTGATGAACCTCGGCTACGAGGCGCTGTTCCCGCGCGACGAGACCGACGTCAACCCGTCGATCCTCTCGGCCCTGTCGCCGAACGCCGACGAGAACCACGACTTCTTCTCGGGCTCGGGCTCGTCGTACGTCATCGGCAAGGCGGTCAACACGCAGGACGAGGACTGGGACTTCTGACCTAGGCTCACAGCCGGCTGACAGAAAGCGCGAAGCCGGCACCGAGGCGGGCCGGGCACTGTAGTCCCATGACCAGCCTGACGGCGCCGCGCCAGACCGCGGACGCACGACGAACCAGCCGGCCCGCTCCGCGCGGCACCACCCGCCCGGAGCCGGCACGGCGGTTCCCCGTCCGGTCGGCCATCGTCGCCGCCACGCTCGCCGTGACGGCGTTCTGGTGGTTCGGCACGCCGCCCGCCGCGGGGTCGACCCCGGGCGGCGCGCTCGTCGCGATCGCGGAGCTCATGGGCCTCGTGGCCTCGATCCTCGTGCTGGCCCAGCTGCTGCTCGTCGCGCGGGTGCCGTGGTTCGAGCGGTCGGTCGGCATGGACCGGCTCGTGTCGTGGCACCGCTCGCTCGGCACCACGGTCCTCCTGCTCATCGTCGGCCACGTGGCCGGCATGATCGTCGGCTACCAGCTCATCCAGGGGAAGACCCCGTGGGGGTCTCTCCTGACGCTGCTCCACTCGTTCGCCGACCTGTGGTGGGCGCTCATCGGCACCGCCGTGTTCATGGCCGTGGGCCTGTCGAGCGCGCGGCTGCTGCGCCGCCGCCTGTCCTACGAGTGGTGGTACGGCATCCACTTCACGGTCTACGGCGCCGTCGCGCTCACGTTCGTCCACCAGATCAACGCGGGCGTGCACTTCGTCGGCAACCCCGTGGCGCGGGCGGCCTGGCTGTTCCTCTACGGCGCCACCGCCTGGACCATCCTCTGGTACCGCGTCATCCAGCTGATCGCCCGGCACGTCACGCTGGGCGTGCACGTCGCCGCGATAGTCGAGGAGGGCGGCGGCCACACGAGCGTGTGGCTGCGCGGCAAGCGCATGGACCGGCTGGCGCCGCGCGCCGGGCAGTTCTTCCTCGTGCGCTTCCTGGTCCCCGGCCACCTGCTGACGGCCCACCCGTACTCGCTGTCGCTCGTCCCCACCGGCGACCACCTGCGGTTCACGGTGGGGGCCCTCGGCGACCACTCCTCGTCGGTGCGCCACCTCAAGGTCGGCACGCCCGTGCTGCTGGAGGGCCCGTTCGGCCGCATGACGGCGGACCGGGCGCGCTCGCGGCGGGTGCTGCTCGTCGCCGGCGGCGCCGGCATCGGCCCGATCCGGGCCCTGGCCGAGGACCTGGTCAACGCCGGCCGCGACGTGGTGGTGGTGCACCGTGCGCACTCCACCGACGGCCTGGCGCTGGCCTCCGAGTTCCCCGCAGCCCCCCGGCTGCGCTACGTGCCGGTCACCGGCCGGCGCCGCGAGCTGGGCTACGACCCGCTCGTCCCGTCGTCCCTCGCCAGCCTGGTCCCCGACGTGCGCTCGCGCGACGTCTTCGTCTGCGGGCCGTCCGCCATGATCGACACGGTCGTCTCGTCCGTCCGGGCACTGGGCGTGCCCCGGTCCGCCATCCACACCGAGGAGCTGAGCCTCGTATGAGCACCACACCCTGGCGCGGCACGATCATCTTCGTCGGCGGCATTGCCGCCATTGCCGCCACCGCGGCCACCCGGTTCGCCGGTGTCGAGGGGGCGGTCGCCCCCGCCCTCGCCGGCTCGGGCGCCGCCGCGGCGAACACCTCGACCTCGGGCACGGGCTCGACCGGCGCGGGCTCCTCGACGAGCACCGGCACGTCGTCCTCGTCGTCCGCGTCGTCGACCGGCTCGTCGAGCCCCGCCGCGACGCCGGCCGGCAAGCCCGCCGCGAAGACCGGCACGGTGACGGTCGTCGGCAGCACGGCGCAGACCCCCTACGGCCCGGTGCAGTTGTCCGTGACGTTCAACGGCTCGAAGATCTCGAACGTCCAGGCGCTGCAGTACCCCAACTGGCACGGCTACTCCGTGCAGCTCAACCAGTACGCGATCCCGCAGCTCAACCAGGAGGCGGTGGCCGCGAGCTCGGCGAACATCAACGGCGTCTCGGGCGCGACGTTCACCTCGCAGGCGTACGCGCAGTCCCTGCAGTCCGCGATCGACCAGCACGGCTGACGTGCGGCGAGTCGAGGAGGTCATGGGGACGGTCGTGTCGATCGACGTGCGGCACGCCGACCCGGTCGCGGCGTCCGCGGCCCTCGACGCGGCGTTCGCCGTGCTCCGGGCGGCCGACGAGCGGTTCAGCCCGTTCCGCCCGGACAGCGAGCTGTCCCGGCTGGACCGCGGTGAGCTGTCGGACGACGAGCTGAGCGAGGACATGCGTACGGTCCTCGCCGTCGCGGAGCGGGCCCGCGCAGACTCCGACGGCGTCTTCGACGTGCGCACGCCCGAGGGCCGGATCGACACCAACGGCGTCGTCAAGGGCTGGGCCGCGCAGCGTGCGGCCGACGGTCTGGTCGCCGCCGGCATGGTGGACTTCCTCCTCAACGCCGGTGGCGACGTCGTGGCGCGCGGCGAGCCGGAGCCGGGGCAGGCGTGGCAGGTGGCCGTGCGGCACCCCGGGGACCCGATGGCCGTGCTGGCGGTGCTCGAGGTCCGGGACGGCGCGGTCGCGACGTCCGGCACCTACGAGCGGGGTGCCCACGTGTGGGACGGCCGGACGGGTTCGCGTGACGTGCCGCTGGTCTCCGCGACCGTGGTGGCACCGGACCTCACCGTGGCGGACGTGCTGGCGACCACCGTGCTGGCGATGGGCCCGGACGGGGCGCCCTGGGCGATGGCGCACGGCGCGACGGCCGTGCTCGCCGTTCCCCCGGAGGATCTGCCCGCCGCGGGCTGACCGGGGTGCGGCGGTGGCTCAGCGGTGCGCGGCCAGCTCGGCGAACGCGCGGACCAGGGCGCCGGCCGGCGCGACCAGGTCGCACTCGCCCGCGACCAGGGCCGGGTCGTGGCAGCGCATGTCCATCGCCTCGTCGAGGGAGGGGAGCAGTGGCTCGTCGACCGCCCCGACGAAGGCCGCGAGCAGGGCCCGGGCCGCCTGCGAGTAGTCGCCGCCGGCGTCGACCGCGACCTCGGCCAGGATCAGCGCGGTGACCGCGACGTCGAGGGGTGCCGCACCGCCGCGGGCGTTCGCCCAGTCGATGAGCACCGGGCCACGGGGCTCGGACAGGATGACGTTGCCCGGGTGCAGGTCGAGGTGGATGACGACGCCGCCGGTGGGGGCCGCGATGGCGTGCAGCCGACGGTGGAGGTCCGCCAGCAGGGCAGCGCCCTGGTGGAGGCTCAGCTCGCCGGCAGCCAGCGCCTGCAGCAGCGTCGGCCCGTGCAGCCGCTCCATGAGCAGGTCGGGGCCACCGAGGTGCTGCACGGCGGGGACGGGGAACCCGTGCGCGGCGACGTGCCGCATGAGCGCGAACTCGCGGGACGCGTCCTCGCCGCGGCGGTACCGGCGCAGCACGTGGTGCTCCGACAGCGCGTAGACGTCGGCGGCCTCGCCGGCGGTCAGCAGCGGGCCGGGCGCGTCCGGCCCGGCGTGCCCCTGCGGCGGCAGCAGCGGATGTGTCGCGTGCGGCACGTCCGGGTCCGTCGGAGCCAGTCCATAGGGAGTCACGCTCTTGACGTTAGGCGTCCGGCGGCGCTTCGCCAACCTTTTGCCGAAACTTCTTTCTGACCAGCGCGGGAGCAACCGTCGGTGAAGCCGTGACGAACTCTTGACCCAGCGGCCCCCCGCTGGTCCCTCAGCGGTCGACGCGGGCCAGCCGCGCCAGCAGCCGCAGCGCGCCGTCGTACGTCGCCGGCAGCGGCTCCGCCCACGCGCGCACCGGCTGGCGGGTGGTGGCGCGCACCTCGACGTCCGCGCACCGCGCCGCGAGCTCGGCCCGCAGCAGCGCGAGCCCCCGCTCGAGGTCGTCTCCGGGGCGGATCAGCGCCGCGAACATCCCGCCGCCGAGCGTGGCCATCGGGTGCCCGGCGCCGAACGCGCCGGCCAGCGCCGCGCCGGTGGCGGCCGAGCGGGCGGCCCGCAGGAACCCCGACACCTCGCCGGCGGCGACGTCGACCACGACGAGCCGGTGCGTCGCGTCCTCGTGCGCGTCGTAGCTCTCCCGCAGCCGCAGCTCCAGGTAGGAGCGGGTCGGCAGCCCGGTCTCCGGGTCGAACGCCGCCGAGGAGCCGACACCGGCCGACGAGCCGTCGGCCCAGCCGCCGGACAGGGCGCGGATCGCGTCGAGCGGCGGGGTGACCACTCCGGCCGTGCGGTACAGGCAGGCGAGGTCGTCGAGCGTCTCCATGATCCCGACGCCGTCGTGGCCGCGGGCGCGGCCGAGGTCCTCCGCCGCGGCGCACGGGTCGGCGTCCCGCAGCACGGCCTCGACCAGGACGTCCACCGCAGGGTGGTACCAGTCCGACGGCCGTAGCCAGATGGACTCGACGCTGCTGGCCCGCCACCGGTCGCGCAGGCCCTCGGGCAGCGGGGACCCGGGGCGCATGTCGGTCGTCACGTGGAATGAGAGCGGCATTCGGACTCAGGGTGACGCCGGTTCTCGCCGATTCACCCTTGCGGAGGAGTGTGAAACACTCGTCTACGACAATCCGGACGAATCGGAGGGCGGTGTGGAACCCAGTCGTGGCACAGGCACCGAGTTGCGGTCCGATGCCGACCTCATCAGTGCGGCGCGTTCCGGTGACGCGACGGCCTTCGGAGCGCTGTACGAACGGCATGCCGGCGCGGCGCTGATCGTCGCCCGGCGGTACACGTCCGGGACTGCCGAGGCCGAGGACGCGGTCTCCGACGCGTTCGCGGCCGTGTGGGGGGCGCTGCGCGGCGGCTCCGGCCCCACGGACGCGTTCCGCGCCTACCTGTTCACCGTGGTGCGCCGCACCGCCGCCGTCCAGCGGGAGCGCGGTCGCCGGGCAGATCCGACCGACGACGTCGCGGTGCTGGAGTCCGGCGCCATCCCGGTCGCCGCGGCCGAGGAGCCGGCGCTTGCGGGGTTCGAGCGCTCCCTCGTCGCGCGCGCGTTCGCGAGCCTGCCCGAGCGGTGGCAGGCGGTGCTGTGGCACAGCGAGATCGAAGGGCGCTCGCCCGCCGAGATCGGACCGCTGCTGGGCCTGACCGCCAACAGCACCGCCGCGCTGGCCTACCGCGCGCGGGAAGGGCTGCGGCAGGCATACCTGCAGATGCACCTGTCCGACCAGCTGCCGGACGCGTGTCGCTCGGTCGCCGGCAAGCTGGGCGGATACGTGCGCGCCGGCCTCGGCGCGCGGGACACCGCCCTGGTCGAGGGGCACCTGGAGACCTGTGGCGACTGCCGGGCCCTGGTGCTGGAGCTGCGTGACGTCAACCACGGCCTGCGGGCGATCATCGCGCCGCTCGTGCTCGGCGCGGCCGGGCTCGGGGCGCTCGGGCTCGGGCTGCCGACGAGCGGGGGACTGGCAGCCGGCGCCGCGACGCTGACGTCCGGCGGCACGGCTGCCGGAGGCGCTGCCGTGGGTACCGCGGCTGGCGGCACGGGTGCCGGCGCTGCAGGCGCCGCCGGTGCGGCGGGCGTGGTGGCGGCGGGCGGGACGACCACCAGCGGCGTGCTGGCCGCGATCGGCGCCTTCCTCGGGACGGTGCCGGCGGCTCTGGTCGCGGGCGTGGCCGGCATCGTCGTCGTCGCGGGCATCACCGTCGGCGCCGTCGCACTGAGCGGCGGCCACGGCTCCCCCTTGTCGGCCGGCACGGGCAGCACGCCCAGCCCGGCCGCCCTGCCGGTCGCCGCGGCCGACGACGTCGTCGGCCTGCCGCTGGCCCCGATGCCCGCCGCGACGCCGAGCGGGGTGGCCACGGGAGGCGCGGACGTACCGACCGGTGGTGCCGGTGACGTGTCGGCGACCGTCGCGGGCGGCGGCACGTCCAGCTCGTCCACCACGGACCCGGCGGCCGCGACCCCCAACCTCGTCGTCGGCGACCCGGGCGTGGTGCTGACCGCGGGCCGTACGGGGCAGGACCTCGGCATCGACCTGACCAACGCCGGCGCCGCCCCGGTGACGAACCTCGTCGTCCAGCTCGACCTGCCCGCCGGGGTGACCCCCGAACAGGTCGCCGAGCAGGTGACGGGCCACTACGCGGTGCACCTCGGCGGGGCGTGGAGCTGCGTCGCGGCCGGCACCGGCGTGCGGTGCACGCTCCCCGTGCTGGACGTGGGGCAGGTGACGCACGTGGGCGTCCAGGTCGGCGTGGCGCAGGAGTTCGCGACCGGTGGCGTGACGTGGCAGGTCAGTGCGGACGGTCTGCGTCACGCGATCAGCCACCCCGGTCGGGTGACGATCCTGCCGTGGTCGGCGGACACCACGCCCGCGACCACCGTCCCGTCCTCGACGCCGGCCGCCACGCCCACCGCTACGCCGCCCGCCACGGCCACGGCCACGGCCACCGCGACGGCGACCTCGACGCCCACCGCGACGCCGAGCCCGGAACCCACGTCGACGCCGACGGTGAAGCCCACGCCGACCCCCACGCCCACGCCCACGGTGACCCCGACCCCCACGCCGACCCCGACCGCCGGGTGCGACGGGTGGCACTGGTGGGACGGGATCCCGCGGTGGGACCGGGCGTGCTGGCCGCACGGCGACCCGGCGGCAGCCCGGCAAGGCTGAAGGCGCCAGGCGGGCCAGGTCGGCCCGGTTCGGCTGGACGGGTCCGACGATGGCCTGGGTCGAGCGATCGGACGGCCGTGGAGCCGGACGGTCAGACGATGCCGTAGAGGCGGTCGCCCGCGTCGCCGAGGCCCGGCACGATGTACGCCTTCTCGTTGAGCCGCTCGTCGAGCGCCGCGACCACCACCTGGACGTCGGCGCGCTCGCCCACGTACGCCTCGACGGTCTTCAGGCCCTCGGGGGCCGCGATGAGGCACACCGCGGTGACGTCCCGGGCGCCGCGTTCGAAGACGTACTGCATGGCCGCGACGAGGGTTCCGCCGGTGGCGAGCATCGGGTCGAGGATGAACACCTGCCGGCCGGTGAGGTCGTCCGGGAGCCGGTTGGCGTAGGTGACGGCCTCGAGGGTCTCCTCGTCACGCTTCAGCCCGAGGAAGCCGACCTCCGCGGTGGGCAGCAGGCGGGTCATGCCCTCGAGCATGCCGAGGCCGGCGCGCAGGATCGGGATGACGATCGGCGCCGGGTCGGCCAGCTTGCGGCCGGTGGTCCTGGCGACCGGCGTCTCGATCTCCACCGGGTGGGTGGCGACGTCGCGCGTGGCCTCGTAGGCCAGCAGCGTCACCAGCTCGTCGACGAGCTGGCGGAACGTCGGCGACGGCGTCTTCGTGTCGCGCAGGATGGTGAGCTTGTGGGTGACCAGGGGGTGATCCGCGACGTGCAGGCGCATGGCCGCCAGCCTAGTGGCGGCTTCCGGGCCGCCGGTCCGCCGGTCGCGGGTGCTGCCGGCGCGTGGCCGGCGCGGACGCGCCACGCACGTCGCGTCCGTCGCGCGCGCCACGATCCGACAAGATGACGGCATGGGTGAGGCGGGCAGGCCGGTGCAGCCGGTCGACGCGTGGGCGATGGGGATCGCGCTCGACGAGGCGCGCCGCGCCCTGCTCACCGGGGACGTGCCGGTGGGCGCCGTGGTGGTGGCACCCGGTGCGCACGTCGTCGGCTGGGGCCACAACGCGCGCGAGGACGAGGCGGACCCGACGGCCCACGCCGAGGTCGTCGCGCTGCGCGACGCCGCGAAGAACCTCGGCCGCTGGCACCTCGACGAGTGCACGCTCGTCGTGACCCTGGAGCCGTGCCTGATGTGCGCCGGGGCCGCGCTCCTGTCCCACGTGCAGCGCGTGGTGTTCGGCGCCTGGGACCCCAAGGCAGGCGCGGTCGGCTCGCAGTGGGACGTGCTGCGGGACCGTCGCTCGCAGGCGCGTGTCGAGGTGGTCGGTGGTGTGCGGGCCGAGGAGTCCGCCCAGCTGCTCCAGCACTTCTTCGAGCAGCACCGGCTCGTCGACTAGGTGTGCTCGGGCAGCAGCCAGACGAGCGCGGCGAGCACCTCGGACGTGCCGGCGTGCAGCGTGACCTTGGCGTACCGGTCGCCGCGCGTGGCGCCGCGGTTGACGATCGCCACCGGCTTGCCGGCCGCGGCGGCATGCCGGACGAACCGCAGTCCCGACTGCACCGCGAGCGACGATCCGGCGACGAGCAGCGCGTCGGCGTCGTCGACCAGCGCATATCCGGCCGCCACGCGCGTCGCCGGCACGGTCTCGCCGAAGTAGACGATGTCGGGCTTGAGGATGCCGCCGCAGCGGGCCTGGCGACCGTCCGGGTCCGGCGCCCAGCACTCCGCGACGACGAAGTCCGCGGTCTGCTCGATGACGGCGTCCGCGTCCGGGGCGATCTCGACGTCACCCACCTCGCCGACCCGTTCGACGAACCCAGGGTTGAGCTCGTCGAGCCGGTCGGCGACCTCGTCGCGCAGGTACCGGGCGCCGCACCGCAGGCAGCGCACCTCGTCGTACCGGCCGTGCAGGTCGATGACGCGCCGGCTGCCGGCAGCCTCGTGCAGCAGGTCGACGTTCTGCGTGATCACGCCGGTGACGAGGCCGCGTCGCTCCAGCGCGGCGAGCGCCCGGTGCCCGGCGTTCGGGCGGCGGGTGGCGACGTGCCGCCAGCCCACCTGGTTGCGCGCCCAGTAGTGGCGCCGGAACCGCTCGTCGCCGACGAACTGCTGGAAGGTCATCGGCGTGCGCCGGGGAGAGTCCGGCCCGCGGTAGTCGGGGATGCCGGAGTCCGTCGAGACGCCGGCACCGGTCAGCACCGCCAGCCGGTGCCCCGACAGCACGGCGACGAGGTCGTCCAGGGTGCCCACCGCACCACGGTAAGCGGATTCGGTGCCAGGGCCGACGCTCAGGTACCCTCGTCCCGCCAGGTGGTGTGTCCGAGCGGCCAAAGGAGCACGCCTCGAAAGCGTGTGTGGGTGAAAGTCCACCGTGGGTTCGAATCCCACCGCCACCGCGCAGCGCAGCAGAACGGCCCCGGGCTCCCATGCGCCGGGGCCGTTCTCATCCTCGCCCGTCGGCGTCGGGATCGCCGTCGGGTGGGCGCCGCGCTGCCGTGCCGGCTGCGCGCGGGTCCGTGTCGCTAGGGCCGCAGGAGGACCTTCCCGACGCGCCCGGCGTCGAGGCTGGCGGCCGCGGCCTGCGCGACGTCGTCGAGGCCGTACGTCGCCGCGACGGGCAAGGTCAGCGTGCCGGCGACCAGGCTGCGGAACACCTCGCCCATGAGCGCGGCTCGCTTGGCGGGCGCCATGGCGGCGCTCACCCTGCTGCCCCAGAAGCCCCGCACGACGAGCTGCTTGAAGATGACGTCGCCCGAGGCGATCTGCAGCGTCGGGGCGGCCATGGCGCCGAAGACCGCCAGCGTGCCGCCCTCCGCGAGCAGCGAGGCGACGTCGCCGGCGGCTTGGCCGCCGACCGAGTCGACGCCGGCGACGAGGGGTGCCCCGCCCGTGACCTCGCGCACGCGCTCACGCCAGTCGGCAGCGTCCGTGGCGACCACGTTCGTGATGCCCTGGGCGGCCAGCTCCTCGACCGCGCCGGGGCGGCGCACCAGGCCGAGCACGTGCAGGCCGCGGCCGGCCGCGAGCTGGGCGACGAGGCGCCCGACCGCGCCGTTGGCGGCGTTCTGCACCAGCCAGTCACCGTCACGCAGGTCGAGGAAGTCGATGAGGCTGATCGCGCTGAAAGGCATCGCGACCACCTGGGCGGCGACCTCGTCGGGCAGACCGTCGGGCACCGGCACCATCCCGGCGGCCGGGGCGATGACGTACTCCGCCCACGCCCCGAAGGTGCCGCCGGTGGCCACCCGCTGGCCGACCTGGAGGCTCTCGACGCCCTCCCCGAGCGCGTCGACGACGCCGGCGGCCTCGGTGCCGGCCCGCGCCGGCAGCTCGGGCTGGTAGCCGTAGGTCCCCCGGATGGTCCACAGGTCGTGGTTGTGGATGGGCGAGGCGAGCACGCGTACGCGCACCTGCCCGGGGCCGGGCTCCGGGGTGGGCACGGTCTCGACGACGAGGACCTCGGCAGGGTCGCCGAAGCGGTGGTGGACGACGGCACGCATGGTGGTGATCTCCCTCGGTTCACGGTGCTTACGAACCGAGGCTATGTCGCGCTCCTTGGCCGCGCGGCATCAGCCTCGACCTGCCGCCGGGCTGCGACCTCTGCTCTGTGTGACACGCACTGAACCAGGTGCCTGGTGGGTTCGCGCCGCGCGGTGGGGTCGCGTCTCGTCAGGAGGTCGCGGACGCGGCGACGCGCGCGCCGGAACGCTCGAGCTGGGCCGCCTCGTCGTCCCGCGTGACCAGCAGCGCCTTGACCGACCAGGCGAGCAGCACGACGAGCGTGACGTTGCGCGCCGCGAGCAGGAACGTGGTGCCCGCGCCGCCGTAGGTGATCTGGCCGTACAGGAACGGGAAGATCACCTGCGTCGCGCCGGCGACGGCCAGCACGGTCCGCCGGGTGCGGTCCCAGCCCGGCAGCCCGAGCGCCACGGCGACGACGACCGGGCCTGCGAGCCAGCCGATGTACTGCGGCGACAGGACCTTGTTGACGACGAGCATCGCGAGCGTCAGGACGAGCGCCCCACGCACCAGGAGCTCGTACCGCTGGGCATCGTCCGTCCAGAGGCGTTCGCCCAGCGCCTGGCGGCGCCGCCACAGCAGCACCACGACGGCGACGAGCGCCAGGTCGAAGAGCACGCCGAGCAGCCCGGCCATCTGCGAGGTCCCCGGACCGGCCACCTCCCAGGTGTTGATCTCCTGGTTCATCCAGCGCGTGATGCTCGTCGAGAACAGGCCCACCAGCAACCAGGGGGTGGCGCCGACCGACTCGATCTGCAGCCCTCGCGAGCCCTGCTCGAAGAGGAACGAGAACACGTTGTCACGGCCGCCGAGCCCGATGACCGTGCCGACGACGACCGCCGAGAAGGCCGCGGCCGGGACCACGATGTCGCGCCAGGGTCGGCGCACGACGAGGAACAGCGGCGCGAGCAGCACGCCGGGCGCCACCTTGATCCAGGCGCCGAACGTCAGCAGGAACGAGGCGACCGCGGGCCGGTCCAGCCCCCACAGCAGACCGACGACGACGAGCGGCGCGATCACCGCGTCCAGCCGGCCCATCGCGACCGGGCCCAGCAGCAGGAGGAACGCGCTCCACCACCAGGCGGCGGCGAGGCCGTTGCGCCGCCGTATGAGCACCGCCAGCGCAGCCGCGTCGAGCGCCGTGATCATCAACGACCAGACGATCGCGTAGCCGCTGCCGTAGCCCAGCCCGCCCGCGCCGGCGACGAGCATGGGGATCGTCGCACCCGCCGGGTACACCCACGCCGCCTCCAGGCCCGGCCACTGCCCGACGTGCACGCCGAGCCACATCCAGTACCGGTACAGCTGCAGGTCCCAGAACGCCTGGTTCGGCATGACGACGACGCCGAGGAACGCCAGCCAGGCGTGGACCGCCAGGAAGGCGGCCCAGGCGGCGTTCCGGCTGCGGAGCAGGGCGCGTGACAGGGCAGCCTCCCGGGGCGTCGGCATGGAGAACCTCACCAGGGTAGAGGAGGACGTTGAGAGATTCCTGGGTGGAGACGACTCCGCGAAACACAGGATCAGTAAGGTTCGTGCAGCCCCGGTGCGGGGATTGTGAAGACGGGCGCGAGGAGGACTCATGGCGGGGTTCCGATGGGGCTGGCGGCTGCACGGGACGGGGCGCTCGGTGCCCCCCGGCGACGTGGTCGCGCCCGACGAACGACTGACCTGGCCACGCACGGTCGGCATCGGCCTGCAGCACATCGTCGCGATGTTCGGCGCGACGTTCCTCGTCCCGCTCATCACGCACTTCTCGCCGTCGACCACCCTGTTCTTCTCGGCCGTCGGCACGATCCTCTTCCTCGTCATCACCGGGAACCGGCTGCCCAGCTACCTGGGCTCGTCGTTCGCGTTCATCGCCCCGATCGGGGTGGCGGTGCAGCAGGGCGGTCAGTCGGCGGCCGTCGGCGGCATCCTCGTCACCGGCGTGCTGCTCATGGTGGTCGGCGTCGTGGTGCACGTCGCGGGCGCGCACTGGATCGACGTCGTCATGCCGCCCGTGGTCACCGGCACGATCGTCGCGCTCATCGGCCTGAACCTCGCACCCTCGGCCTGGAACAACTTCAAGACCGCGCCGGTCACCGCCGTCGTCACGCTGGGCTCGATCATCCTCATCACCGTGCTGTTCCGGGGGATCCTCGGGCGTCTGTCGATCCTCCTCGGCGTGGTCGTCGGCTACGTCGTGGCCGCGGTCCAGGGCGAGGTGGACTACTCGGCGATCTCCAAGGCCGCCTGGGTGGGGCTGCCGAACTTCGTCGCGCCGTCCATCAAGCCCTCCGTGTGGGCCGTGTTCCTCCCCGTCGTCATCGTCCTCATCGCCGAGAACATCGGGCACGTGAAGTCCGTGTCCGCCATGACCGGCCACGACCTCAACCCCGTCATGGGCCGCGCGCTGTTCTCGGACGGCCTGGCCACCACGCTCGCCGGCCTGGGCGGCGGCTCCGGCACGACGACCTACGCGGAGAACATCGGCGTCATGGCGGCGACCCGCGTCTACTCGACCGCGGCGTACTGGGTGGCCGGCGTCGGCGCCCTCGTGCTGTCGATGTGCCCCAAGTTCGGCGCCGCGGTGGCCACCGTCCCGGCCGGGGTGCTCGGCGGGGCGGCGACCATGCTCTACGGCATGATCGGCCTGCTCGGCGCCCGGATCTGGCTCCAGAACAAGGTGGACTTCTCCAACCCGGTCAACCTCACCACGGCCGCGATCCCGCTCGTCGTCGGCATCGCGAACTACACGTGGACCTCGGGCAACCTCTCGTTCACCGGGATCGCGCTCGGCACCGCCGCCGCGATCGTCATCTACCACGTGATGCGGGCCATCGCCGCGTGGCGCGGCACCGGTCAGGAGCCCGCGACGCCGGCCTCGGTGCCGGGTGGCGAGGAGCCGGCGGTCGTGCACCACTGACGCACCCCGCACCCCGCACGGCGCGCGGCCGGTCGGGCCCTCCGGGGCGCGGCCGGCCGCTGTCGTCGGGGGGTGGAGGCGGCGACGGTGCGTCGGTGGGCGCAAGGCACCGTGCGCGACGCCGGCGCCGCAGGGCACCCTGGCGCCGTTCGGGGAAGAACGAGGTGGACGCGCCGGGGGCTGGTCGAGGTCGGCCGTGCCGGCGGTCGGGACGAGGTCGGCGGCGTGCCGGCGGTCGGCACGAGGTCGTTGGCCGAGGTCAGGACGTCGGGGTCGGCGCGGAGCTCGCCGGCGGGGCCGTCACCAGCTGGTTGTACGGGATGCACCCGGGCGGTGGCGCGAACGGCGTCTTGGGGTCGAGCTTGACCTTGTCCGTCGCCTTGAGCGAGAGGAACTTGTCGCCGAGCGTGATGTCGACGGACGTGTCCTGCCGCGTGTCGAGCTGGAACTCGGGGTTGTCCACGTGCGCCGCCAGCGTGTACGCCTGCGCGATGCCCTGGATGCCGAACGAGATGCGCGCCGTGCCGGTGTAGGAGGCGATCGCGTTCGCCTCGCCCTTCACCTTGAAGCCGAGCTGCGTCAGCGCGTCTCCCGTCGACTTCGCCAGGCCCGTGGCGTTGGTGCCGTTGTAGACGTTCACCGTGATGTTCCCCGCGGGGACCGGCAGCGCACCGGCGGGCGGGCACGGCTGCGGGTCGTGGGTCGCGGTCGGCGAGGGCTTGACCGTGAACGCCCTGCTGAAGAGCGGGATGTTGAGGTTGCCGGTGTAGATCGCGGCGGCGGTGACGAAGGAGAGCGCGAGGAACGACAGGAGCACACCGAAGATGACGGCCTGGCGCTCGTGCATGTGGCGCCGGCGCAGCTTCCGGGCGCGCTCCGCTTCGCTCACTCGATCACCAGCACTCGCGCGTGGAGGGTCGGGCGCTGCTGGAGGGCGGCACGAACGGCACGGTGCAGGCCGTCCTCGAGGTACAGCACTCCCCGATACTGCACCACGTGGGCGAAGAGGTCGCCGTAGAACGTCGAGTCGTCGGCGAGCAACGCGTCGAGGTCCAGCGTTCGCTTCGTGGTCACCAGCTCGTCCAGCCTGACCTGCCGCGGCGGCACGTCGGCCCACTGCTTGGCCGTCGTCAGCCCGTGGTCCGGATAGGGCCGGCCGTCCCCCACAGCCTTGAAGATCACGGAGGGGAGTCTAGGGCGAAGCTCCGGCCGGCTGCTTCCGACGACGGGATGACTGCCGCGCCGCCCGAAGGCGGAGAGGTGGCGGGGCGGGCTATGGCTGGCACGGCGTCCCGTCGCTCCAGCCGCCGGACGAGAGCATCGGCGAGGCCGGGACGGTCTCGACGCGGGCCGTGGCGAGCGGGCCCCGCAGGTGGACCGGGGTGCTGTCCGCGCCGCCCCGTGCGGCCGTCTGGCAGCTGTCGATCTGCCACAGCACGACGAGCGTCGCGGGCCCGCCCGACGCCAGCGCGCGCGGCAGCCGGTCGGCATCGGTCAATCCGAGCCGCTTCGTGAGGTAGTCGGCTGAGGCGACATCGGCGACCGGCACGTTGCCGAGCGCGTCGCCTTCGACGGCCCACGCGCCGACGACGTGCGCGCCGGGCACGTCGTCGATCCGGACCACGGTGACACCGCCCCACCCGTGCGGGGCGATGTTGGCCAGCACGAGCTCGCGGTGCTCGGCGGGGAACTCGGTGCCCGCCGCCGAGCCGTTGCCGACGATCGTCGGCCGCACCAGCGCGGGGACCACCCAGGCCCCTCCGAGGACGGCGAGCGCGAGCACGACGAAGGCCACGCCCCGCCAGCGGGACCCTCGGGGCACCAGAGCCTCGAGGGTCGGATCCGCCGTTGCCTGACTCATTGGCACAACGTACTATGCCAATGGGTCAAACGGGAAGGGAGCCTTGAGGTGCTGCTGTTCGCGAGGGTGCTCCTGGTGCTCACCCTGCTCGTCCTCGTCGTCCTCGTCGTCGCGGTGTGGCGTGGCGGCACGACACCGCGGGAGCGCGACATCGCCTGGCTCGCCGGCTCGGGGACGGTGCCGGACGACGAGGCCGAGGTCGTCCGCCGGTATCTCGCCCGCCACCGGCGCCACCGGACGGCGGGCGGCCTGGTCGGCGTCGTCGCCACCGCCGTCGCCGCCTTCCGCTACCAGGGGTCCGTCAGCTTCTCCGCGCTGCTGTTCGGCGGCATCGCGGGCGTGCTCGTCGGCGCCCTGGTCGCAGAGTCCTACCGGTTGGGCCCCCGCGCGGGCGCGGCCGTCGCCTCGCTCGAGCCCCGCGACCCGGCGCCGCTGCCCGGGGTCGTGTGGACGGCGCGCGGGCTGCTCCTGGCGGCGGCGCTCGGCGCCACGGCGATCAGCCTGCAGGTCCAGGACTCGGCGACCCTGCTGCTCGTCGCGGGCGGCGCGCTCGTCACGGGTCTGGCCGAGGCGACGCGCGCACGGATCGTCGGCCGGCGGCGCCCGGTGCTGTCCTTCCGCGCTCGCGAGCTCGACGCGAGGATCCGGGCGTTCGCCGGCCGGAGCGTGGCGAACCTGCAGCTGGCGGCGGCGCTCCTGGTGATCACGGGCGTCGTGGCATCGGTGCCCGTGCCGGGCGGCCTGCCCGCGGCCCTGCGGTGGCTCGTCTGGCTGGCGGGGTTCGTCGCCGCCTGGGTCTACACGCACCGCGCGGCGCCGCGGCCGCCGTACTCCTGGCGCCGGCCCACGTGATCGTCCACGTCGACGCGGCCTCGCCCGTCCCGGTCTTCGAGCAGCTGCGCGCTCAGATCGAGCGGCTCATCGTGTCCGGCCAGCTGGCGCCCGGCGCGACGCTGCCGCCGATCCGGCACCTGGCCACCGACCTCGGCATCGCCCGCGGCACCGTCAACAAGGTCTACGAGCAGCTGGCCCGGGACGGGCTGGTGCGCACGGCGGGGCGGCACGGCACGGTGGTGCAGCAGGCGGCGCGGCGCGTCGGCCTGGGCCACTCCGACCTGGCCGACGCGGCGGACGCCCTCGCGCTCGTCGTGCGCCAGCTGGGCCTGGCCGACGAGGCGGCGCACCGCGCGCTGGACGCGGCCCTCCGGCGGTGGTGACCACCGGACCGTGCGCCAGGTTCAGCCCTCCGGAGGGGGCGACCACCGGTAGGCGGCCTCAGCGCGGTCGCGGATGCCGCGCAGCATCTTCTGGCTCATCACCCAGCTGATGAGGCTCACCGGTTCCACCATCAGGCGTGCCCAGCCCGCCGTGTACCGGTAGCGCTCGCGGACCACGAGACGCGTCCCGCCGTCACGACCGGGGCGCAGCACGAAGGCCCACGTGAAGTCGTACGGCGGCGGCGCCTGCCCGGGGGCGGCGGCACCGCGCAGCACGAGGGCCCGGCCCGGTTCCACCACGGCGGCGGTCAGGGCGACCTGCGGGGCGAGGCGGACCTCGTCCCCGGCGGCGAGGCCCTGCAGCTCGGCGACGATGCGGTCCGCAGAGTGGATGTCGCAGCCGACGAGGTTCTCCAGCTCGTCGTACGAGTAGAAGCCGCCCCGGCCCTGGCCGATCTGGGCGATCCACGGCCACACCGCGACCGGCGGGGCGGCGATGCCGACCGTGCGGGTGGCGACGAGATCGACCTTGGCGAGCAGGGCGTCGCCCGGCAGCGTGGCGTCCAGCTCGTCCTCGGTGGAGCCGAACGTCAGCATCCAGGTCCGCAGCAGGGGCAGGCTCGCACCGGCGGTGAAGGCGAGCGCCGCCACCACCGTGCGCCGCGGCGGCCTGGGCGGCGGCGGCGGGAGGAGCTCGTTCGGACGAGGGAGCAGGTCCGACGGACGAGGCAGGCGGGCCATGTCCGAAGTGGACCACCTGCGGCCGCGTCCCGCACCAGGTACAACGTCCCGGCCGGTGGCGATGTGCTCGCAGGACGGCAGTGCTCGCAGGACGGCGGCGCTCGCAGGACGCCGGCGTTGGGAGATCGGGCGGCCCGGCGAGACCAACGCCGGTGAGGCACGGGCCGCTGGTCTCGTCGCCGCCAGGAGATGGTGCCGCGCGGGGTGGGTCGGCCGGCCACCTGGCCAGCGGTTAGGTTCGGGGTGTGCCGCACGAGCCTGGTTACCCGCACCGGTCCACCGCGTCCCCGCACCGGCCGCTGCGCGTGGGCGTCCAGCTGCCGGAGGTCGAGCGCGACGTGCGCTGGCCGGCGCTGCTCGACATGGCGCGCCGTGCCGAGGACGTCGGCCTCGACTCGCTGTGGGTGGGTGACCACCTGCTCTACCGGTTCGACGACGGCTCGACGCGTGGCCCGTGGGAGGCATGGACCCTGCTGGCCGCGCTCGCCGGCGTCACGTCGCGGGTGACGCTCGGGCCGCTCGTCGCCGCGACGGCGTTCCGCAGCCCGTTCCTGCTGGCCAAGCAGGCGTCGACCCTCGACGAGATCAGCGACGGGCGGTTCGTGCTCGCTCTCGGCGCCGGGTGGAACCCCGTCGAGTTCGCCGCGCTCGGGGCGCCGTTCGACCACCGGATCGCGCGGTTCGAGGAGGCGTTCACCATCATCCGCACACTGTTGCGCGACGGCCGCGTGGACCTCGTCGGGCGCTACTACACGGCGCGGGACGCCGAGCTGGTGCCGCGCGGTCCGACGCCTGGCGGGCCGCCCCTGATGGTCGGGTCGATCGGGCCGCGCATGCTGGCCGCCACCGTGCCTCATGTCGACGCGTGGAACGCCTGGTACGCGGACACCGGCAACACGGTCGCCGGTGCCGTGGCGGCGGGCACCTCGTTGGACGCGGCGCTGCAGGCCGCGGCCCGGCCGGCCGACGAGGTGGCGCGCACGGTCGCCGTGCTCGTGCAGCTGCCCGGCGGCAGCGGCCGGACGATGGGCGACACCGCAGAGTCGCAGCACGTCGCGCCGCTCACCGGTTCCGCGGAGCAGATCGCGGCCGGGCTGCGCGGCTACGCGGCCGCCGGCATCACGGAGGTCCAGCTGGTGCTGGACCCGATCACCGCCGAGTCGATCCAGGCGCTCGCGCCCGTCCTCGCGCTGCTCGACTCCTGACGCCGGGCGGCTCGGCGCGCACCACCCGACCGTGGCGCGGCTCGGCGCGCACCACCCGGCCGGGGCGGCGCGCGCCACGCGCGTCATGCCTCGTCGCCGACCAGTGCTCCGGCGAACTGGGACTGGTACAGCCGGTAGTAGGCGCCGCGGGCCTCGATGAGCTCGGCGTGGGTGCCCTGCTCGACGATCGCGCCGTGCTCCATGACGAGGATGAGGTGCGCGTCGCGGATCGTGGACAACCGGTGGGCGATGACGAACGACGTCCGTCCCCGTCGCAGCGTCGCCATGGCGTGCTGCAGCAGCCGCTCCGTGCGGGTGTCCACCGACGAGGTGGCCTCGTCGAGGATCAGCACCGACGGCTGCGCGACGAACGCGCGCGCGATGGTGACGAGCTGACGCTCGCCGGCGGACAGGTTCGCGGCGTCCTCCTCGAGGACGGTGTCGTAGCCGTGCGGCAGCGAGTGGACGAAGCGGTCGACGTAGGTGGCACGGGCGGCCGCCAGCACCTCCTCGTCGGTCGCGGACTGGCGGCCGTAGCGGATGTTCTCCCGGATGGTGCCGGCGAACAGCCACGTGTCCTGCAGCACCATCCCGGTGCGGGCCCGGGCGTCGTGACGGCTCAGCGTCGCGATGTCCTGGCCGTCGACGAGGATGCGGCCGCCGTCCAGCTCGTAGAACCTCATGAGCAGGTTGACCAGGGTCGTCTTGCCCGCGCCCGTCGGCCCGACGATCGCGACGGTCTCGCCCGGCCGGACCGTGAACGACAGGTCGGTGATGAGCGGCTTGTCCGGTGAGTACGAGAACGCGACGTGCTCGAACTCGATGGTGCCGTCGCCCTGCGCCGGGGCGGGTGCGTCGGCCGGGTCGGAGCTCTGCTCGACCTCGTCCAGCAGCTGGAACACCCGCTCGGCGGACGCCGTCCCGGACTGCACCACCGCGGCCATCCCGCCGAGCTGCGACAGCGGCTGGGAGAACATCTGGGCGTACTGGATGAACGCCTGGATGCTGCCCAGCCGCATGGTCCCGTTCGCCACCATGAGGCCGCCGAGCACCGCGATGCCGACGTACGTGAGGTTGCCGACGAAGGACATGCCCGGCCAGATGATCCCGGACAGGAACTGCGCCCGGAACGACGCCTGGTACAGCTCCTGGTTGTCGGCCCGGAACCGGGCGTGGAAGTCGCGCCGCCGGCCGAACACCTTGACCAGGGCGTGCCCCGAGAAGGACTCCTCGACCCGGGCGTTGAGCCGGCCGACCTTGCGCCACTGGATGCCGAACGCCTGCTGCGACTTCGGCCCGATGATCCCGAAGATCACGCCCATCAGCGGCAGCGAGACGAGCGCGACCAGCGCCAGCTTCCAGGAGATCGAGAACATCATCACCAGCACGCCCAGCACCGTGAGGACCGCGGTCAGCGCCCCCGACAGCGACTGCTGCATGGTCTGCGTGATGTTGTCGATGTCGTTGGTCACCCGGGAGATGAGCTCGCCACGCTGCACCCGGTCGAAGTACGCCAGCGGCAGCCGGTTGATCTTGGCCTCGACCTGCTCGCGCAGCCGCCACATGGCCTTGACCATGACGATGTTGATGATGAAGCCCTGTCCCCAGGTCAGCAGCGCGCCCGCGACGTAGAGGGCCAGCACGACGAGCAGCAGCCGGCCCAGCCGGTTGAAGTCGACGCCCGCCCCGGGCACGAAGTGGTCGAGCGCCGCGACCACGTCCGCGAGCTGGCCCTGGCCCGCCGCACGCAGCCCGGCGACCGCTTGCGCCTGCGACGTGGCGCCGTGCCACACCGGCAGGCGGGAGACGAATCCGGCGAACACCACGTCGGTCGCCTTGCCGAGGATCTTCGGGGCGACGACCGTGAGCGCCACGCCCGCCGTCCCCATGAGGGTCACGACGACGAGCGCCAGCTTGTAGGGGCCGAGCAGCCCGAGCAGCCGCCCGAACGACTGCTTGAAGTTGTCGGCCTTGCCGGGTGCGACGCTGCCCCAGGTGTCGGAGGCGATGCGCGCCTGCTCGCCGAGCTCCGCCTCGAGCTTCTCGTCGTCCGTCAGTGTCGGGTCGCTCATGAGCCGGCCTCCACGGCGAGCTGGGACTCCGCGATCTCGCGGTAGGTCTCGTTGGTCGCCAGCAGCTCGGCGTGCGTGCCGAGGCCGGCGATGCGGCCGTCCTCGAGGACGAGGATGACGTCCGCGTCCGTGACGGTCGAGACGCGTTGGGCGACGACCACCTTGGTGACCTCGGGCAGCTCACGCCACAGCGCCTGCCGCAGCCGGGCGTCGGTGACGAGGTCGAGCGCGGAGAACGAGTCGTCGAAGATCAGCACGGCCGGGCGGCGCAGCACCGCGCGCGCGATCGCCAGGCGCTGCCGCTGCCCACCGGAGACGTTGGTGCCGCCCTGGGCGATGCGGGCGTCGAGGCCGCCCTCCATCTGGGAGACGAAGTCGCTTGCCTGGGCGATCGCCAGCGCCTCCCACAGCTCGCCGTCGTCGGCGTCCTCCCGGCCGAGCCGCAGGTTCGACGCGACCGTGCCGGCGAACAGGAACGGACGTTGCGGCACCAGTCCGATGCCGGACCACAGCCGCTCCATGTCCAGGTCGCGCACGTCGACGCCGCCGACGCGGACGGTCCCGCCGGTGGTGTCGACGAGGCGGGGGATGAGTGAGACCAGGGTCGTCTTGCCCGCACCGGTGGAGCCGATGAGCGCGATCGTCTGCCCGGGCTCGACCGTGAAGCTGATGCCCGCCAGCACCGGGTGCTCCGCCTCGGGGTAGGAGAACGTCACGTCGTCGAAGACGATCTCTCCCGGACGCGGCTGCTCGGCCACCGGATGGGTGGCCTCGACGAGGGTCGACCGGCTCGCCAGCACCTCGGAGATCCGCTCGGCGGAGACGGCGGCCCTCGGGATCATCACGGTCATGAACGACGCCATGAGGACGCCCATGAGGATCTGGCCGACGTACTGCATGAAGGCCAGCAGGGTGCCGATCTGCACCGCGCCGGCGTCGACCTCGATGGCGCCGAACCAGATCACGCCGATGATCGTGACGTTGAGCACCAGCATGACCAGGGGGAACAGGGCGACGAAGAGCGAGCCGACCTTGCGCCCGACGACCATGATGTCGGTGTTCGCGACCCGGAACCGCTCGGCCTCGATCACCTCGCGGACGAACGCGCGGACCACTCGCACGCCGGTCAGCTGCTCGCGCATCACGCGGTTCACCGCGTCGAGCTTGACCTGGTAGGACCGGAACAGCGGCACCATCCGGCCGATCACCAGGCCGGCGATGACGAGCAGCGCCGGGACCGACACCCCGATGATCCACGACAGCCCGACGTCCTGGCGCAGCGCCATGATGATGCCGCCGATGGCCAGCAGCGGCGCGCTGACCAGCATCGTCGAGCCCATCATCGCCAGCATCTGCACCTGCTGGACGTCGTTGGTGTTCCGCGTGATGAGGGAACCGGCCCCGAACTGGGAGATCTCCCGCTCGGAGAACCCGCTGACACGGTCGTAGACCTCGTCGCGGATGTCCCGCCCGGCCTGCATCGCCGCCCGGGCGGCCAGGTAGGTGGCGACGATCGCGGCGACGATCTGGCCGAGCGAGACCGCCAGCATGAAGCCGCCGGTGCGCCAGATGTAGCCGGTGTCGCCGCGGGACACGCCCTTGTCGATGATGTCCGCGTTCAGGCTGGGCAGGTAGAGCATCGCCATGGCGGAGGCGAACTGGAACACCAGCACCCCGACCAGCAGCCATCGGTAGGGGCGCAGGTAGCGCCAGAGCAGTCGTCGCAGCACGCAGGTCTCCCCCGGAAGTGGGCTGGTGTGAGGTTGTGGTCGAGCGGCACAGCCGGCTCACAGGCCGGGGCTTGAACGAGTCGCTGCCAGGCTAGGTTCCCCCACCGACAATGCACACCCTCTTTCCGGCACGACGCCCCGACGCCTCCCGCGCCGGGCGGCGGACGTGCGCCACCTCGACGCAGGCCTCACAGGATCTGCCCAGGCTGTGGGCGGACCATGCGCGGGTGCCGTCGAGCCTGCGCCTGCTGCCCGCCACGTCATCGACCGCGGTCCGCGTCGCGGAGATCACCGCGACCTTCTGGGTGATCAAGGGTCTGTCGACCGCGCTCGGCGAGTCGACGTCCGACTACCTGGTGCAGGCCGTCGACCCGGTGCTTGCCGTGCTCGGTGCCTTCGTCGTGTTCGTCGTCGCACTGGCCGTGCAGCTGCGCCAGGGCCGGTACCGCCCCTGGGCGTACTGGTTCGCCGTGGTGATGGTCGGTGTCTTCGGCACCATGGCGGCCGACGTGGTGCACGTCGTGCTCAAGGTGCCCTACCTGTACTCCAGCATCGGCTACGCGTTGCTCCTGGCAGCGGTCTTCTGGACCTGGTGGCGGGTGGAGGGCACGCTCGCGATGCACGGCGTGACGACGTGGCGCCGCGAGCTGTTCTACTGGGCAGCCGTCAGTGCGACGTTCGCGACCGGCACCGCGGTCGGCGACCTGTCGGCGATCACGTGGCACCTGGGCTACGCCGGCTCGGTCGCCGCCTTCGCGATCGCGATCTGCGTGCCTGCCGCCGGCTACCGGTGGTGGCACTGGGGCCCGGTGGCGAGCTTCTGGATCGCCTACGTGCTGACCCGCCCGCTCGGCGCGTCGGTGGCGGACTGGACGGGCAAGCCGTCCGGCGTCGGCGGTCTCGGGTATGGCGACGGCGTGATGAGCCTGCTGTTCGCGGTCGGCGTCCTGGTGATGGTGGCGGTGGAGTCCCGCCGGCGCCGTTCGGTGGGGTCGGGCGCCGAGCCGGGGTGGAACGGCCGACCGCCCCGGTCCGGGGGGCGCCCGGCGCGCCCTCCCGTGTGAGGTCGGCGCCCGGCACGTCCTCCCGGACGGCACGCTCGTCCCCTCCGGGCCGTCACCGCGGCGGCACTGGTCCGCCGGGTGCCGTCGCCCTACGCTCGCCTCGACCGTCAACGGTGACGGTCGACGAGTGACAGGAGCTGAGCCCGTGACCAGCGCACCTTCGTCCGCAGCCGCCGGCCTCCCGCCGGACTTCCGCTTCGGCACGAGCACCGCGTCCTACCAGATCGAGGGCGCCGCGGTCGAGGACGGCAAGGGCCGGAGCATCTGGGACACGTTCACCGCGCAGCCCGGCCGGATCGTCGACGGCAGCACCGGCGACGTCGCGTGCGACCACTACCACCGGTGGCGCGAGGACGTGGAGCTGCTGCGTCGGCTGGGTGCGGACGGCTACCGGTTCTCCATCGCGTGGCCACGGATCCAGCCGACCGGGTCCGGCGCCGTCAACGAGGCCGGGCTGGCGTTCTACGACCGGCTCGTCGACGCCCTCCTCGGGGCCGGGGTGCAGCCGATGGCGACGCTCTACCACTGGGACCTGCTGCAGGCGCTGGAGGATGCCGGCGGCTGGCTCAACCGCGACACCGCGCTGCGGTTCGGCGACTACGCCGGCGTGGTCGCCGAGCGGCTCGGCGACCGCGTCGCCCACTGGTGCCCGGTCAACGAGCCGAACGTCGTGACGATGAGCGGCTACGCGCTGACGGAGCTCGCCCCGGCGCGCGGCCTGCTGTTCGGCGCGCTCCCGGCCGCGCACCACCTGCTCCTCGGCCACGGCCTGGCGGTCCAGGCCCTGCGCGCCCACGCCTCCGGCCAGGTCGGCACCGCGACCAACCACATGCCGGTCTGGCCGCTGGCCGACGACGAGGCGGACACCACCGCCGCGGGCTACCTCGACCTGCTGTGGAACCGGCTCTTCGCCGACCCGATCCTGCTGGGGCGCTACCCCGACGCCTTCCTCGACGCCATGCCGGGCCCGGTCGCCGACGACCTCGCGCTGATCTCGCAGCCGCTCGACTTCTACGGCCTCAACTACTACAACCCGATGGGCGTGCGGGCCGCCCCCGCCGGTTCGCCGATCCCGTTCGAGTACGCCGACCTCACCGGCTTCCCGACGACGGGCTTCGGCTGGCCGATCGTCCCGTCGGGCCTCACCGACCTGCTCGTGGACTTCCGCGAGCGGTACCCGGGGATGCCGCCGATCGTCATCACCGAGGGTGGTTGCTCGTTCAACGACGGGCCCGACGAGCACGGCGTGGTCGACGACCAGGCGCGCATCGACTACCTCGACGCCCACGTGCGGGCCGTCGCGGACGCGGTGGCCCGTGGCGTCGACGTGCGCGGGTACTACTGCTGGTCGCTCATGGACAACTTCGAGTGGGCCCACGGCTACACGCAGCGGTTCGGGCTCGTCCACGTGGACTTCGACACGCTGGTCCGCACGCCGAAGCGGTCGTTCGACTGGTACGCGGACCTCGTCCGCCAGCACCACGCGGTCCGGCCGTGACCACGCCGCTCGTTCCGCCGATCATCCCGCCGGTCACCCCGCCCGGCGCCCCGCTCCACCGCGCCCTCGCGGAGCCCACGGAGCGGACGTCGAAGCTCTGGGTGGCGTGGGTCGTCCTCGCCAGCATCGGCCTGTGGTCGGGCTTCTTCGGCCCGATCCAGGTGCTGCTCGCCGAACAGGCGGCGGCGATCTCGCCGGACCACAAAGCGGCGGTGCTGTCGCTGGTCACGGGCATCGGCGCAGCCGTCTCGATGGCGTCGAACCCCATCTGGGGCGCGTTCTCCGACCGCACGACGCTGCGCGTCGGCCGCCGGCTGCCCTGGGTCGTCGGCGGCGCGGCCGGCGGCGCAGTCGCGATGCTCGTGCTCTCGGTGGCGCACAGCATCTGGCTGATGGTGGTCGGCTGGGCACTCGCGCAGGCCGCGCTCAACGCGATGCTGGCCGCGATCACCGCCTCGGTCCCCGACCAGGTCCCGACGCGGGAGCGCGCCACGGTCGGGGGCGTGGTCTCGATCGCGCAGACCGCCGGGGTCGTCGTCGGCTCCGGGATCGCCGCGGCGACGGGCAGCATCGCCGTCGGCTACCTCACGATCGCCGCGGTCCTCGTCGTGACTACGGTGCCGTACTCGCTGCGCTCGCACGACATCGCCCTGCCTGTCGAGCTGCGCCCACCGTTCGACTGGGGCCGGTTCTGGCGCGGCTTCTGGGTCTCGCCGCGGCGCTACCCGGACTACGGGTGGGCCTGGATCACGCGGTTCCTCATGAACCTCGGTAACGCGTTCCTCATCCTCTACCTCCTGTACTACCTGACGGACGCGGTCGGCCTGTCCGAGGACGAGGCCGCGACCGGCGTGTTCCGGCTCACCGCCGTGTACGGCGCGGTCACGGTGGTCACCGCGATCGTCGGCGGCCGGTGGTCCGACCGGGTGGGCCGGCGCAAGGTGTTCGTCATCTGGTCCGGGATGATCACCGCCGCGGCGCTGCTGCTGTTCGCGCTGGTCCCGACCACGGCCGCCGCCTACGCGGCCGCCGTGGTCCTCGGCATCGGGTTCGGCGCCTACCAGGCGGTCGACTTCGCGATGATCACCCAGGTGCTGCCCGCGGCGCGCGACCGCGGCAAGGACCTCGGCGTCATCAACATCGCCAACGCGATGCCGCAGGTGCTCGCGCCGGCCTTCGCGGCGGGCGTGCTGGCCGTCGGCCTCGGGTACCGCGGGCTGTACATCCTGGCGGCCGTCGTCAGCGTGCTCGGGTCGGTGCTGGTGGTGCGGATCCGGTCGCTGGCCTGACGTCGCAGGCGAGCGACCGGGGTCCGAGGGCCGGGACCGCTACGGCATCCGGCAGGCGTCGGACACCGTGACGAAGTGCAGGTCGGGCCCGGCTCCCAGCGAGAAGTCCTCCGGCTCGCCCTCCGCGACGTCGAGCACGAAGACGTCCTGGTGCCAGGCCTCGTCCAGCCGCCTGTCGATGTAGAACGGGCAGCCGTCGACCTCGCCGAGCAGCACGTCGAGGCTGCCGACGATGAGCTCCCCCAACGGGAAGCACATGGGGACGCTGCCGGCGCAGCAGCCCCCGGACTGGACGAACATCACCGGCTCCCCGCGGGCGGCGCGGAGGCGAGCGATCGCCTCGCGCGCCGCCGGGGTGGCCGTGATGCGTGACGCGGCCGACTCGGGCATGGCCTAGAAGAAGCCGAGCGGCTGGTCGGAGTAGCTGACGAGGAGGTTCTTCGTCTGGCTGTAGTGGTCGAGCATCATCCGGTGGTTCTCGCGGCCGACGCCGGAGATCTTGTAGCCACCGAACGCGGCTCCGGCCGGGTAGGCGTGGTAGCAGTTGGTCCAGACGCGGCCGGCCTTGATCTTCCGGCCCATCGTGTAGGCGCGGTTGCCGTCCCGCGTCCAGACGCCGGCGCCCAGCCCGTACAGGGTGTCGTTGGCGATCTCCAGCGCCTCCTCGTCGGTCTTGAACGTGGTGACCGCGAGCACGGGGCCGAAGATCTCCTCCTGGAACACCCGCATCTTGTTGTCGCCCTTGAGGACCGTCGGCTCGAAGTAGTAGCCGTCGGCGTGCTCGTCGTCCACGGTGGCCCGGTGGCCGCCGATGAGCACCTCGCACCCCTCGCCGCGGCCGATCTCGACGTACGAGGCGATCTTCTCGATCTGCTGCTTGGAGACCTGCGGGCCGATCATCGTCTCGGTGTCCAGCGGGTCGCCCTGCTTGATCGCGGCGATCCGCGCGAGGCAGCGTGCCATGAACGCGTCGTAGATGCTCTCGTGGATCAGGGCCCGCGACGGGCAGGTGCACACCTCGCCCTTGTTGAAGGCGTAGAGCACGAGGCCCTCGACCGCCTTGTCGAGGAAGTCGTCGTCGTGGTCCATGACGTCCGCGAAGAAGATGTTGGGCGACTTGCCGCCCAGCTCCGTGGTGGACGGGATCAGGCTCTGGGCCGCGTACTGCATGATCAGCCGGCCGGTGACCGTCTCGCCGGTGAACGCGATCTTGGCGATCCGCGGGTTGGTCGCCAGCGCCTTGCCGATCTCGGCGCCGGGCCCGGTGACGACGTTGATGACGCCGGCCGGGACGGCGTCGGAGATGACCTCCATCAGCTTGAGGATCGACCACGGGGTCGGCGAGGCGGGCTTGAGGACGACGCAGTTGCCGGCCGCGAGCGCGGGCGCGAGCTTCCAGGCCGCCATCAGCAGCGGGAAGTTGAACGGGATGATCTGGCCGACGACGCCCAGCGGCTCGCGGAAGTGGTACGCGACGGTGTCCTTGTCGATCTCGGTCGTGGTGCCCTCCTCCGCACGCGCCGCCGCGGCGAAGTAGCGGAAGTGGTCGATGACCAGCGGGATGTCCGCGTTGAGCGTCTCCCGCACGGGCTTGCCGTTCTCCCAGCTCTCGGCGACGGCGAGCATCTCCTTGCTCGCCTCGACGAGGTCGGCGATCGCGTTGAGCACCGCGGCGCGCTGAGCACCGGTGGTCTCGCCCCACGAGTCCTTGGCGGCGTGCGCGGCGTCCAGGGCGAGCTCGACGTCCTCGGGGGTGGAGTCGGCCACCTCGGTGATCGGACGGGCGGTCGCGGGGGTGAGGTCGACCCGGTACTTGCCGTGGGTGGGGGCGATCCACTTGCCGCCGATGAAGTTCTCGTAGCGGGGTTCGACGGAGACGATGCTGCCGGGCTGGCCCGGAGGGACGTACTTCATGGTGGTGCTCCCTAGGACGTCGTTGTCGCTTGCGGGCTCGAGGTTAGGTCCGCCTTTGTTGCAACGACGTTGCGCACCAGGTCAGGCGCGTTGGCGACGACCCCCGGCCGATGCGGCGAGGCCGAGCTGGCGGTCGAGCCGCGCCAGCTGCCCCGCCGCGAGCGGCCGCAGCGGAGAGGACGGGCCGAGCGCACAGAGCTGGGTTTGCCACATCTCGTAGTCGTCCGCGCCCCACGCCGAACGCGTCCAGGTGGACATCAGGTCCGGCTCGCGGGAGCTGAGCACGGCCTGCCGGAGCGACGCGTCCAGGTTCTCCCGCAGCCGCACGACCCCGGGCGCGACCGACGCCGGGAGCAGCGGTCCGCGGTACCGGCGCAGCGCAGCCGCATCGTCGCCCAGGGCGAGCCGGGCGTCGACCTCCATCCAGTCGGCCGAGATCTCGGCCGACAGCCGGTAGGGGCGCGACGCGAGCAGCTCGTCACCGAGCAGGTGCCGGAGCCGGTTCATCTCGGCTCGCAGGGTCGAGGTGGTGCTGTCCTCGGGGTACAGCAGCACCGCGAGCTCGTCCCCGGACAGCCCGTGCGGGGCCGATGCCAGCAGCAGCATGATCTCGCTGTGCCGGGGGCTGAGGCTGATCCGGTGCGGCCGGCCGCGCTCGTCCACGATCGTCAGCAGCGAGTGCGATCTCCCGAGGGATTCCAGGTGCACCCGCAGGTGGCCGGGCGACGACTCGATGTCCTGCGCGCTGCGGGTCAGTCCCTCGCGCGCAAGCTCGGACTCGGCGAGCCGGGCCGCGGCGCGGACCAGGGCACTGGTCTGCGGGCCGACGACGTCGGCGCCTCCAGTGATGTCGAGCACGCCGAGCAACGCCTGGGTCACGGGGTCGTGGATGGGCGTCGCCGCACAGCTCCACCGTTGCGCCACTTGACGGAAGTGCTCGGCACCGATGACCTGGGTCGAGGAGTCCAGGGCCAGGGCAAGGCCCGGAGCGTTGGTGCCGGCCATCCGCTCGTCCCAGTTGCTGCCCTCGACGAAGCCCATGGCCTCCGCCTGGCGCAGGGTGCTCGGCGAGCCGCAGACCCACAGCAGCTGTCCGGCCGCGTCGGCGACGGCCATGATCGCGTCGGAGTCCCGCGCGGCCTGTCCGAGGACGTCGTCGAGCAAGGGGAACACCTGGGCCAGCGGGTGGGCCTCGCGGTAGTCGCGCAGCGCGCCGGTCGGCAGGGTGATCGGCGCGTCAACGGACTCCACACGAACGCCGGCGGCGGCCGAGCGGAACCACGACTCGGCCACCTGGGCGCGCACCTGCGGCTCCGGAGGCACGCCGTCCATTAGAACCCCGCCGGACTGGCGTCACCAACGCTCGACCCTGTGAACCCTGCCCGTACCAGAGGGTCCTCCGCTTTGGGTGTGGCCTGAACGAAGCGGAGGTTCCTCCGCATCGTTGCCGAGACGGAGGATGGACATGGTCGGACGCAGCGTTCTGATCACGGGAGCGACGTCGGGGATCGGCCGCAGTGCCGCCGCCCAGCTGGTCGAGGCCGGCTGGGACGTGTGGGTCACCGGGCGGAGCCTGGAGCGCGCGACCCAGGTGGCTGCCGAGGTGGGCGGGCGAGCCCTCGCGCTCGACGTCACCGACGGCGCGAGCGTCGCCGCGGCCGCCGCGGCGGTCGACCGCCTCGACGCGCTCGTCAACAACGCCGGCATCCGGCCCGACTACGGCGTGGGTCTGCTGGACGCCGATCCGGAGCTCTTCCGGACGTCCTACGAGACCAACGTCTTCGGCATCGTCGCGGTGACGAACGCGTTGCTGCCGGCGCTGCGCCGCTCGTCGTCACCGCGGATCGTCAACGTCTCGAGCGGTACCGCGTCCTTCGGGTGGAGCACGGGCCCCAATCCCCAGTTCGACCACGAAGCCGCCGCCGCCAGCGGTGGCCGGTTCGCCGTCTACCGCTCCTCGAAGGCGGCGCTCAACGCCCTGACGATGTACTACGCGCAGGCCCTCGCGCTGGAAGGCTTCCTGGTCAACGCCCTGGCTCCGGGTGCTCGCCGCACCAACCTCAACCCGGGCATGCAGGGTGTGGGCCTCACCGCGGGCCGAGGGGGCGAGCCGACCGAGGGGGCGGCGGGTGTCGTCGCCCTGCTCGACCTGCCGTCGGACGGGCCCACCGGGGCCTTGTTCTCCTACGACGGCACGGTCGCGCCCTGGTAGTGGCGGGGGCGGCGGGCGGGCCGCCGTCCAGATGTATGAGGCCTGTTATATTAGTGCTGTGACATCTGCTCCGGATCCGCGTCCCCGGTCGGTCGACGAGTTGCCCAGCGTGTGGCGACCGTGGCGACGGGCGTACCGGCGGATGGACGAGCAGCTCGGCCAGCTCTACGCCGAGCTGGGGATCACCGGGGTCACCACCCGGTTCAGCATGGCGATCATGTTCCTCGAGGAGGGGCCGCTGGCGATCCGCGAGCTCGCGGAGCGGTGCGGCGTGACCCACTCCGCGATGAGCCAGTCGGTCGCCGCGATGCGCACGGCCGGCCTGGTCACCTCCGAACCCGGCGAGGACGCGCGCTCGCGGGTCGTGACCCTGACGGCCGCGGGGCGCGAGCTCGCCCCGCTGCTGTGGCGGGAGTGGTACGCGACCGAGGCCGCGGTGGCCGAGCTGGACGCAGAGCTCACCCGGTCGCTGGCCAGCCTCGCCGGCGAGCTCGACGCGGCGCTCGATCGCGAGTCGTTCACCGAACGAGTGCGACGGCACCTCGGCGTGTGAGCCTGCACGATCACCTCGTCGACGTCGGGCCCCTGCGCGAGAACCACCCGTTCCGCGCGTTCTGGGCCGGGTCGGCGATCTCCACGCTCGGCAGCCAGATGGCCGCGTTCGCCCTCACCTACTACGTGTGGCGCGTGACCCAGTCCGCCGTGGTGCTGGGGCTCGTCGGCGTGGTCCAGGGCGTACCGATGGTGGCCTTCGCGCCGCTGGGCGGACACCTCGCCGACACCGTGAACCGTCGCACCGTGCTGATGTGCACCCGCGCGGCGCAGCTCGCGGTCAGCAGCGGTGCCGCCGTCGTCGTGCTGGCGGGGGTCCGCAGCGTGCCGGTGCTGTTCGGCGTCCTCGGCGCGGGCGCCGCCCTGTCGTCGCTCGGCGCGCCCGTGGCGCAGAGCATCCCCGCGCGCCTGCTGACCGGCACCAGCCTGCCGGCCGGCCTCGCGCTGACCAGGCTCGGCGGCCAGCTCGCGACGCTGGTCGGGCCCGCCGTCGGCGGCGCGCTCGTGGCCTCGACCGGCGTCGGGACGTGCCTGGTGATGGACGCTCTCAGCTTCGTGGCCGCGCTGTGGGGGGTCTCGCGGGTGCCCGAGCGTGCGGCGCGGCCGCTCGGTGACGACAGGCCGAGGCGGCGCGCCCTGTCGGACGCCGTCGAGGGTGTGCGCCTGGTGCTGCGGACGCCGGTGATTCTGGGCGCGTTCCTGGTCGACATCTGCGCGACGGTGCTGGCGCTGCCCGCGGCACTGTTCCCCGTCATCAACGCCGAGCGGTTCGGCGGCTCCCCGATCACGCTCGGGTTGATGCTGCCCGCGGTCGGCCTCGGCGGGGTGGTCGCGGGGCTGCTCTCGGGTCGCCTCACCACCCACCGCCACCAGGGCCGCCTCATGCTGATCTCGTGCGCCGCATGGGGGCTCGCCACCACCGCGTTCGGGGCCAGCGGCACCCTGCCGCTCGCCCTCGCCGCCCTCGCCGTCGCGGGTGCCGCCGACACGTGCACCGTCGTCAGCCGCGGCACCATCGTGCAGTCCGACACCCCGGATACGCTGCGCGGACGCGTGAACGCCCTCGACTACCTCGTCGGCGCGGGCGCGCCGAAGCTCGGCGACCTGCGCGCAGGCCTCGTCGCCGGCGCCACCTCAGGAGCCGTGAGCTGCGCCCTGGGCGGACTGGCCTGCGTGGTCGGCGCAACGGTGATCGCCTCTGCGACCCCGCGGCTGCGCCGATGGCAGCTGCCCGCGCGCGTCGAGTAGCGCTGTGGGGTCCGCCCTGGCGCCGGGCCGACCGGGATCTCGTCGACGTGCCAGCGGACGAACCACGAGGGCTCGAGGTGGTCGGCTACACGCGGGCGCGAACCGGCACCTCGCGGGCGAGCATCACGCTGATAGCGCCGAGCATGGTGCCCGTGATGCGTCGCTGCCACGTCGCCCATGCCGGCCGGTGACTGATGAAGCCGGCGACGGTCCCGGCGGCGAGGACGATCGCGGCGTTGACCGTCATGCTCACCGCGATCTGGATGCCACCGAGCGTGAATCCCTGCAGCACCTGGTGCCCGCGGGCCGGGTTGATGAACTGCGGGATCAAGGACAGGTACATGATCGCGGCCTTCGGGTTGAGCAGGTTGGTGACCAGCCCCATCCGAAAGAGCCGAAGTCCAGGGTCCCGCGGCAGGTCCCGTGGTTCGAAGAGCCCGCGCCCGCCCGGCTTGAGGGCCTGCCATGCCAGGTAGGCCAGGTACCCGGCGCCGGCGGCTTTGAAGGCGACGTACAGCCACGGCACCAGGAGGAAGACGGCGGCGAGCCCCAGGTTGGCCATCGTCATGTAGACGACGAAGCCCACGAAGGTGCCGCCCAGGGAGATGAGGCCCGCGATGCGGCCCTGGCTGATGCTGCGCGAGACGAGATACATCATGTTCGGGCCCGGGGTCAGCACCATCCCGAGAGCGGTCAGGGCCATCCCGAGCGCAGCGCCCGCCGAGATCAGCACGCGACGAACGTAACATCGTGCGGGCGTGAGGTCAGGGGATGCGGTGTCCCAGGCCCGGATGGTCGACGACCGCGCCGTGCTCGTCGACCATCAGCTCGGCGTGGAAGTCGCGGCTGTAGCTGCGGTACCGGACACGGCCCGGACCCGCCGACCCGTAGGCCTGATCGCTGCGGATCGCGCGCAGCGCCGGCACCTCCACCCAGGCCATGACGAGCGGCGTGTCCGGCACGTCGCCGTCGAGCAGCCTCAGGCGACGGATCGGCATCGTGTTCGTCGCCGGGCACAACCCGAGGTCGCAGTCGAGCGCCGCGCGGACCGCTTCGGGGTCGACGAGGCCCGGCAGAGGAAGGCCCACGTCGCCCCGCGTCGTGGTGTCGGCGACCCACGTGCCCTCGTCCGTCCGGGAGAGCAGCAGTGACCGCATCCAGCCGTCGTCGTGCACCGCGACCGCGAGCGTGCGCGTCACCCACCCGACCGTCGCGTCAGCGACTACGACAACGCGTAGCCCGCGGTCACCGAGCCGCCGTGCCCGGACATCCCGTCTGCGCCCAGACGCAGGACTGCGTGGTCGACGCGGACGCTCTCTGGTCAGGGGCTACCGGATCTCGTAGGTGCCGTCGAGCCGGGCGCGTGCGATGACGCGTTCGGACATCGCGTGCAGGACGTCGGCCAGCGTGAACGCGTCGGGCAGCTCGGGCCGGTGGTCCAGGGCGAAGAGCTGGAAGACGTAGGAGTGCGGTCCGTGCGAGCGCGGGGGCATGGGCCCGGCCCAGCCGCGTCGGCCGAGGCCGCCCTTGCCGTGTGTGAGCCCGCGGATCGGGCTGGGGTTGGCGAGGCCGTTCTCGGGAATGCCGCTCAGTGATGGGTCGATGCCGAGCGTGAGTGCGTGGGTGGCGGGTCTGCTGAAGGGGACGTCGGGATCTTGCACGATCAGGACGAGCTCCGCGGTGCGGGCCGGTGGTGGTGTCCAGGCGAGGGCGGGCGAGATGTTGGCGCCGAAGACTCGGCCGCGGTGGCGTTCGGGGATGGGGGCGCCGTGGTCGAAGGCGGGACTCGTGAGGGTGAACGTCTCGGGTGCTTGCAGGTCAGGGCGGGCCCAGACGAGCGTGTGGTGTCCAGCGTGTCGGTTGCGCAACGCGTGACCGAGAGGGTTGACGGGCATGGTCGTGGTTCCTTACCTCGATGACGGGGTGGGGCGGCCGGGGTTGCGGAGTGTGCGGTCGAGGACTGAGAGAGTCACGGCGCTGACGCTGACGCCGATCATGATCAGGGCGATGAGGTGCAGGCCGCCGTCGCCGACGCTGGTGTGGAAGACGATGCCGGTGATGGCAGAGGAGGCGATGGACCCGACGTAGCCGAAGGTGCGGAACAGTCCGGATGCGACGCCGAGCTGCTCGGGCGGGGCTTGGATGTACAGGGCGATCTGGTTCCCGCTGGCCGCGGTGCCGAGCGCGACGCCGAAGACCAGGGTCATCGCCAAGATCCAGACGATGCTCGTGTGCGAGGTGAGGAGCAGGACGCCGACGGACCCCGCGAGGCTGGCCAGGGCGGCGGCGATGACGGGCCCACGGACAAGGTTGCGTCTGGAGAGCGGGGCGACGACGACGCCGGAGATCACGCTCATCGGCAGCAGGAGCAGTCCGGCGCCGAGCGCGGACATCTCCCGACTTGCCTCCAGCCATTGGGTGATGCCGTAGAGGACGACGTACACGCACAGGCCGACCAGGGCGAAGCGCAGATACGTCCGGGTCAACGCCCCGTCGCGAACGATCAGCCGCACGTCGAGGAACGGGTACGCGGCACGCAGCTCCCACCCGGTCAGGGCGACGAACATGACCAGGGCTGCGGCCAACAGGGTCCACCTCGGTCGCGAGATCGAGAAGAGGAATGCGAGAAGTGCGGTCATCGCCAGGGCGAAGCCGATGATGCCGGTCAGGTCGATGCGGGAGATGACCTCGCGAGCATTCCTCGGTGCCCGTTGCGGGGGGTCGCGCGGGATCCAGATCAGTGCCGCGGCCAGGGCGATCAGTGCCACGGGGATGTTGACGAGGAACACCCAGTGCCATCCGGCAGCGTCGACGAGGACTCCGCCGATCGGCAGGCCGAGAGCCGCGGTGGCGATGCCGGCGATCTGCAGACCGCCGAGCACGCCGCCGGGCGGCTTCTCCATCCCGGCTGCCGTGGCGCGGCGCTGGATGAGCATCATCGCCGTCGGATAAGCACACGAGGTGCCCAACCCGATGAGCACCCGGGCGATCAGCAGCATGGTGAGGCCGTGCGCCATTCCGCCGAAGACCCCGCCGAGCAGGACGAGGACGATCCCGGCGAGGAAGACACGGCGGGCGCCGAAGACCTCGGCGACCTTGCCTGCGGTGGGCTGGGCGATCGCGCTCGCCAGGTACAGAGCGGTGACCAGGGAGGCGGTCTGCCCGATCGAGACGTGCAGACCGGCCGCGATCGGCACGAGCGCGGTGGCGATCATGGAGCTGTTGATCGGGTTCAAGGCTGACCCGATGAACAGCGGGGTCGTGAACCGCCACGAGAACGGCTTGGCCTTGACGGTCGAGGGGACAGCGGTGCGAGAGGACGTCATGGGGCTCCGATGAAGGCGAGTCAGCGATCCGGCTTCCTCAGTGGTTAGGTATACTAAGGACTGGCCTTTAGGTACACTAACTAACCGTGGAGACGGAGACAAGCCGCGAACCCCTCGGAACGACGGACGAGGCCAGCCTCGGCAGCCACGTGCGATCAGCGGTCGGGCTGCTGTACCGCCGGTTCCGCAGCGAACGGCCCGAAGGCACCCTCGGAGACACGGCGCTCGACGTCCTGACCTGGCTGCACAAGCAGGGCCCGCGGACGCTGACCCAGCTGAGTGAGGATGCCCACGTCGCGCCCGCCTCGATGAGTCAGAGCGTGAACCGGCTCACCTCAGCCGGCTACGCGAATCGCACTCCCGATCCGAACGACCGCCGGAAGGTGCTGATCAGCACCACTCCCGAAGGCGCCGAGCTCGCCATCGCCACCCGCGCCCAACGGAACACCTGGCTCGACGGACAGCTGCAAGCGCTCAGCCCCGAGGATCAGCATGCGATCGCCCGCGCCTGCGCGCTGCTCACCACGATCGCCGGCTCCTAGGGCGGCGTTGACACGGCCTGCACTCGGTCTGCGCCGAAGGGACGTCCAAGCCTTCAGAGGCCTCGAGGCCGAAGGGCCCGCGCCCCGCGCAACCGCAGGTCACAGGCCCTCCCCAACGCGGAGGATGGGGGATTCGAACCCCCGAGGGTGTTACCCCAACACGCCTTCCACGTGGCCCTCGATGGTCAGTGGCGGTCGGTGGCGGTGATGTCCTTGCAGGTCAACGTCGCTCTGTGACGCCGCGGGACACCCGAGGATGGTGGCGACTGGAGAAGAACTGCTGCCAGAACTGCTACCAAGGCGGCGGCGCCGCAGCGGTCGTCGGCCAGGCAGGTATCGGCCCCGGCAGGCTCGCCGCCTTGTGCCATCAGGTAGTGCTCCTGGCCGCGGGCCAGGTGTTCGCCGGCTCGCCGGCGCGACATGAACGCCTACTGGAGCGGATGGGACCAGGACGACAGAGCGGCAGACCAACGGCGTCGGTTGTCGATGCCGCGTGAACACTGACCCCCTGGCGCCGGGCGAAAGTTGACCCCCCTTCGCTGAAGAGTGAGGGAGTGATCACCGTGGAGGACTGGGCTGAGATCCGTCGGCTG
>JAJYSG010000013.1 GCA_021793675.1 Actinomycetes bacterium | reverse complement strand
GGCGCCGGGTCGGCGTTTCGGCCGCGCCCGCCGTGGGCCACCAGTAGCGTGAGCCGCACGGCGAAGGAGGCCCACCATGGTCAGCAAGTCGCAGCTCGCCCAGCGCATCGCGGCGCGGGGCGCCACACCCAGCCAGGCCGCTCACGCCCTGGACGCGGTGCTCGAGGAGATCACCGCCGCGCTCGCCGCCCACGAGCGCGTGACGATCGTCGGCTTCGGCTCGTTCGAGCCGGTGGCCCGGGCCGCCCGCACGGCCCGCAACCCGCGCACCGGCGAGACCGTCCCCGTGCCGGCGACGACGGTGCCGCGGTTCCACCCCGGTACGGCGCTGCGCGCGGCCGTCGAGGGTGGAGCGACGCCGCCCGGCCCGGTCGGGTCGCTCGCCGACGGGTACGCCTCGCACGTCGCGGCGGAGCCGCCGGCGCTCGTCGGCGGCACCGCCGTGCCGGGCACGGGCACCACGGTGGCCAAGCCTGCCAAGCCGACCAAGGCCGCCAAGCCGACCAAGGCCGACAAGCCCGCGAAGGCTGACAAGCCCGCGAAGGCCGACAAGCACCGCGGCAAGGACGCCAAGGGCAAGAAGCCCGGCAAGAAGAAGTAGGAACCGCACAACCGGCCCACAGCCGGTGTGAGGGTTTCGGGCGGATGATCTCCCGCACGGGCGTCGGCGTGCGGGTCGCGGCAACCGTAAGAGACGATGTGCGCCATGGAAGACCTGCTGTACGTCGACGGCGGCAACCCGCTCTCGGGTGAGATCACCGTGCGGGGTGCGAAGAACTTCGTCTCCAAGGCGATGGTCGCCGCACTGCTCGGGGAGAGCCCGAGCGTGCTGCGCAACGTCCCCGAGATCCGCGACGTGCAGGTGGTGACCTCCCTGCTCGAGCTGCACGGCGTGCGCGTCGACCGCGACGTGGAGGCCGGCACGGTGCGCATCGACCCGGCCGACGTCGAGTCGGCGCTGGTCGCGGACATCGACACGCTGGCCGGCAGCAGCCGCATCCCGATCCTGCTGTGCGGGCCGCTGCTGCACCGGCTCGGGGAGGCGTTCATCCCCGACCTGGGCGGTTGCCGGATCGGCGACCGGCCGATCAACTACCACCTCGACATCCTGCGGCAGTTCGGTGCCGTGGTGGACAAGCGCGTGAACGGGATCCACATCCTCGCGCCGAACGGGCTGACGGGGACCAAGGTCGCGCTGCCCTACCCGAGCGTCGGCGCCACGGAGCAGCTGCTGCTCACGGCGGTCCGCGCGGAGGGCAAGACGGAGCTGTCGAACGCGGCGATCGAGCCCGAGATCATGGACCTCATCAACGTGCTGCAGAAGATGGGCGCCATCATCTCGGTCGACACCGACCGCGTGATCCGCATCGAGGGCGTCGATCGGCTCGTCGGGTTCGCCCACACGGCGCTGGCGGACCGGATCGAGGCGGCGTCCTGGGCGTCGGCGGCGCTGGCCACGGGGGGCGACATCTTCGTCCGCGGTGCGACGCAGCCGGAGATGACCACGTTCCTCAACACCTTCCGCAAGGTCGGCGGGGAGTTCGTCGTCGAGGACGAAGGCATCCGCTTCTACCACCCCGGCGGTGACCTGCACTCGATCCAGCTCGAGACGGACGTGCACCCGGGCTTCATGACCGACTGGCAGCAGCCGCTCGTCGTGGCGCTCACGCAGGCTCGCGGGTTGTCGATCGTGCACGAGACCGTCTACGAGAACCGGTTCGGCTTCGTCGATGCGCTCGTCGGCATGGGAGCCACGATCCAGGTCTACAAGGAGTGCCTCGGCTCCCGGCCGTGCCGGTTCGGGCAGCGGAACTTCTACCACTCGGCCGTCATCTCGGGCCCGACGACGCTGACGGCGGCCGCCATCGAGGTGCCGGACCTGCGGGGCGGCTTCAGCCACCTCATCGCGGCGCTCACCGCCAAGGGCACCTCGTCGGTGCGGGGCATCAGCCTCATCGACCGTGGCTACGAGCGGTTCACCGAGAAGCTGACGGCGCTGGGCGCGTCGTTCGGCCGCGAGGCGCCCCGGCGCTGACCCCGGCGCCTCCCGCCGCGGCGGCGTCCTCTCGTCGTCCTGCGGTCGCGGGCGGAGCGCGTGCGGGTGCAGGGCTCCCGCTAGAGTCGGCTCCCATGGCCCACCCGGCGCGCGCCAACGGCGCCTACCGTCTCGTCGCCGCGATCGTCAGGCCGTTCCTGCGGGCGACGACGCGGCGCGACTGGCGTGGCACGGAGAACCTCCACCGGGCGGGCGGGTTCATCGCGGCCGGCAACCACGCCACCGAGATCGACCCGCTGACGTTCGCGCACGTGCTGTGGAACAACGGCGTCGCACCCCGGATCCTCGCCAAGGCCTCGTTGTTCCGGGTGCCGGTGCTCGGCGGCATCCTGCGGTCCACCGGCCAGCTGCCGGTGGACCGCGGCGGCTCGCGGGCGGCCGACTCGCTGGGACCGGCGACCGCGGCGCTGGCCGCGGGCGAGGTGGTCGCGGTGTTCCCCGAGGGCACCCTGACGCGCGACCCCGACCTGTGGCCGATGGCCGGCAAGACCGGCGTCGCGCGGCTGGCGCTGGCGAGCCGCGCGCCGGTGGTGCCCATCGCGCAGTGGGGCGCGACGGAGCTGTTGCCGCGCTACTCGAAGCGGTTCCGGCCGTTCCCGCGCAAGCGCATCACGATCGTGGTCGGCACGCCGGTGCCGCTCGAGGACCTGTACGACCGGCCCAGCGACGCCGTCGTGCTGCGCGAGGCGACGGATCGCGTGCTCGACGCCATCACCGCGCTGCTGGAGCAGATCCGCGGTGAGCAGGCCCCCCGGCCGCGGTTCGACCTGCGGGACCACCCCGAGTACGAGGAACGCCGGACCGTCTACCCGCCGGTGCCGGGCCGATGACGCGAGCGGCGGTCATCGGCACCGGCGCGTGGGGCACCACGTTCGGCCAGGTGCTCGCCGACGCAGGGTGCGAGGTGACCCTGTGGGGGCACGACGACGCGCTGTGCCGACGCATCGACGCCGAGCACGTCAACGACGCCCACCTGCCCGGCGTCCGGCTGCCGGAGGCGGTGCGCGCTTCGTCGGACCCGCGCGCGGTGCTGGCGGGCGCCGAGCTGGTCGCGGTGGCGGTCCCCGTGCAGGTGGCGCGGTCCGTGCTGGTGCCGATGGCCGCCGTGCTGCCGGCGCACGTGCCGGTGCTCTCGCTCATGAAGGGCGTCGAGCTGGCGAGTGACGTGCGGGCGTCCCAGCTGCTCGTCCAGGCGCTGCGGCTGCCCGACGAGCGGGTCGCCGTGCTCTCCGGGCCGAACCTCGCCAAGGAGATCGCGGCGCGCCAGCCGACGGCCACCGTCATCGCCTCGTTGTCCGACGACACCGCCACCACGGTGGCCCGAACCGTCCAGACGCCCTACTTCCGGCCGTACACGTCGTCCGACGTCGTCGGCGTGGAGCTGTGCGGCGCCGTGAAGAACGTCATCGCGATCGCCGTCGGCATCGCGCAGGGTCGTGGCTACGGCTACAACACGATGGCGACGTTGGTGACGCGCGGGCTGGCGGAGATCCGCCGGCTCGGGCTGCGGCTGGGCGCCGACGGCGAGACGTTCTCCGGGCTGGCCGGGGCCGGTGACCTCATGGCGACGTGTGCCTCACCGCTGTCGCGCAACCACTCGGTGGGGGTGCTGCTGGGCCAGGGCATCGGCCTGGACGACGCCGTCAGGCAGACCGGCGGCACGGCCGAAGGAGTCAAGACCAGCCGCGCGGTCGCCGATCTCGCGGCCACCCTGGGTGTGGACATGCCGATCACCGAGGCCGTCGCCCGCGTCCTCTTCGAGGGGCTGCCGGTCGACGACCTGGCGCCGATGCTGCTCGGCCGGCCGATGAAGGCCGAGGCCGCGGACGTGCCGCTGGACTGACGGCCGCACGTCCGGGCGCTGGGCCCCGCGTGGCATGCGCGCGCCCTGGGGCGGGCGTGCCCCGGCTCCTGACGAGGGCGCCGCTCGTGAGGGCTTGTTGGTATGAAGATTCCTTCGTATGTTAACGTCGCGTCGGTCGGAGGGAGGTGTGCTGGTGAGCGAGCTCTACCAGGTCAAGGCGGAGCTGTTCCGCACGCTGGGCCACCCGGCCCGGATCCGGATCATCGAGCTGCTCTCGGAGCGCGACCGACCCGTGCACGAGCTGCTGGCCGCCATCGACATCGAGCAGTCCAACCTCTCGCAGCAGCTCGGCGTGCTGCGCCGGGCCGGTCTGGTCAGCCAGCGGCGCGAGGGCGGCGAGGTGGTCTACGCGGCCAGCGTGCCGGCGGTGGCGGAGCTGTTGCGCGTCGCCCGGCGGCTGCTGGTGGACCTGTTCGACGGGCAGCAGGGCCTCAAGGCCGAGCTCGAGCACTCCGCCGCCGAGGCGCCGTCGGAGGACGGGTCGATCGGCCGATGAGCCTGGCAGGCCTGGCCCGGCTGATCTGGCGCACCGGTCGGATCGCGGAGCCGGCCCCTGGCGTGCCCGGGCGGCCCGACCACGACACCGGCGCCGAGGCGCCGGTGCTGCCCCGTGCCCTGCGGGGCAGCGTCCAGGTGCGGCACGTCGACGCCGGCTCCTGCAACGGCTGCGAGATCGAGCTGGCCGCCGCGTTCGGGCCCGTGTACGACGCGGAGCGCTACGGCGCCCGCCTGGTCGCCTCGCCGCGGCATGCCGACGTGGTGCTGGTCACGGGCGCGGTCACCCGGAACATGGCCGAGCCCCTCCGGCTGACGGTGGCGGCCACCCCGCAGCCCCGCGTGGTGCTGGCGGTCGGTGACTGCGCACGGGACTGCGGCGCGTTCCGCGGTGCCTACGGCGTGGTGGGTGCGGTGGGAGACGTGGTCCCGGTGGACCTGGCGGTGCCGGGGTGCCCGCCGGCACCGGCGGACATCGTCGCGGCGTTGCGGCAGGTCACCGGTCGATGAACGCCGTGGCATGGGGCCTGCTCGCGCAGGCCGCCCTCGCAGCGTGCGCCGTGGTGCTCGCGGTGGCGACCCGCGGTCGCGTGCGCACCGTGCTGGCCGGCCTCTCGTGCGCCCTCGTGGCGGGGGCCGGCGTGGTGACGGGCGCGCTGGCGCTGGGCGGTCGGACGGTCGTCGTGCGGGTGGCCACGGCTCTGCCGCTGCCGCCCGCGGTGATCGCGCCGGACCGGCTCGGCGGCCTGCTGATGCTGCTGGTGGGAGCCGTGGGCGTGCTCGCCTCGCTGTACGCGATCGGCTACGTGCACGGCGCCTCCGCGTCCCGCACGCAGTGGGCGGCGCTCGCGCTGTTCCTGCTCGGCATGCAGCTGGTGCCGGCGGCGGGCGACGTGGTCTCGTTCCTGCTCGCGTGGGAGCTGATGGCCGCCGCGTCCACCGTGCTCGTGCTGGCCGAGCACGCCCGGCGCCGCACCGCGCGCGAGGCGGCCGTCTGGTACGCCGTCATGACCCACCTCAGCTTCGTCCTGATCCTCGCGGGATTCGCGGCGCTGGCCGCCACGGCAGGCGCCACGAGCTTCGCGGCGCTCGCCGGCACCGATCCGACGCGCCCCGGCGCCACCGTCGCCTTCGTGCTGCTCGTCGTCGGCTTCGCGGCCAAGGCGGGCGTCGCGCCGCTGCACGTGTGGCTGCCGCGGGCCCACCCGGAGGCGCCCAGCCACGCCTCTGCGCTGATGAGCGCCGCGATGGTGTCGCTCGGCGGCTACGGGATCCTGCTGGTCGGCATCCGGCTGCTGCCCGGCGGCCCCACCTGGTGGGCGGTGCTGCTCATCGTCCTCGGCGCCGGCTCGGCCGTGTACGGCATCCTGCACGCCGGGGTCGCCACCGACCTCAAACGGCTGCTCGCGTACTCCACCTCGGAGAACCTCGGCCTGGTGGTGGCCGCGATCGGCCTGGCGATGCTGCTGCGCACCCACCACGTCCCGGGTGCGGCGAGTGTCGCGCTGGTCGCGGCGTTGCTGCTGCTCATCAGCCATGCCGCGTTCAAGGCGACGCTGTTCCTCGGTGCCGGCGCCGTGCTGAGGGCCACCGGCGAGCGTGACCTGGACCGGATGGGCGGGCTGGTGCACACGATGCCGTGGACGGCGGCGACGTTCGGGGTCGGGTCCCTCGGCGCGGCGGCGCTGCCGGTGACCGGTGGGTTCGTCGCCGAATGGACCCTGCTGCAGGCGCTGATCCACGGCGTGCGCCCGGCCGATCGCGTCGTCGCCGTCGTCGTGCCGCTCACCCTGGGCCTCATCGCGCTGACCGCCGGGCTCGCGCTGGTGACGTTCGTCAAAGCGTTCGGCATCGCGTTCCTGGCTCGTGCCCGATCGGCCGGGGCGGCGGGGGCGCAGGAGGCGCCGGCGAGCATGCGGGTCGCGATGGCGCTCGGCGCCCTCGCGGTGCTGGCGCTGGGGGTGCTGCCCGGCCCGGTGGCGGCGGCCGCGGCGGCGGCGCTCGGCCTGACCGGCGCGGACGGTGCCCGGGTCGCCGGGCTCGGCGGCGTGGAGCTGACCGGCGTGGGCGCCGTGCTGAGTCCGGCGGCGCTGGTCGCGCTCGGGGCTGTGGTGGGGCTGCCCGCCCTCGTCGGGGTGCTGGTGGTGGGCCGGCGCCGCCCGGCGACCACCGACGTGCTCGGCTGGGGCTGCGGCGGCGTGCGCACCAGCCCACGCATGCAGTACAACGCCACGTCCTACGCCGAGCCGGTGACGCGCATCTTCGACGACGCCCTGCAGCCCCGCCGTGACGTCGTGGTGACGCACGTCGGCGAGTCCGCGTACCTGGCCGAGCGCGTCCGGTTCGCCCAGCACGTCGACGACGTCGTGGAGGCGCGCCTGTACCGTCCGCTGGTCGCCGCGGCCGACGCGGTGGCGGACCGGGCCCGCCGGGTGCAGAACGGCTCGATCAACCGCTACCTCGCGTTCTCGTTCACGGCGCTGGTGGCGGTGCTCCTGGTGGTGGTCGCGTGAGCGTGGCGCCGCTGGTCGTCGCCCTGGTCCAGGTGGCCGTGGCGGTGGTGTTCGCACCGCTGGTGATCGGCGTGACGCGCCAGACGAGGGCGCGGCTCGAGGGGCGCGTCGGGCCCGGCGTGCTGCAGCCGGCGCGCGACCTGCGCAAGCTGCTCGCCAAGACTCCGCTGCGCGCCGCCGGGACCAGCCCGCTGACGGTGGTCGCACCGGTGGTGCTGCTGGCGTCGAGCCTCCTGCTGGCCGCGCTGGTCCCGCTCGTCGCGGCGCTGCCGCTCGCCCTGGTGCCCGGCGACCTGTTCGTCGTGGTCTCGGTGCTGCTCGTCGGCACGGTGGCGATCGCCCTGCTCGGGCTGGATGCGGGATCCGCCTTCGGCGGCATGGGATCCAGCCGGCACATGACGATCGCGGCGCTCGTCGAGCCGACCGTGCTCGTGGCCGTCTACGCGCTGTCGATCCCCGCGGGCAGCTCCGCGCTGCCGCTCATCGTGGCGGCGCGCCGGGACCACCCGGCCAGCATCGCCACCCCGGCCGGCGTGCTCGCGGTGGTGGCGCTGGCCATCGTGGTGCTCGCCGAGACCGGACGGCTGCCGATCGACAACCCGGCCACCCACCTCGAGCTGACGATGATCCACGAGGCGATGGTGCTGGAGACCTCCGCGCGGGACCTCGCCTGGGTGGACCTCGCGTCCTGGCTGCGGCTGTCCGTGCTGCTCGGGCTGGTCGGCAACCTGCTGCTGCCGTGGGGGGTGGCCGGCACCGCCGCGGTCGGGCCGGTGCTGCTCGGCGCGCTCGCGCTCGCCGGCAAGCTGGCGGTGCTCGCCGTGCTGCTGGCCACCGCCGAGGTCGGCATGGCCAAGCTGCGCCTGTTCCGCGTCCCGGAGCTGCTGGCCGGCTCCTTCGTGCTCGCCTTCCTCGCCGTCACGGCGTCCTACCTCGTCGCATGAGCGTCGCCGGAGAGCTTCCCGTCATGTCCAGCACCGCTGCGGCCACCGCGCAGCTCATCGCCCTCGCCGCCGGCGCCCTGCTGGTGACGTCCGTGCTCGTGGTGTGGCGGCGCGAGCTGTCCGCGCAGGTGCGGCTGCTGACGGTGCAGGGCGTGTCCCTGGCCGTGCTGGCCGTGACGATCGGCCTGTCGGGTCCGCGCTCGGCCCGCGCGGAGCTGCTGGTCGTCGCCGTGCTGGTGCTGGTGCTGCGCGCGTGGCTGCTGCCGTGGGTGGTCGGCCGGCGGCTGCGGGCCGGGATCGAGGCCGGCGACGCGGCGCGCGAGGACGGCGCCCGGCTGAACCCGACGGCGAGCCTCGTGCTGGTGGCGCTGCTGACCACCGTGGCGTACCTGGTCAGCCGGCCGATCTCGGCGGGCGTGGCCACCCGCGCCGGCGGCGGGATCTCCGGCCCCGCCGCGTTCGCCGTCCCGGTCGGCGTCTGCATGGTGCTCATCGGCTTCCTGCTGCTCGTCGACCGCCGCCGGGCGATGTCCCAGCTGATCGGGTTCCTCGTGCTGGACAACGGCATCGCCACCGTGGCGTTCCTCACCGCGGCGGGGGTGCCTTTCGCGGTGGAGCTCGGCGTCTCGTCGGACGTGCTGCTCGTGGTGCTGATCCTCGCGGTGCTGTCCCGGCGCATGCAGGCGCAGCTCGGCTCCACCACGCTCGACTCGATGACGGAGCTGAAGGACTGATGACCGCGCTCCTGCTGCTCCCGCCGCTGGCCGCCCTGCTCGTCGGCGCGCTCGCCGCGACGCCGGTGTCCGGCGTCCTGACGCGGCTGTCCGGTGTGCTCACGAGCGCCGTGCTGCTGGCCACCGGGATCGCGCTGCTCGCGCACCGGGGCCCGGTGCCCACCCTCGGCGGGGACCTGCTGCGTGCCGACCCGCTCTCGGCGCTCATGCTGGCGGTCGTCGGCGCGGTCGGGCTCACGGCGACGTGGGCCGGCCTGGCGCCGCGCCCGGGTCCCGACGAGGGGCCGCGGCCGGCCGTCACGCGCACCGACCGCCGGTACGCCGCCCTGGTGGCCGTGTTCCTCGGCGCGATGGCGATCGCCGTCACCACCGACAACCTCGGGCTGCTGTGGGTGGCCGTCGAGGCGACGACCATCGCGACGGCCTTCCTGGTGGGCCACCGCGGCGGACCGCGCGCCCTCGAGGCGGCCTGGAAGTACGTGGTGCTGGGCTCGGTGGGCATCGCGATCGCCCTGCTCGGCACGGTGCTGCTGTACGCGGCGAGCCGCAGCGCCGGGGAGGCGACCCTGTCCTGGACCCGGCTGGTCAGCGGCGAGCTGCCGCTGGACCACGGGCTGGTCCGGGTCGCCGCGGGCCTGGCCGTGCTCGGGTTCGCCACCAAGGCGGGCCTGGCGCCGATGCACTCCTGGCTGCCGGACGCGCACAGCCAGGCGCCCGCGCCGGTGTCCGGCCTGATGTCCGGCGTGCTGCTCGCGGTGGCGTTCTACGCGATCCTGCGGATTCGCGCGATCGCCTACGTGGTGCTGGGCCCGGGCCTGGTCCGCGGCCTGCTGCTGGCCGCCGGGCTCGGGTCGCTGGCGGTGGCGGCCGCCCTGATCCTGCGACAGCGGGACCACAAGCGGATGCTCGCCTACTCGAGCATCGAGCACATGGGGGTGCTGGCCATCGGGGCCGCTGTGGGCGGACCGATCGCGCTGGCGGCGGTGCTGCTGCACCTCATCGGGCACGGGCTGGCCAAGGCGAGCCTGTTCGTGGTGGCGGGCCGGATGCTGGCGGCGGAGGGCACCACCACCATCGCGGACGTGCGCGGGCTGCTCGCCCGGCGTCCCGACGTCGCCGTGCCGCTGGTGGTCGGGATGACGGCCCTGCTCGGCTTCCCGCCGTTCGCCCTGTTCTTCTCCGAGGTGGCGATCGTCCTGAGCGGCTGGCGGGCCGGGCTGGGCTGGGCGATGGCGCTCGTGGTGGCGCTGCTGCTCGTGGTGGTGGCGGGCCTGGTGCGGGCGACGGCGTCGATGGTGCTCGGCCCGGCGCACGACGACGCCCCCGAGGCCGCCGGAGTGACGCGCGCGGAGCCGTCCGCGGGCCTGCCGAGCCCCGGGCACGGCGCCGACCGAGGACCGACGACACCGCTCGTGCTGGCCCTCGGGGTGACGGCCGTGATCGGCTTCGTCGCCTTCCCCGTCGGCGACGTGCTGGCCCGGGCGGCCGCCACGCTGGGGCTGTCGTGACCGCGCCGCGTCCGAGCGGCCCGGCGGGGTCGTCGTCCGCGTCGCCGCTCTCGTCGTCCCAGGCCGTCAGCCGGGACGCGCTGCCCGCGCGCGTCGAGGCCCTGCTCGCCGACGGCCACCGGCTGGCCCTGGCCGCCGGCCACGACGACGGCCCCGCCGGCTTCCGCGTGGTGTACGTGTTCGCGCACCCGGGCACCGACCGCCGCACCGAGCTCACCGTCGCCGTGCCGCGCGACGACGCCTGGGTGCCGTCGCTGTCGACGGTCTCGTTCCCCGCCGGTCGCTTCGAGCGCGCGGTGCGCGACGGGTTCGGCATCGAGCCCCGCGACCACGTGCGGCCGCGCCGGCTGATCCGCCACGCGCACTGGCCCACCGGGTGGTACCCGATGCGCCGCGACGCCGCCGTGGACCCTGCCTTCGGCCCCGACGAGAGCGGGTTCGCCTTCGTCCCGGTCGAGGGCCAGGGCGTCTACGAGATCCCGGTGGGTCCGGTGCACGCCGGGATGATCGAGCCCGGCCACTTCAGGTTCTCGGTGGTCGGGGAGACGATCGTCCGGATGAAGGCCCGGCTCTGGTTCGTGCACCGCGGGCTGGAGAAGCACCTGCAGGGCCGCACGCCCGACGAGGCGCTGCCGCTGACGGAGCGGATCAGCGGCGACACCGCGGTGGGGCACGCCCTGACGTTCGCGATGGCCGTCGAGGACGCGCTCGGCGTGCCGGTCGCCGAGGAGGACCGCCTGGTGCGCGCCCTGCTGCTCGAGCTCGAGCGGCTGCACTGCCACACGGCCGACCTCGGCGCGATGGCCAACGACGTGGGCCTCGGCATCCTGCAGACGCACGCCCTGCGGTTGCGCGAGTCGCTGCTGCGCTCGAACGCCGCGGTGACCGGCCACCGCCTGCTGCGCGGCGGGATCGGCATCGGCGGCGCCCGGATCCGGGCCCTGCCCGACCTGGACATCGTCCGCTCGGTCGCCGCCGAGGTCGCCGAGCTGGTGCGGATCGCCCTGGACGGGTCGGTGCTGGTCGACCGGTTCACCGGGACCGCGGTGCTGCACCGCGAGGCGGCCGCCGAGATGGGCGTGCTCGGCTACGTCGCCCGCGCCTCCGGCCTGGACGTGGACGCCCGCCGCGACCACCCGTTCGTCGACCTCGGGCCCGCCTTCCGCACCTGCACCGCGCAGGAGGGCGACGTCATGGCCCGGTTCCGGGTGCGCGCGGACGAGCTGCAGGTCTCCGCCGCCCTCGTCGCCGACCTGGTGGCGCGCCTGGACGGCGGGCTTGGCACCGGGCGGACCTGGTCCGGGCCGGGCGTCGCCGCGGGTGGGCGGTCCGACGAACCCCACCAGGACCTCGGCGGCACCCCGGTCGCCTCCGGGCTGGCGCTCGTCGAGGCGTGGCGCGGCACCGCCTGCCACCGGGTGGAGCTGGATGCCGCCGGCCGCCTCACCAGGGCCGCGATCGTCGACCCCTCGTTCTTCACCTGGCCGGCGCTGCCGGTCGCCCTGGCGGACACGATCGTCCCGGACTTCCCCCTGGCCAACAAGAGCTTCAACCAGTCCTACGCCGGCAACGACCTGTGACCGGGCGGTCGTCCCGCGGCCGCTAGGACCGGCCGCGCAACGCCTGGTCGAGGTCGGCCCAGAGGTCCTCGACGTCCTCGATGCCGACCGACAGCCGGACGAGGTCGTCGGGCACGGTGAGGGACTCGGTGGCGAACCGCCGGCGGCGTTCCAGGCTCGACTCCACCCCGCCGAGGCTCGTCGCGGGCAGCCAGAGGCGCACGCGGTCGACGAGGGCGTCCGCACCCGGCGCGCCGCCGACGGGCCGCACCCCGATGATCGAGCCGAACCCGGCCATGAGGCGCGCCGCGCGCGCGTGACCGGGGTCGGACGGCAGCGACGGATGCCGCACCTCGACCACGCCCGGATGCCCGACGAGCCGGGCCGCCACCTCGGCGGCGTTGGCCTGGGACCGCTCGACCCGCAGCGCCACGGTGCGCAGGCCGCGCAGCGCCAGCCACGCCTCGAACGGCCCCGGGATGGCGCCGTGGACGGTGCGGTACGCGGCCAGGCGGGCGCGCAGCGCCTCGTCGGACGTCAACGCGGCCCCCAGCACCAGGTCGCTGTGGCCGGCGAGGTACTTGGTCACCGAGTGCACGACGACGTCCGCCCCCTGCGCGAGCGGGCGCACGACGAGCGGCGTGGCGAACGTGTTGTCGGCCACCACGAGCGCCCCGACGGCGTGCGCCGCGGCCGCCAGCGCGGGGGTGTCGGCGATCTCGAGCATGGGGTTCGTCGGCGTCTCGATCCACAGCAGGGCCGCCGGCCCGTCCTGGCCGCCGGGCTCGTCGTGCTCCCGTGCGGCGGGCTCGTCGTGCGTCGGTGCGCCGGACGAGCGCCCACCGTGCCCGAGCGCGGCGACGACCGCGTCGGTGTCCGCGATGTCGACGAGCGTGAGCCGGATGTCTTTGAGGGCCGCGAGCTCGTGGGCCAGGCCGAGCGCCACGCCGTACGAGTGCTCCGGCATGACGACGCGCCCGCCGCGTGGCACGAGCGAGAACGCCGCCGCGATGGCCGCCATCCCGGAGGCGAACCCGAGCGCCGGCAGCGCGGCGCCCTCCAGCGCCGCCAGCGCCGTCTCCAGCGCCCGCCAGGTCTCGGTGTCGTTGCGCGTGTAGAACAGCTCCCCGGGCGCGGGCGCACCTGTCGAGACGTAGGTCGAGGACAGCACCAGCGGCGGGTTGACCGGACCGCCCTGGACGCGGGGCGGCCGCCCCGCGGTGACGGCCAGCGTGGCGGGGGACAGGTCGGGGTGGGTCACCCGGTGAGGCTATCGACTGGCGGTAGGGTCGGGCGCGATGTCCGAGACGCCCGCACGCCGCCCACGAGTCCTCGTGCTGTTCGGAGGTCGCTCCGGCGAGCACCCGATCAGCGCCGTCACCGCCGGGGGCGTGCTGCGCGCGATCGACCGGTCCCGGTACGACGTGCTCGCGGTGGGCATCACGCGGGACGGCCGCTGGGTGCTCGCGGACGACGACCCGGACCGCTGGGCGATCACCGACGGCCGGCTGCCCGAGGTGACCGACGGCTCGGTGCGCGTGCTGCTGCCGCAGGCGGCCGGTGACCGGGCCGTCCAGGCGCTGCGCGGCTCCGTCGCCGAGGCGCTGGGCGACGTCGACGTCGTCTTCCCCCTGCTGCACGGGCCGTTCGGCGAGGACGGCACGGTGCAGGGGATGCTCGAGCTCGCCGACGTGCGCTACGTCGGCGCGGGCGTGCTGGCCTCGGCGGTCGGCATGGACAAGCAGATGATGAAGCTCGTCTTCGCGGGCCAGGGCCTGCCCGTGGGGCCGTACGTCGTCGTGCGGCCCGGGGAGCTGGACCGCGACGCCGACGGGGTGCTGGAGCGCGCGCGGCCCCTCGGCCTGCCGGTGTTCGTCAAGCCCGCGCGGGCCGGCTCGAGCCTGGGCATCAGCCGGGTCACCGACTGGGCGGACCTGCCCGCGGCGATCCGCGCCGCGGCGCAGCACGACCCGAAGGTGCTGGTCGAGGCCGCGATCACGGGCCGCGAGATCGAGTGCGGCGTGCTCGGCAGCCGGGACGGCGGGCCCGCCCGGGCGTCGCTGCCCGGCGAGATCGTGGTGCACGGGCAGCACGCCTTCTACGACTTCGACGCGAAGTACCTGGACGAGGAGTCGGTCGAGCTCAGCTGCCCGGCGGACCTGCCCGCCGAGGTGACGGCTCACGTGCGCGACGTGGCGGTGCGCGCGTTCGAGGCGGTCGGGTGCGAGGGCCTGGCCCGGGTGGACGTGTTCGTCCAGCCGGGCGGGGACGTGCTGGTCAACGAGATCAACACGATGCCGGGGTTCACGCCCTTCTCGATGTACCCGCGGATGTGGGCCGCCACCGGTCTGGACTACCCGACGCTGGTGGACGAGCTCATCCAGCTCGCGCTGCACCGCCCGGCGGGCCTGCGCTGACGAGGCGTCACAGGCAGCTGCGCCGGTGGTCCGTGTGGGCCGCGATCGCGGTCGACAGGCCGTCGAGGAACGACGTCGAGCGCTGCAGCGCCACGGCCGCCGGCACGTCGACCTCGACCGCCGGGACGCGCCCGTAGGTGGTGAACGTCCAGGCCGTGGCGGTCGGAGCGGCCGTCGCCGTGGGCGGGGTGCCCGGCGTCGGCGCGGCCGACGCACCGCTGCCGTCGTCCTGCACGACGAGCCAGTCGATGGGTGGTCCGTCCGGCGACGTCACCGTGACGCACCGTTCGGTCGTCGGGCCCGGCGGCTCGACGCCGCAGCGCAGCACGATCGCCGGATCGCCCCACGCGGTCGTCGCCTGTGCCGTGGTGTGGCGCCGGCTCAGGCCGTCGCCCAGCGAGTCCGGGGTGGCGAGGACGAGCGCTGCGCATGCGGGGTCCGTCGCGTGGGGTGCCGCCGTCACCGGCACCGCGGACGCGCAGCCGCCGACCAGCAGCGTGGGGAGCACGACGAGCACCGCGCGCTGGAGCGAGCGGCGGCGTGTCACGGTCCCATCCTTGCCCACGCGCGGATCGGGGCGCGCGACGGTGGCGTCAGGGCGCTCGCGGTGGTCGCACGGAGTCGTCTTCCGGTGGAGCATGACGTCCCGGGGCGCGGCCGGCACGGTGCGGCGGTCATGCCGGCGATCGTCGCGAGGGTCCAGCTGGGACGGGACAGGCCGGGACAGGCTGGGACGGGACAGGCCGGGACAGGCCGGGACAGGCGGGGCGGGGACGATACGGTGGCGGCCGTGAGCGAGACCCTGGTACGCGAGGTGTCCGAGGACGCGCTGCTGGCGCGCATCGTCCCGCTGCTGCCGGTGGGCCGCGCGACGCTGCTGCCCTCGGGCGACGACGCCGCGGTGGTCGCCGCACCGGACGCGCGGTTCGTCGTGACGACCGACGTGCTGGTCGAGGACCGGCACTTCCGGCGGGCGTGGTCCACGGGGCGTGACGTCGGGCGCCGGGCCGCCGTGCAGAACCTGGCGGACGTCGCGGCGATGGGCGCGGTGCCGACGGCGCTCGTGGTGGCGCTGGGCGTACCCGGTGAGCTGCCGGTGGCGTGGCTGGAGGACCTGGCCCGCGGCCTGGCCGACGAGTGTGGTCCGCTCGGCGTCGGGGTGGTCGGCGGCGACCTGTCCGGCGGGTCGGAGCTGACCGTCGCGGTGACCGCCCTCGGCGATCTCGAGGGGCGGGCACCCGTGACGCGCTCCGGCGCCCGGCCCGGCGACGTCGTGGCGCACGCCGGGGTGTGCGGCCACTCCGCCGCGGGACTGGCGCTGCTGTCCGCCGACCTCGAGACGTTGGACGACGAGCTCGTCGCCGCCTATCGCCACCCGACCAGCCCGCTGGCGGCGGGTCCGAGCGCGGCCCGGGCGGGGGCCACGGCGATGATCGACGTCTCCGACGGGCTGCTGCGGGATGCCGGACGCCTGGCGACCGCCTCGGCGGTGGTGATCGACCTGGACACCGACGCGTTCGCTGCCGACCGGCACCGGCTGGCAGCCGTCGCGGACGTGCTCGGCGCGGACGTGGCGCAGTGGGTGCTCGGGGGCGGTGAGGACCACGGGCTGCTGGCCACGTTCCCGTCGTCCGCCGCGGTGCCGCCGCCCTTCGTCGTCGTCGGCCGTGTCCTGCCCGCCGGTCCCGGTGCCGCCGCCGGTGTGCTCGTCGGCGGCGCGTCGTCGGCCGTGCGTCCCGGCTGGGACCACTTCGCCGGCTGACCGGCGGGGCCGCCGACCGGCCCGGTGCTCAGCGGAAGGTGAGCGAGAGCAGACCGGTCCACAGCGGCCCGACCCCGCACGCGACGGCGAACCAGGCGCGCTCGGCGCCACCAAGCAGCACCTCCCGGCGCAGACGGCGCAGCGCCAGACCCGCGAAGCCGCAGGTCACCACCCAGGAGAGGAGACCGGCCAGCGGCCAGACCGACAGCGCGACGGTGACGATGCCGAGGCACGCGGCGGTCGACGCCTGCCAGGCGGTCTCGGCCGGGAAGAGCAGCCGCCGCAGGCCCGCCGCGGTGACCCGGTCCCGGAACCGGTCCGTGCGGGTGGCGGAGCGCACCATCCGCAGCGACAACCACTCGCCGACGGATGCCGGCAGCCAGTCCGGCAGCCGCTCGGCGAGCCGGCCGACGATCCGGCGCGGGCCGCTCGGCGGGGAGTCGGGTGCCACCCGGGGCGGGGTCGCCGGAGCCGACAGAACGGGGGCCGCGGTCGGTACGGGAACGGCCGCGGCGGTCGCCCAGGACGTGGCGACGGACGGCGCCGGCGCGGGCGGCGACACGGGCCGCGCTGGCGGGGTGAGACCGGGCGACATGGCCGCGGCCGGCTGGGGCCGGGACGGCGACACCGGCTGTGCCGGTTCCGTCCGGGGTCGCGGCACGCGGGTCGGCTGGGCCGGCGCGGTACGGGACTTCGTGAACGGCGACCACAGCACGCCGTCGTGCCAGCGCAGCATGCCCGCCATCTGCGGGTCCTCGTACCAGCCCGGCTGGATGGACGTGGGCGTCGACGAGGACATGCCGGACAATCGGCACCGATCGGCGGGGGCTTGACCACGAGCCCGGACCGCTGCTGCAAACGGGTGACGGTCAGCCGCGCCGGTAGCGCACCTCGAGCAGCTCCGCGCCACCCACCGGCGCCAGCTTCTCCACACCGTCCGGCTCGAAGCCGTTGCGTCGGTAGAAGTGGCGGGCGCGCTCGTTGTCCGCGAGCACCCAGAGCAGGATCCGGGTGCCGGTGCCGGCCTCGGCGACGACGGTGCGCAACAGCTCGCGTGCCACGCCCTGGCCCCACTGCTCGGGGTCGAGGTAGATCGAGTAGATCTCCCGGTCGCCGCGCGCGGCGTCCTCGTCGCGTCCCGGGCCGAGGGTCGCGAAGCCGACGATCCTGTGGTCCGCCTCGGCGACCCAGGTCAGCACGTGGTCGTCCGGGCCGCGGCGCAGGTTCTCCGCCCAGACCGGGGTGCGTCGGGCGGCGTCCAGCCCGGCGAGGAAGTCGTCGGGGACGATCCCGGTGTAGGCGTGCTGCCACGAGCGGACGTGGACCTCGGCGATGCCCGCCGCGTCCGCGACGGTGGCCGGGCGGATGGACACCTCGTCGTGCTGCTCCATATGGTCACGATGCCATAGGCGACGCGTCAAAGACATGCCAAGGGCCTGTGAGGATGAACCCCCACAGGCCCTTGGGACGACGTCGGTCGGTCAGACGGCGCGCTGCACCTTGCCGGCCTTGAGGCACGACGTGCACACGTTGAGGCGCTTCGGGGTGCCGTTCTCCACGACGCGGACGCGCTGGATGTTCGGGTTCCAGCGGCGGTTGGTCTTGAGGTTCGAGTGCGAGACGTTGTGCCCGAAGCTCGGGCCCTTCGCGCAGACGTCGCAGGTGGCTGCCACGGTGTACTCCCGGTCGATGGTCGGCGGAGTGCTCGTCGTCCTCGGGCGCCGGGACCGGCGCGGGCCGCTGCGGGCACCACGAATGTCCGGGGCTGCCGGACAACCGGACAAGACTAGCCCAGGGTTGGCGGGCGCCCAAATGCGGACGCTGTCGGTGGGACGCGGCACAGTGGGGCCGCCGAGAAGGAGGACGTGGCGTGGAGTGGCTGGACGGGGCAGCGGTGCGCGGCTGGGCGCAGGTCGCGGGGGAGCTCCTGGCGCAGGCCGCGCCGCGGATCGATGCGGTCAACGTGTTCCCGGTCGCGGACTGCGACACCGGGACCAACGTGCGGCTCACGGTCGTCGGCGGGGCGGGTCAGGTGGCCGCGGTCTCCGGGGAGGCCGGCGCGGGAACGGTTGCGCGGGCGTTCGCGTCCGGCGCGCTGACCGCGGCCCGCGGCAGCTCGGGCGTCATCGTCAGCCAGTGGCTGGCCGGGTTCGCCGGCGCGCTGCCCGACGAGACCGCCGGCCCGTCCCAGATCGCCGCCGCCCTCGACGCGGCGGCCACGGCCGCGCGTGATGCGGTGGCCCTGCCGCAGGAGGGCACCGTGCTCACGGTGGCGCGCCTGGTCGCCGAGCACGTGCGGCACGCGGCGCGCACGGGCGCGGACGTGTCCGCGCTGCTCGGTCCGGCCCTCGGGCAGGCCCGCCACGAGCTGGCGCGCATCAGCGCCGAGCACCCCGTGCTGCGCCAGGCCCACGTGGTCGACGCCGGGGCGTGTGCGCTGCTCGTCGTGCTCGAGGCGCTGGCGGTCACGCTGTCGGACCCGCGGACGGCGGCGTCGCTCGACTGGTTGCCCGAGCACGGCGTGGGCGCCGACGAGCTGGCCGCCTGGCGGGCGGCGGAGCCTGGTGGCGCCTACGAGGTGATGCTCCTGGTGCGGCCCGGCCGGCCGGCCGACCTCGGGCCCGCCCTGCGGACGGCCCTGATGCGCGTCGGTGACGCGGTCGCGGTGGTGGGGTCGGCCGAGCTGTGGCACGTCCACGTCCACACGGACGACCCCGCCGCGGCGATCGAGGCGGCGCACCTCGGCGACCGCTCGCAGGTGGTGGTCCGGCTGGTCGAGGGCGCGGCGCAGCAGGTCGCCGCGGGCGACGACCTCGGCCTGGTGGTCGCGACCGAGGAGCCGGGGATGGCGCGGTACTTCGCGACCGGCGGGGCCGTGGTCGTCGTCCGCAGCCCCGAGGGCCCTGTGACGCCCGAGCACCTGGCGCGCGCGGTGGCCGACACCGCGACGCCGCACGTGGTGCTGCTGGCGGGGGACGACGAGCTGGCCGGCCCGGCGGGCGCGGTCCTCGTCCCCGGTGTGGCCCTCGAGCTCGTCGGCGCGCCGGACGTGCTCTCGACGGCGGTCGCCGCGCTCGCGGTGCTCGGCGGCCGTGGTACGGCCGCGCAACGGGCGGACGAGGCGCAGGCGGCTGTCGCCCGGTTGCGGACCGCCGACGTCGACGTGTGGGGCGACCTGGCGCCGATCGCGGCCGCCCTCGTGGAGGAGATGGCCGGGGACGCCCAGGCGGTCACCGTGCAGCACGGTCCGGGCGCGGCGTTCGACGAGGCGGTGGCGCTGCGCGACTGGATGGCGGACGCCTACCCGGACGTCGACGTGGTGCTCGTCGGCCCCGTGGTCGGCGGGCCGCGGTGGCGGATCGGGGTGGACTGACGTGGCGGTCTCGGCCTTCCCGTTCTCGGCGCCGCTCGACCGGCCGGTACTCAAGGCGTTCGGGGCCTCGTCCGGCAAGAGCCTGGAGAGCCTCGGCCTGCGCACCGTGGGCGACCTGCTGCGGCACTACCCCCGTCGCTACGAGCACCGCGGTGAGCTCACCGACCTGGCCGGCCTCGCGCTCGGCGAGCACGTCACCGTCGTCGCCGACGTGGAGACCGCCACGATCCGCCGGACCCGGGACGGCAAGGCGCTGCTCGAGGCCGCCATCGCCGACGGCCGGGGCCGGCTGCGGATCGCGTTCTTCGCCGGTCATCCGGGCCGGTTGCGCTGGCACGAGGGCAAGCTGGTGCCCGGCCGGCGGGGGTTGTTCAGCGGTGTGGTGAGCCAGTACCAGGGCCGGCTGCAGCTCATGCACCCGGACTTCGAGGTGTTCGACCCCGAGGACGAGGCGCAGGCGCGCGAGGAGGCGGCCTGGCCCATCCCCATCTACCCGTCGTCGTCGAGCCTGCAGAGCTGGCAGATCCGCCGCGCCGTGCGTCACGAGCTCGACGGCCTGGGTGACGGCGAGGTGCCGGACCCGCTGCCCAGCGGTCTGCGGGCCGCGCACCACCTGCCCTCGCTGCTGGAGGCGTTGCGACTGGTGCACGTGCCGCAGGAGGACGCCGACTGGCACCGCGGGCGGCACCGGCTGCGGTTCGAGGAGGCGTTCGTGCTGCAGGCCGAGCTGGCGCGGCGGCGGGCCAGGTCGGCGGGCCAGGCGGCGGTCCGGCGCCCCGGCGTGGCCGGCGGCCTGCTGGACGCGTTCGACGCCCGGCTGCCGTTCACGCTCACCGCGGGGCAGCGCGAGGTCGGCGAGCAGATCGCCGGTGAGCTCGCGCGCCCGCACCCCATGCAACGGTTGCTGCAGGGCGAGGTCGGTTCCGGCAAGACCGTCGTGGCGCTGCGGGCGATGCTCCAGGTGATCGACTCCGGCGGCCAGGCCGCCCTGCTGGCGCCGACGGAGGTGCTCGCGGCGCAGCACGTGCGCACGCTGCGGGCGCTGCTCGGCGACCTCGCCGAGGGCGGGTTCCTGGGCGGCGCGGAGCAGGCCACCCGCGTGGCGCTCCTCACCGGGTCGCTGCCGGCGGCGGCCCGGCGGGAAGCCCTCGCGGACGCCGCCGGGGGAGCGGCCGGCATCGTCGTCGGCACGCACGCGCTGCTCAACCCCGACGTCCAGTTCGCCGACCTCGGGCTCGTCGTGGTCGACGAGCAGCACCGGTTCGGCGTCGAGCAGCGCGACGTGCTGCGCACCCGGGGCCAGGTGCACCCGCACCTGCTCGTCATGACGGCGACGCCCATCCCGCGCACCGTCGCCATGACGGTGTTCGGCGACCTGGAGACGTCCGTGCTCCGCGAGGTACCGGCGGGACGGTCCGGCGTCCGGACCTTCATGGCGGACGCCCGGCGGCCCAACTACGTGGCGCGCACGTGGACCCTGGTGCGCGAGCAGGTGGACTCCGGCGGCTGTGCCTTCGTCGTGTGCCCGCGTATCGCTGCGGACGACGACGACGGCGGCGACGACGCCGACCTGCTGGCGGACGAGGGCGTCGGGCTGCCGCCGGAGGGCGCCGGCGCGCCGCGTCCGCCGCTGCGGGCGGTGCTCGAGGTGCGCGACGAGCTGGCCGCCCGTCCCGAGCTGGCAGGCATTCCCATCGGGCTGCTGCACGGCCGGATGCCTGCCGAGGACAAGGACCGGGCCCTCGACGCGTTCGCCTCGGGCGCCACGCCGGTGCTCGTCACCACCACGGTGATCGAGGTCGGGGTCGACGTGCCGGCGGCGACCGCGATGGTCGTGCTGGACGCCGACCGGTTCGGGCTGTCGCAGCTGCACCAGCTGCGGGGCCGCGTGGGGCGCGGTGCGGCACCCGGCGTCTGCCTGCTGGTCTCGTCGGCCGACGAGGGCACGCCTGCCTGGGAGCGGCTGGAGACGCTCACCCGCACCACGGACGGCTTCGCGCTGGCCGCCGCCGACCTCGAGCTGCGCCGCGAGGGCGACGTGCTCGGCGCGGCGCAGTCGGGCACGGCCTCGTCGCTGCGGCTGCTGCGGGTCGCGCGCGACGCCGACCTCATCGAGCGGGCGCGGGGTGAGGCCGCCGCGCTCGTCGGGCAGGACCCGGAGCTGGCCGGCTGGCCCGCCCTGACCGACGCGATCGAGCATCGCCTGGCGGGCTCCGGCGAGGAGTTCATCGACCGGGTGTAGCCCCCGGGCGGGCTACCCTGGCGCTCGTGCCTCAGCCTGTCGCCCGCGCCCAGGACCTGCTCGTCGGCTACGGCGGGGCGCCGGTGTGCGCGCCCGTGACGTTCACGCTGCACCCGGGACGCGCGCTGGCGCTCGTCGGCTCCAACGGCTCGGGGAAGTCCACCGTGCTGCGTGCCGTCATCGGCCTGCTCGAGCCGTCCGGCGGCAAGCTGACCGTGCTGGGCAGGGAGGTCGACGAGCGGACCGTCGAGTTCCGCAGCGCCGTGTCGAGCGTGCTGGACGACGACGCCTACTTCCCGTCGCTGTCGGTCGCCGAGCACCTCTACCTCGTCGCGCGTGGGCATGGCGTGCTGGACGCCTGGGACCGGGTCGACGAGCTGCTCGACGAGTTCGGGCTCGTCGACCACGCCGCCGCGCTGCCCGTGTCGCTGTCCAGCGGCCAGCGCCGTCGGCTGCTGCTGGCCGCCGGGTTCGCGCGGCCGCGCTCGCTGCTGGTGCTCGACGAGCCCGAGCAGCGCCTGGACCGGCGGATGCTCTCCGCGCTGACGGACCGGCTGCTGGCGGAGAAGGCCTCCGGCGGGGCCGTGCTGATGGCCTCGCACGACCCGGAGCTGGTGCGCGCCGTCGCGGATCGGGCCCTGCATTTGGACGACGAGCGCAACGAGCTGCTGTCGGCGGCCGACGCCGCCACCCGCATCGCGCGGATCCCGGCGTGACGGCCGGCCGGCGGCGACGGCAGGAGGCGCGGTGAGCGGCCCCGCGCGCGGCGACGAGCCGGAGGGCCCTGACGAGCTCACCGAGCCCGCCGGACCGGACCGGGACCGCGGCCCGGCGGTCTCGCCCGGCGAGGTCGGCGACCTGCCGTCGGCGCGGTCGATCCGGCGGTTCACGGCGGCCGCCGGCAAGGCACGTGCCGGCGCGAGCCTGACGTCGCTGCTCGGCGACGTCTACTACGCGGTCATCTCGGTGGCGATCGGTGCCGCCGCGGCGTTCGGCATCGCCCAGCAGGTGCGTGCCTCGCTGCCGCCGGCACCGCGGGTGGCGCCCGCGACGAGCCTGAGCCTGCCGGCCCTCGTCGGGGTGGCGCTGCTCGCCACGGCGGGCGTCCTGGTCTCGCTCGCGGGTCGGCTCGGCCCGGTGGGCGCCGGCGGCGCGGAGTCGGCCTGGTGGCTCGCCCTGCCGGTGGGACGGCGCGGCCTGCTGCGACCGGCGGCGCGCCGGCTGCCGATCCTCGGTGCGCTCGCGGGCGGTGCGGTCGTCGCGCTGCTGGACGCCGGGCTGCTCGGTGACACGCCCCGTCGCACGCTGCTGGCTGCGGGCGCGGGCCTCGTCGTGGCGGCCCTGCTGGTGCTGCTGGCCACCGTGGCGCAGTCGGTCGGGGTGCCGCGCCGCCGGGTGGCGCTCGTCGGCGACGTGGTGCTCGCGTTGTCGGCGGTGCTGGCGGTCGTGCTGGCGCTGGGTGGCACGCAGCTGGCGGAGCTGCCGGTGCCACCCGGGCCGCTGCTCGGCGTCGGTGTGCTGCTGGTGGCCGTCCTGGCCTGGGTCGTCGACGGCCGGCTGGACAGCATGCCGGCACGGAGCCTGCGCGAGAGCGGCTCGGTGGCGACCCAGGCGATGGGAGCCGTCGTCTCGCTCGACTCCCGAGAGCTGGGCCGTGCCCTGACGGCGGGGTCGTCCCGGCCGGTGCGCCGGTGGGTCTCGCGCTTCCACGGGGTGCGCGGGCCGGCCACCGCGCTGGTCGCGGCCGATCTCGCCCAGCTGCGGCGGTCGCCACGTCACGTGGTGCAGCTGGCCGTGGCGGCGTTGATCCCGTGGCTCGCCACGGTGGTGCCCCAGCTGGCGAACGTGCCGGGTGTGCTCGTCTCGGTGCTGGTGGCGGGCGGCATCGCGTCGAGCGCCGCGGGCGAGGGGGCGCGGGCCGGCGAGATGAACCCCATCATCGACCGGATGCTGCCGTTGGCGGCGAAGACCGTCCGCCGGCTGCGGATGGTGGTGCCGGGCGCTGCCCTGCTCGTCTGGGCGCTGCTGGCCTTCGCGGGGCTCGGCCGGTGGGCCGGTGACCCCGCACCGTGGCTGGTGCTCGCGGTGCTCGGGGCCCCGGTGTGGGCCGCCGCGACCGTGCGCGCCGCCTACCGGCCCGGCCCCAACTGGTCGAAGCCCCTGGTGTCGACGCCCTTCGGCGCACTGCCGACGGGCGTGACGACGGTGGTGTCCCGGGGGCCCGACCTCGTGGTGCTGTGCCTGCTGCCGACCTGGATCGCGCTCCTGCTGCGGCACGTCACCCCGACGTTCCTGATGCTGCAGCTCGCGGGTGCGGCGATCGCGTTCGCGGTCGGCTCGTCGATCGCGACCGGCACGCTCATGGACCGGCTGTTCGAGGCGTCCGGCGGCGCGCCGGGCAGCAAGCCGGCGGCGGCCGGCCGGTGACGCGGGTCGTCGCGGGCACGGCGGGCGGGCGGACGCTGCAGGTGCCCGCGCGCGGCACGCGGCCGACGAGCGAGCGGGTGCGGGAGGCGCTGTTCTCGCGGCTCGAGCACCTCGGTGCCGTCGCGGGAGCCCGCGTGCTGGACCTCTACGCCGGGTCGGGCGCGCTCGGCCTGGAGGCGGCGAGTCGCGGCGCGGTGTCGGTGACGCTCGTCGAGTCGGCGAGGCCTGCCGCCGAGGTGTGCCGGCGCAACGCCGCCTCGCTGGGCCTGGCGTCGCGGGTGACCGTCGTCGCCGAGCGTGCCGAACGCTTCGTGGACCGCCCGGTGGTGGCGCCGTGGCGGCTCGTCGTCCTCGACCCGCCGTACGACGTCGCCGAGGCGGCCCTGGCGACGGTGCTGTCCGGGCTGGTGGGGGCGCTCGAGGGCGGCGCCGTGGTCGTCGTGGAACGCTCCGCACGCAGCCCGGAACCGGGGTGGCCTGCCGGCCTGCGGCGGTTCGACGAGCGGCGCTACGGCGACAGCGTGCTCTGGTTGGCCGAGCCGGCACCCTGAGACGGACCGGCGAGGGTGCACGGCGGTGCCGACGGGCGCGGCGTAGGTTGACGCCCGTGAGTCGCGCGGTCTGCCCTGGGTCTTTCGACCCCGTCACGCTGGGCCACCTGGACGTCATCCGCCGGGCCCGGTCGATGTTCGACGAGGTCGTCGTCGTGGTCGCCCACAACGCGGCCAAGCGGCCGTTGCTGTCGGTGGTGGAGCGCGTCGCGCTCGTCGAGCGCGCCGTGGCGGACCTGAGCCGCGTCACCGTGACGAGCTGGGACGGGCTGCTGGCGGACTTCCTCACGGCGTCCGGGGCGCAGGCCGTGGTCAAGGGCCTGCGGGGCGGTGCCGACGTCGACGCGGAGCTCGGCATGGCGCTGCTGAACCGGCACCTTTCGGGCGTGGAGACGGTCTTCGTCCCCGGCGACGGCGCGCTCGGCCATGTGGCGTCCTCGCTGGTCAAGGACGTGGCCCGGCACGGCGGGCAGATCGACGACCTGGTGCCCCCGGGTGTCGCTGCTGCCGTGCGCGCGGCCCTGGAGAGGGGAACCCGATGAGCGCGACGAACGACGAGCGGACCGGCGGCGTGCAGGGCGTGCTGGAGGCGCTGACGGCAACCGTGACGGGCGCGCGCGCGATGCCGATGTCGTCGTCGGTGCTGGTCAACAGGGCCGAGGTGCTGGACCTCGTCGAGCAGGCGCGCGAGGCGCTCCCGGACCAGCTGACGGCTGCGGACGCCCTGCTGGCCGACGTGGACGCCGCCAAGGAGCGGGCCCGGGTGGAGGCCGGCGAGATCGTCGCGCAGGCCCGCCGCGAGGCGGAGCGGCTCGTCGAGTCCGAGGCCGTCACCGTGGCCGCCCGCCAGCGGGCAACCGAGATCCTCGCCGAGGCGCAGGAGATCGCCGACACGCTGCGCCGCGACGCCGACGACTACTGCGACCGGCGGCTGGCGGACTTCGAGATCGACCTCGGCAAGGTGCTGGCGCAGGTGCAGGCCGGCCGCGCCAAGCTGGCCGGCCGGCTCGGCCTCGACGACGCCTGACCGGCCGGTGCCGGTGCGGGACGAGCGCCGGTTTGGGACCGGTCCGGCCGTGCCGTAGACTCGTCCGCTGGTCCAGCCGGTGGTGGTTGGGACCGGGATCGACGAGGGGACACTGTCGTGCAGCGCCCTGGTCACCTCGATCCCCGCTCGCCGTTCGTGCTCGAGACTCACGAGCTCGGTCGACGTCCGGGATCGACGCGGACCGTGCGGATGACCGTCAAGGCCCCCGCGGATCTCGGCACCGCTGTCATCGGCATCCCCGAAGGATCCGACCTGGAGCTCGATCTGAGGCTCGAGGCGGTGATGGAGGGGGTCCTGGTCACCGGAGCGGTCCGCGGCCAAGCGGTCGGGGAGTGCGTGCGCTGCCTGGACGAGGTCACGTGCGCCGTGGACGTCGTCCTTGCCGAGCTGTTCGTCTACCCCGAGCGCGCTGCCGTGGCCGCGCAGGACGGCGACGAGGACGACGACCTGCGGGAGCTGGACGGGGATCTTCTCGACCTGGAGCCCGCGTTGCGGGACGCGGTGGTGCCGATGCTGCCGTTCCAGCCCGTGTGCCGGCCCGACTGCCCGGGCCTGTGCTCCCTGTGCGGAGCCAGGCTGGCGGACGAGCCGGACCACTCGCATGAGACGCTTGACCCCCGATGGGCCGCCCTGGGCGGTCTGACGGGGCCGGACGACGAGACGAAAGAGAGCTAGCCGTGGCTGTTCCCAAGCGCAGGATGTCGCGCGCCAACACCCGTGCGCGGCGGTCGCAGTGGAAGACCACTGCCACGTCCCTCAGCACGTGCCCCCGTTGCAAGGCACCCAAGCAGCCGCACATGGCCTGCCCGGCGTGCGGCGCCTACGGCGAGCGCACCTACGAGCAGGCGCTGCGAAGCGAGCACGAGCACGCGTGACGTCGCGCGGTGATCTCGGGGTGATCTCGTGAGCGCCGCCGTCGCGCCGTTGCTGGAGAAGCTCGGGGTCCACCTGGACCCCGAGCTTCTCGTGCTGTCCCTGACCCATCGCAGCTTCGCGCACGAGGCCGGAGGCATCCCGACCAACGAGCGGCTGGAGTTCCTCGGCGACACGGTGCTCGGGCTGGTCGTGACGGAACGCCTGTACCGGGGGCAGCCCGACCATCCCGAGGGCGACCTGGCGCGGATGCGTGCCGCGACGGTCTCGCAGCGCGCGCTGGCGGGCGTCGCCCGGGAGCTCGACCTCGGGCGCTACATCCTGCTGGGGAAGGGTGAGCTGGCCACCGGCGGGCGGGACAAGGACTCGATCCTCTCCGACACGCTCGAGGCCGTCATCGGCGCGGTCTACCTCACGCACGGCCTCGAGGTGTCCCGTGAGATGGTGGAGCGCCTCGTCGGCGCCACGCTGGCACGGGCCACCGACCTCGGGGCCGGCCTCGACTGGAAGACCTCGCTGCAGGAGCTGGTGGCGGCCCTCGGTCTGGGCGTGCCGCAGTACGTCGTCACCGGCACGGGCCCGGACCACGCGCGGACCTTCGCGGCGCAGGTCGTCGTGGCCGACGAGGTCTGCGGCACGGGGACCGGCACCGCCAAGAAGATCGCCGAGCAGGAGGCCGCCGAGGCGGCCTACACCGCGCTCCTGGAGCGGGCACGGGGTGGTGCCTCCGGTCGTCCCGGGCAGCGGACCGCCGCGCCGGACGAGGCCGCGGCCGCGCCGGACGACGTCGCCCGCGGCGGCGGCGCCGCGAGCTGACCGACCGTGCCGGAGCTTCCGGAGGTCGAGACGGTCCGTGCCGGGCTGGCCGGGCACGTGCTGGGCCGTCGCGTCATCGACGTGCACGTGCACGGCACGCGGGTGGCGCGTCGCCACGACGGGGGCGAGGCGGACCTCGTCGGGCGGCTGCGCGGGCGGACCCTGACCGCTGCGGTGCGGCGCGGCAAGTTCTGCTGGCTGCTGCTCGACGAGCCCGGTGAGGCGCTGCTGCTCCACCTCGGGATGAGCGGGCAGATCCTGGTGCGCAGCGCCGACCACGGGGAACCGGCGGCACCGCACCTGCGCGCCCGGCTCGACCTCGACGACGGGTCGGCGCTGGACTTCGTCGACCAGCGGACCTTCGGCTACCTGGCGGTGCCGGACCTCGTGCCCACGGCGGACGGCGGCCCGGGCGGTCTCGGCTCCGACGTGCCGGCGCTGCCGGCGCAGGTCGCCCACATCGCGCGCGACCTGCTCGACCCGTGGCTCGACCGCGTGGCGCTGGCCGCCGCGATCCGGCGGCGGAGGACCGAGCTCAAGCGCGCGCTGCTGGACCAGACCCTGGTCTCCGGCATCGGCAACATCTACGCGGACGAGTCCCTGTGGCGGGCCCGGCTGCACGGGGCGCGCCCGACCGATGCGCTGCGCCCGGTCGAGGTCGCGCGGGTGCTCGACGCTGCCGCCGAGGTGCTGGCAGCGGCGCTGGCCGCCGGCGGAACGAGCTTCGACGCGATGTACGTCGACGTCGACGGCGCGTCCGGCTGGTTCGAGCGCGAGCTGGCGGCGTACGGACGAGCGGGGCTGCCGTGCCCGCGGTGCGGGACGCCGATCCGGCGGGAGTCGTTCGCCAACCGCTCGTCGTACTCCTGCCCGCGCTGCCAGCCCCGGCCGCGCCGCGGCGCTCGCTGAGGGCCGGCGGGACGTCGCTGACGCTCGGCACGGGGTCCACGGTCCAGGCGCGTCAGGGACATCGGCGGGACTGGACCGGTCAGCGGGCGACGAGGTTGCGCAGGGGCTCCCCGGCGAGGAAGTGGCGCACGTTCGCCGCGATCAGGTCGCCCGACCCGAGGGGACGGCCGCCGGCGCCGTGCGGGCTGACCAGCACGTGCGGCTCGTCCCAGAGCGGGGACGCCGGGGGCAGCGGCTCGGTCTCGAAGACGTCGAGGGCGGCGCCGCCGAGGTGCCCGGCGCGCAGGGCGGCCAGCAGCGCGGCCTCGTCCAGCGTCGCGCCGCGGCCGGCGTTGACGACGAAGGCGCCCTCCGGCAGCAGGCCGAGCACCCGCGCGTCGATGGCGTGCCGCGTCGCCGGGGTCGCCGGCAGCAGGCCGACGAGCACGTCGGTGCGGGGGAGCAGGCCGCCGACGTCGCCCGCCGCCACCACGGGGTAGCCGCCCCGCGTCCCGGCACGGGTCGCGACGCCCGTGACGTGCGCGCCGAGCGCGGCGTACAGCCCGGCCAGCCGGGCGGCGATGGAGCCGAAGCCCCAGATCGTCACGCGGGCATCGAGCAGCGTGGTGACCGGGCCGGCCGGGTGCAGGGGCTGGGCACCGCCCAGCTCGGCGGACCAGCGGTGCTCGCCCTGCGCCCGCAGCATCGCCGGAACGCGCCTGACCAGCGACAACGTCAAGGCCAGCACGTGCTCGGCGACGGGGCCGTCGTGGAGGCCGCGGCCCGAGGTGATGAGCACGTCCGGCGCGAACCCCGCCGCGAGGACGGCGTCCGGGCCGGCGGCCAGCGTCTGCACCCAGCGCAGCCTCGGCAGGGCGGCGAGCTCGGTGAGGGTGCCCGGGTCGAGCGTCCAGACGACGAGCGCCTCGGCCTCGTCGGCCCCCGCGGGGAGCGGCGCGCCCGGGTGGTAGCGCAGCGCGTGGACACCGGCCGGGAGGATGGGGTCGTCGTCGATCGTGTCAGGCAGAAGGATGCTGGTCACGAATGGCTACGATGCCACGGTGACCTCCGCACCTGCGGGCGCTGATCGCCTCAAGCCCATCTCCGTGATGATCGTCGACGACCACGAGGTGGTGCGTCGCGGCATCGCCGAGGTGGTGGAGCGCACCGACGGCATGACCGTCGTCGCCGAGGCCGGGTCGGTGGCCGACGGCGTGCGCCGTGCCACGCTCGTGCGGCCCCAGGTGCTGCTCGTCGACCTGCAGCTGCCCGACGGCACCGGCATCGACCTCATGCGGTCCGTGCGCGAGACGCTGCCCAGCGCCAAGGCGATCGTGCTGACGAGCTTCGACGACGACGACGCCGTGGCCGCCGCGCTCGACGCGGGCGCCGCCGCCTACCTGCTGAAGTCGGTGCGGGGCGCCGAGATCACCGACGTCATCCGCGCCGTGGCGGCCGGCCGCACGCTGCTCGACGAGCGGACGGTCACCCGCCGGCGCGCCGGCCACGAGGACCCGACCGAGAACCTCACGCCGAGCGAGCTGCGCGTGCTCGACCTCATCGGCGAGGGCCTGTCGAACCGGCAGATCGCCGACCGCCTCGGCGTCGCGGAGAAGACCATCAAGAACCACATCACGTCGCTGCTGGCGAAGATGGGCCTGCAGCGGCGCACCCAGGTCGCCGCGTGGGTGGCGGCCCGCAAGCACAGCGGCTGGCGCGCCGAGCCCGGCCGCTGAGTCCGGCCGCTGAGTCCGGCCGGCGTCCACCCCCCGCCGAGAGCACCCTTGTTCCTCGACGGCGCACGTTCTGCACGCGCAGAAGCCTGCGCTCGCTGAACAACGGTGCGTTCGCTGCTCCCGAAGGCGGCGGAACATAGGGTCGGGCCCGTGCAACGGCGCGCACTCCTCCCGCTCACCGGCTACACCGTCGTGGCGGCGGTCCACCTGGCCCTCATCGCGTTCGACCTGCCGGGCCGGGCGGTGACGAAGTGGCTCCTCATGCCGGCCCTGCTGGCGGCGGTGCTCGTCGTCGCGCACCGCGGCCGTGCCGCCCGCTCCCGTGCCGTCCTGCTGCTGGGTGCCGGGATCGTGGCGTCCTGGGCCGGTGACGTGCTGCTGGGCGTCTCGTTCGTCGTCGGGCTCGCCGCCTTCGCGCTGGCCCACCTCGCCTACGTGACGCTGTTCGTCGGGCCGGCGCGCCGGCGGCGCATCGCCCGGCCCGCGCTGGCCTACCTCGTCTGGCTCGCGGTCCTGGTCCCGGTGCTGTGGCCGCACCTCGGCTCGCTCGCGCCGGCGGTCGTGGTCTACGGCCTCCTCCTGGCTGCCACGGCCGCCACCGCCACCGGGGTCGACGCCACGACCGCGTGGGGCGCGCTGGCCTTCCTCGCGTCGGACAGCCTCCTGGCGTTCCGCCTCTTCTGGCCGGACTTCCGGTCGACGTTCCCCGACCCGTGGCAGGACCTGGCGATCATGACGCTGTACTGCGTGGGGCAGGGCGTCATCGCGCTGGGTATCGTCCGGCAGGTTCAGCGAAGCCGGCCGGCGAGCTCGGCCACCGATGCCTCGGGGACCCCGGCGTTCACCAGTTAGGCGGCGGGGTCGAAGCCTTCGAGCCATTCGAGCAGGGCCAACGCCCGCTCCGGCATTCCGTGTTCGCTCGCGGTGTCGCCATCGGTAGCGGGCCACTGCTGGCCCGCGCCGCGGCAGGCTCGCGTGTAGTCGTCAGCGATGGCTTCTGCGGTCACCCCCGCGAGCGACAGGAACAACGCCACCACCATTCCGGTGCGGTCTCGACCGCCGGCGCAGTGGATCAGGACGCCGCCTGCTGCATCGGCGATCCCGCGGAAGGCCACCGCCAGCAGCGCCGGGAACAGCCGGAGGTTGTCGGCGTATGAACGCGGGTGGTCCAGCCACGGGCCGCAGAGCTCGATGAACACGGGGTCGTCGGGCACCTCGGTCGGGGCCGGGACGATCTGGACGCCTGGCATCGGCTCGCCCGGGCTCGGCCGCTCCGCCTGGTTCCGCAGGTCGATCACGGTGGTGACGCCGGCCGCCATCAACGATGCCCAGCCAGCGCACGTCAGCGAGTCCGGGCTACCGGAGCGGAACACGCGCCCGTATGCGGTGTGCCCGCCGCCGCGCAGCGGAAGCCCGCCGAGATCGGCGAGGTTGAGGGCGCCGTCCCAGCGCGGGGACCGGGTATCAACCACGGGCGTCACGAGAGCGGCGACTGCCAGGTGAGCAGCGTGCCGCGGCCCTCGGGAGGCACGCCCAGCGTGAACGTGCCGCTGTGCTGCCGGGCCCGTGTCGCCAGGTTCCCCGTGCCCGACGAGCGCTCACGGACCAGCGGCAGGCCGACGCCGTCGTCCTGCACCTCGACCGTCACCGTGCCCTGCGGACCCTTCCCGGCGACCGAGACCCGCACCCGCACCGACGAGGCCTGGGCGTGCCGCGCGGCGTTGGCCAGGCCCTCCCGGACCACGGCGACGACGTCGTCGGTCAGCTGGGCGTCCAGCCGCTCGTCGATGAGGTACTCGGCGTCGACGTCGTCGGCGTCCAGGCTCACGCCGTCCAGCAGGATGACGAGCGAGGGGGCGAAGCCCAGGCCGGTGCGGGCGAGCGATGACTCGCGACGCAGCCGTTCGACGAGACCGGTCGCGGCGTCCGGGTCACGCAGCTCGTAGACGATGTGCCGGATCTGGCGCACCGACTCGTCGACGTTGTCGAGGGCCTCCTCGACGATCGCCGTGAGCTCGTGGGGATCGACGCCGCGGGCCGAGCGGCGCCGCACCGTCTCCAGCTGCATGCCGGTGGCGAACAGCTGCTGGATCGCCAGGTCGTGCAGGTCACGGGCGATGCGCTCGCGCTCGTCGAGCAGTGCCGCGACGTCCTGCGCGTGGCGGGCCTCGGCGAGCACGTAGGCCAGCGCCGCCTGCGCGGCGAACGACTCCGCGGTGGCCAGGTCACCCTCGTCGAACGGTGGCTCACCCACTCGGCGCAGCAGGATCAGCACGCCGACACCGCGCCCGCTGGTCTGCAGCGGGGCGAACATCGCGGGCCCGAACCCGCGCATCACCTCGAGCTTCTCGGAGCGCGAGCTGGCCAGCGACGGCGTCATGAGGCCCTTGCCCTCGTACTGCACCGTCCAGGCGCGGCCGCCCTCGGGCATCACCTGGCCGAGCAGCTTGTCGGCGTCGTGGCCGTCCGCCAGCTCGACGAGCAGCTCGCCGCCCAGCCCGGGGAGGGCGAGCGCGGCGGTGTCCGCGCCGGCGACCTCCTTCGCGGTGTGCGCGATGTGCTCGAGCGCCTCCTCCTCGTCGATGCCCTCGAGCAGCATCGTCGTGATCGCCTGCCCGGCCTGCAGCCAGTGCTCGCGGCGGGCGGACTGCGCGTACATCTGGGCGTTGGCGACCGCGACGCCGGCGGCCGACGCCAGGGCGATGATGGTCCGCTCGTCGTCCTCGCTGAAGGGTGTGCCGTCGAGCTTCTCGGACAGGTAGAGCTGGCCGAACACCTGGTCGCGCACGCGGACCGAGGCCCCGAGGAACGAGCCCATCTGCGGGTGGTTGGCGGGCCAGCCGCGGAACGCGGGGTGCTCGGTGAGGTCGTCGAGCCGCAGCGCCCCGGTCTCCGGGATCTGGCTGAGCACGCCCTGCGCGTGCGGCGGGTGGGCCATCATCCGCGCGATCGCCGTGGGCACGCCCGTGTAGACGAACGTCACCGAGGCACCTTGCGTGTCGAGCACGTTGATCGCGCCGAAGCGCGCTCCGGTCAGCTCGGCGCTGACCTGGACGAACCGCTCCAGCACCGCCGGCAGCTCGAGCTCGCTGGCGACGGCGAGGATCGCCGCCATGAGGTCCTGCAGGCCGTCTCCGGTGAGCGACGGCGGGGCGGGTACGGCCTCCGTGAGGACACCGTGCTGGAACGGGGCGCCGACCTGGCCGCCCGGAGCGGGGACCTCGGTCACGCGCGCTCCCGTTGATCTGCTGTGACCCGCTCGCGACGCACGGCTTCACGGTAGTCGAGCAGACCGGCGGACAGCTCCGCGTGCGTCCCCCGGGCGACGATGCGGCCGGACTCCACCCACAGCACCTCGTCGGCGGCCGCCAGCGGCGTCAGCCGGTGGGTGACCACGACGACCCCGCGTCGGCCGCCGTCCGGGGCCGCAGGCCCGGCCAGGAGGCTCGTGACCAGGGCGTCGGCCGTGTCGGGGTCGAGGTGCTCGGCGGGCTCGTCGACGAGCAGCAGGGGTGCCGGGGCGAGCAGGGCCCGGGCGAGCAGCAGCCGCCGGCGCTCGCCACCGGAGACCGTGCGGGCGTCCGGGCCGAGCAGCGTGTCCAGGCCGTCGGGCAGCGCGGTGAGCCAGCCGTCCAGGCCCGCCGCGGCGAGCGCCGCCACGGCCTCCTCGGGTGTCACGTCGCCGCGGGCGACGCGCAGGTTCTCCAGCACGGTGGTGCCGAACACGTGCGCGTCCTCGGTGGTGACGACGACCCGGCCGGCCCGGTCGGCAGGGGACAGGTGCGCGGGCTCGACCCCGCCGAGCAGGAGCGTGCCGCCGGCCGGCGGCAGCAGCCCGGCGAGGGTCAGCAGCAGCGTCGTCTTGCCCGCGCCGGAGGGGCCGACGACGGCCACCGACCGGCCCGGCACGACGTCCAGGTCCACGTCGCGCAGCACCGGCGACAGGCCGGGCCACCCGCATGCCAGCGCGCGGGCCTGGATGCCGGCGTCGTCGATCCCGGCCGCGGCCGCAGCCGCCAGTGCCTCGGACGTCGCAGCGACGGGTGCCGGGGCGGCTCCCTCCGGTGCGACGGATGCGACGGGTGCCGGCGCGTCGGCGGAGTCCAGGAGTGCCAGGATCCGCGCGGCGGCGGCGCGCGAGCGCTGCACGGCGACCGCCGCGGCCGGCAGCATGCCCGTGGCCTCGAACGCGGCCAGCGGCGTCAGCACGACGACCGCCAGATCGACCGGCGCCAACGCGCCGGACCGCACCGCGGGGATGCCCGTCACCAGGGCGGCCGTCGCGGCGAGCCCGGTCGCGAGGATGCCGATGCCGGCCGCGAGCGCGCTCGTCGCCGCGCCGGAGTCCACGGCGCGCGCCAGCCGCCGGTCGGCGTCGCGCAGCTCACGCAGCCGGCGCTCCACACCGCCGGCGACGAGCAGCGGCCCGGCGTCGTCGAGCGCCGTCAACGCCGCCGCGGACGCGTCGGCGCGGGCGCTCGCGGCCCGCCGCTCGGCGATCCGGGCACCGCGCGCGGCCAGCAGCGGCGCGCCGACTCCCGCCAGCACCAGGCAGGCCGCGAGCGCGGCCGCCGCGGGCGGCCAGAAGAACGCCATCGCGGCCACCGTCCCCGCACCGAGCAGCAGCGCCACCCCCGCGGGGAGCAGGCCGCGCACGACGACGTCGCCGACCGCGTCGACGTCCGCGCCCACGCGGGCGAGCAGGTCGCCACGCCGCACCCGCAGGGTCGCCTCGCTCCGCCCGGCTGCCAACCGGCCGTACAGGGTGGTGCGCAGGTTCGTCATGCCGCGCAGCGCGACGTCGTGCGACACCAGCCGGTCGAGGTAGCGCAGCACGCCGCGGCCGATGCCGAACGTGCGGACGGCGACGGTCGCGATGGACAGCTGCAGCACCGGCGGCATCTGCGAGGCCCGCGTGATGAGCCAGGCGGACACGGCGGCCAGCGCCACGCCGCAGCCGAGCGCGAGCGTGCCGGTGAGCACGGCGAGCAGCACGCGCCGCCTGTCGAGGCCCAGCATCCGCACGGCGCGCCGCAGCGTGCCTCGGGGCGGCCGCTCGTCCGGCGCGGGAGCCGTCACCGGGGCGGCGGCTGCGTCGGTCATCGGGCGCCCCGCGCGGGTACCGCCGCGACCGGCTCCGGCCCGCAGGCCGGCGGTGCCACCGTCACCACGGTGTCGGCGGTGGCCACCAGCGACGGGCGGTGCGCGACGAGCAGCACGGTGCGACCGGCCGCGCGCATCGCGTCGACCGTCGCCAGCACCACACGCTCGCCGGCCGCGTCGAGGTGCGCGGTGGGTTCGTCGAGCACGACGAGCGGCGCGGGGGACAGCAGCGCACGGGTGAGCGCCACCCGCTGCCGCTGCCCGACCGACAGGCCTGCGCCACCGGCGCCGAGCTCGGTGTCCCAGCCGTCCGGCAGGCCCGCGACCACCGCGTCCAGACCGGTGCGGACGGCGGCCGCCGCGCGCTCGTCGTCCGACGCGCCACCGACCAGCGTGCGCAGCGGGCCCGGCTCCAGCACCGGCCGCTGCGGCAGCCACGCCACCTGCGGCCAGTACGTCGCCGGGTCGAGGTCGGCCACGGCGACGGGCTCGGCGCCGGGCACCGACAGGGATGCCGCGCCCTCGTCGGGCCGCAGCAGGCCGAGCAGCACCTCGACCGTGGTCGTCTTGCCGGCACCGCTCGGCCCGACGAGCGCCGTCACGTGTCCGGGCGACAGCGTGAGGTCGAGGCCGTCCGGGGTGCGGCCGCCCGACGACCGGACCGTCACGCCGGACAGCCGCAGCGTGGCGTCGCGCAGGTCGGGGCACGGCACGGTGCCGGTCGCCGGCACGGGGGCCTCGAGGACGGCGAAGGCAGCCTGCGCGGCGGCGACGCCGTCGGTCGAGGCGTGGAACTGCGCCCCCACCTGCCGCAGCGGCCAGTACACCTCGGGGGCGAGCACCAGCACCGCCAGCCCGGTCTCGAGGGACAGGTCGCCGCCGACGAGCCGCAGCCCGATGGACACCGCGACGAGCGCCACCGACAACGTCGTCAGCAGCTCCAGCACCATGCCGGACAGGAAGGCGATCCGCAGCGTGCCCATGGTGGCGCGCCGGTGCGCGTCGCCGAGCGCCCGCACCCGCGCCGCCGGCCCCGACTCCCGGCCGAACGCCCGCAGCGTGGGCAGGCCGGCGAGGAGGTCGAGCACCTGGGAGCCGAGCCGCGACATGGCCCGCAGCCCGCGCTCCGAGCTGCCCTCGGTCATCCGGCCGATGAGCACCATGAAGACCGGGATGAGCGGCAGGGTCCCGACGACGATGGCCGCGGAGACCCAGTCGAGCCCGAGCACGACGAGGATCGTCGCGGGCGTCACGGTGGCGGACAGCACCAGCTGGGGCAGGTAGCGCACGAAGTACGGCTCCAGCGCGTCCAGGCCCCGGGTGGCCAGCGTGACCACCTCCGGGCCGCGCCCGGTCGCCAGCCAGCGCGGGCCGAGGGCGACGGCGTGCCCGACGACGCCCGCACGCAGCTCGCCGACCGCGCGCGTCGCGGCCCGGTGGGCGAACCGTTCCTGCACCGCCACCAGCGACGCGCGGCCGACGACGACGGCGGCCAGCCATCCGATCGTCGGCGCGAGCGACGCGAGGGTCGCGCCGTCGTGGGCGGCGCGACCGAGCGCGTGGGCCAGCAGCAGCGCCTGGGCGACGACGAGCCCGGCCGTCAGCACGCCGAGCCCGACGGTGAGCGCGAGGTAGCCGCGGGCCGATCGTGCGTACCGCAGCAGACGAGGGTCGAGCGGCGTCACGCCGCCGCCGACCAGGTCGGCGTCACCGCGCCGGGTTGGCGTTCTCGAGCGTGAACGTGACCGCCACCTGCTCGGGGATCTGCGCCACGCCGATCCGCTTGCGGAACACCCAGTAGGACCACGCCTGGTAGGCCAGCACGATCGGTGTGAAGACCAGCGCGACCCAGCTCATCATCGTCAGGGTGTAGGCGCTGGACGACGCGTTGTGGATGGTCAGCGAGTACGCCGGGTCGACGCTCGACGGGATGACGTCGGGGTAGAGGGATCCGAAGATGAGCACCACGGCGGCGACGATGGCGACGGCCGACGAGGCGAACGCCCGTCCCGCGGAGCGCGCCCGGGTGAACCACGCCGACCCGGCCAGGGCCAGCGCCGCGACGACGAGCGCCGCCCACGTCCACGTCTTGCCCGAGTAGGCCAGCTGCAGCCAGATCGCCCAGACGGCCCCGACGACGAGCGCGACGACGCTCAGCCGCGACGCCGCGGCGGCGGCCCGCTCCCGCAGCTCGCCGCTCGTCTTGAGCGACAGGAAGACCGCGCCGTGCGCGAGGAAGACGACCGCCGTCAGCACGCCGGTGAGCAGGGCGAACCCGTGCCCGTTGACGAGCAGGTCGAAGAAGCTTCCGGTGTACTGCAGGGTCGTCCGCGTCGTCGCGCCCGCGACGTTGCTCACGCTGGTGGTGATCGGCTCGATCTTCATGCCCGCGACGAGGTTGCCGAACGCGACGCCCCACAGCACCGCCGGCACCCAGGAGCCGAGCACCAGGCCCCAGTAGTAGGCGTTCTGCCAGCGCGGCGTCGAGATCTTGCCGCGCCACTCGAACGAGACGATCCGGACGATGAGCGCCACGAGGATCGCGAGCAGCGCCAGGTAGGCGCCGGAGAAGAGGGTCGCGTACCACTCGGGGAAGGCGGCGAAGGTCGCGCCGCCGGCGGTGATCAGCCACACCTCGTTGCCGTCCCACAGCGGGCCGACGGTGTTGATCGCGACGCGGCGTTCCTTCTCGTCGCGCGGGATGAACGGCAGCAGCATCCCCACGCCGAAGTCGAACCCCTCGAGGACCAGGTACCCGGTCCACAGCACGGCGATGAGGAGGAACCAGATGATCTGCAGGGTCTCGTGGCTCATGGCGGGCGCTCCGGCTCAGTACGCGAAGGACAGGGGCTTGTCGGCCTCGTCCGTCCGGTTGGCGGGGTTGTCGGGGCTCGGGTCGACCGGGTCGTCCTCGACGCCACCGATGGTGTAGCGGTGCATCAGGCGGTACCAGGCGACCGCGAGGACGCCGTACAGCAGCGTGAACACGACGAGCGAGATGACGACGGAGACCGGACCGACCTGGTGGGAGACGCCGCGTGCCGTCAGCTGCCACACCATGTCGACGCCCTCCGGGTTCGGGTTGGGCGCGACGACCCAGGGCTGACGACCCAGCTCGGTGAAGATCCAGCCGGTTGTCGACGCCAGGAAGATCGTCGGCAGCGCCCAGACGGCGGCGCGTGACAGCCAGGGGTTGCCCGAGATCCTGCCCCGGCGGGTGAGCCACAGCGCCAGGAGGGCGAGCAGCCCGGCGAACGCGGCGAAGCCGATCATGAGGCGGAACGACCAGAAGGTCACCGCGAGGTTCGGGATGTAGTCGATGCCGGCGCCGTACTTGGTCACGTCCTGCTGCTGCAGGTCCCGGACGCCGTAGAGGTGCGCGTTCCAGTTGTTCGTGGCGAGGAACGACGTCAGGCCGGGGATCTCGACGTAGCGGTGGACGCTGTTGGGGTTGTTCGAGAAGTCGCCGATGGCCAGGAGCGTCATCGAGACGTGGCTGCCGGAGTCCATGAGGCCTTCCGCGGCCGCCATCTTCATCGGCTGCTGCTGGAACAGCAGCTTGCCCTGCAGGTCACCGCTGATGCCCACGACGAGGGCCGAGATCACCATGACGACGAGCCCGAGCTGCAGGCCGGGGCGGTAGACGTCGCGCGCCTTGGTGGCGTCGCCGGCGCGCACCAGCTTGACCATCCACCAGGCGCACACGGCGGCCACGAACGTGCCGGCGGTGAGGAACGCCGCGCCGATGGTGTGCGGGAACGCCGCCAGGACCGTCGGGTTGGTCAGCACCTTGGCCAGGTCCGTCATCTCCGCGCGCCCGGTCTGGGCGTCGAACGTCGCACCGACCGGGTGCTGCATCCAGGAGTTGGCGGTGAGGATGAAGTAGGCCGAGACGGTCGACGCCGCTGCGACCAGCCAGATCGTCGCCAGGTGGACCCGCTTGGGCAGCTTGTCCCAGCCGAAGATCCACAGGCCGAGGAACGTCGACTCGACGAAGAACGCGACGAGCGCCTCCATGGCCAGCGGCGCCCCGAAGACGTCGCCGACGAACCGGGAGTACTCGCTCCAGTTCATGCCGAACTGGAATTCCTGCACGATGCCGGTGGCGATGCCGATGGCGAAGTTGATGAGCAGGAGCTTGCCGAAGAACTTGGTGAGCCTCAGCCAGCGCTTGTCGCCACGGCGTACCCACAACGTCTGCATGATCGCGACGAGCGTCGACAGCCCGATCGTCAGCGGGACGAAGATGAAGTGGTAGACGGTGGTGATGCCGAACTGCCAGCGGGCCAGGTCGAGCGCGTCTGCTGCCACGGAGGTCTCCGAACTCGTCCGGACGGTGAAGTGGGGCGCACGCCGGGGGCGTTGTCCGCCGTGACCTGCGCCTCTGTCCCAGACGCTAGGACCACGCTCTCGCGCCGATCGGGACCTTCGTCCTGCGCCTGTCGGGACGAACGTCCCATGACTCGGGGATCGTACTCGTCTCACTGCGGCGGCTCGCCGCGCGGTCGCGTCACCCCGGCGGGAACGACGCCGTGTGCGATACTGGCCGCGGCGAGGGGGCGTTCCACACCGTCCCCGACCCGGGTCGCAGTCCATCGCGCATCGTGCGCGCCAGCCGCCGCCCCGCGCGGGGAAGCTCCTCATCGGAGCCGCCTCGGACGGGCACCGCAGGCGCTGGCGCCGATCGTGGGGCCGCGGCGACCACGACGACTTCCGTCGCCGCGCCGAGGGCGCGAGCGACGACCGACCGGCCCGAGCGGCGCCGCGACAGTGTGGGCGCGGCAGCTGTCGGGCACCCAGGAGCACCCAGCGTGACCGAGCTGAACACCCCCGACGTCAACGACGAGACCACCGGGGGTGCGGGCGCCAGACCGCGGCGCCGCCGCGCGACCCGTCCCGCCGCCCCCAGCACCGCTGCCGACCAGACGTCGGCGGCGTCACAGCCCGAGCCGTCGGTGGCCGTGGCGAACCAGCCGGCCGTCGACGCGGCGCCCGTCGCGGACGAGCCGTCCGCCGCGGCACCAGGAACGGCGTCGTCCTCCGACGCGCCGCCCGCGACGGCGCCGCGGCGCCGTGCCACCCGCAGTCGCAAGGCCGCCGCCCCAGCGGAGTCGACCCCCGAGCCCGTGCCGGCGGCCGAGCCCGAGACCACGGCCGGGCTCGTGCCGGAGCCGGTGTCGGCGGACGAGCTCGCCGCCGACGAGGTCGCCGAGGAGGTCGTCCTCGAGGAGAGCCTCCAGCCGGCGACGCAGCCCGTCTCCGAGCCGGCGGCACCCACGCCGCCCGTGCCACCCCGGCTCGCGACCACCGCGGCCGTGCTGTTCCAGGCACCGGACCTCACGCAGGCGCGCACTCGGCGGCGCCGCGTCACCGCCACCGCCGGTTCGCCGGAGGAGATCTCCCAGGCGGCCCGCCACGACGTGGCCGAGCCGGAGCAGCAGGACGTGCCGCAGGGGGCCGCCGCCGAGCCGGTCGAGGAGCAGCCCCCGAGCCGCGCCCGGTCGTCACGTTCGCGCCGCCGGCGGGGGCGTGGCGCGGACCACGACGACGCGGTCGCCGAGGAGCTCGCCGAGACGGTCGGCGACGACGAGCCGGACGAGCCCGCCGCCGTCGCCGAGGCCGACGCCGAGGCCGAGGACGCCGCGTCGGGTTCGCCGCGGCGTCGGCGGCGTCGGGGTGGCCGTGGTCGCCGTGGTCGCGGCGACGGTGCCGCCGAGACCTCCGGTCCGGACGGCGAGGCGGCGGACGACGACGAGCCGGACGAGGCCGCCGAGGACGACGAGCCGGTGGACGCGACCGACGAGGCCGAGGGCACGGCCGGCACGCGTCGGCGGCGCCGGCGCCGGCGGGGCGCCCGGTCCGAGGGCGCTGCCGAGAGCGAGCCGCGCCGCCGCGACGAAGTGACCGCGCTGCGCGGGTCCACGCGGCTGGAGGCCAAGCGCCAGCGCCGTCGCGAGGGTCGCGACGCGGGCCGTCGCCGCCAGATCATCACCGAGGCGGAGTTCCTCGCCCGGCGCGAGTCGGTCGACCGCGCGATGGTGGTGCGGGAACGCAGCGGCCGCACCCAGATCGCCGTGCTCGAGGACGGCGTGCTCGTCGAGCACTACGTCTCCGACCAGGCGGCCGCCTCGATGGTCGGCAACGTCTACCTGGGCCGCGTGCAGAACGTGCTGCCGAGCATGGAGGCGGCGTTCGTCGATGTCGGCAAGGGCCGCAACGCCGTGCTGTACGCCGGTGAGGTCAACTGGGACGCCGCCGGCCTGGAGGGCCAGCCGCGCCGCATCGAGCAGGCCCTGAAGTCGGGCGACTCGGTGCTGGTGCAGGTGACCAAGGACCCGATCGGCCACAAGGGAGCACGGCTGACGAGCCAGGTGACGCTCGCCGGCCGCTACCTCGTGTACGTGCCGGGCGGCGGCATGACGGGCATCAGTCGCAAGCTGCCCGACACCGAGCGCAGCCGGCTGAAGAAGATCCTGCGCGACATCGTCCCGGACTCGGCGGGCGTCATCGTGCGCACCGCGGCCGAGGGGGCCAGCGAGGAAGAGCTCCAGGCGGACATCGCCCGGCTGCGCGGGCAGTGGGAGGCGATCGAGGCCAAGGCCGCGCGCGCCAGCGCCCCGGCGCTGCTGCAGGGCGAGCCCGACATGGCGATCCGCGTGGTGCGGGACATCTTCAACGACGACTTCGCCGAGCTCGTCGTCCAGGGCGACGAGGCCTGGTCGACCATCTCGTCGTACGTCGCCGAGCTCGCGCCGGACCTTGCGGCGCGGGTGCGCCCGTGGACCGAGAACGTCGACGTCTTCGCGGTGCACCGGGTCGACGAGCAGCTCGCCAAGGGCATGGACCGCAAGGTCTGGCTGCCGTCGGGCGGATCGCTGGTCATCGACCGCACCGAGGCGATGACGGTGATCGACGTCAACACCGGCAAGTTCACCGGTGTCGGCGGCACGCTCGAGGAGACGGTCACCCGCAACAACCTCGAGGCCGCCGAGGAGATCGTCCGGCAGCTCCGGCTGCGGGACATCGGCGGGATCATCGTCATCGACTTCATCGACATGGTGCTGGAGTCCAACCGCGACCTGGTGCTGCGCCGCCTCGTCGAGTGCCTGGGCCGCGACCGCACCAAGCACCAGGTGGCGGAGGTCACGTCGCTCGGCCTGGTGCAGATGACCCGCAAGCGGGTGGGACAGGGCCTGGTCGAGGCGTTCAGCGAGACGTGCGAGCACTGCCACGGGCGCGGCTTCATCGTCCACACCGATCCCATCGAGCGGTCCGGTGCGCATGCCGAGGCGGCCGGTCAGCCGGCGGTGGCGGAGACCGGGGGCAAGCGGTCGCGCCGCAAGCGTGCCGCGGAGCCGCCCGCCGCGGCGCTGCCCGTGGTGCCGGTGCTGCCGGAGGCGCGCGAGGCCGTCAAGGCGACGCTCGCGACGATCGCCGCGGCGGCCGCACACGCGCACGAGCAGGGTCATGAGGACGGGGCGGAGCCGGAGACGCAGCCGGTGCCGGCGGATGTGGCACCGGAGGAGCACGCCCGGCTGGACGTGCTGGCGGAGCTGGCGGCCCACCTGCCGGTCGGTGACCGCCCGGCGGGTGGGACCGGCCGGGCGGTGCTGGCCGAGCTGGCCGAGCTCGCGGCCTCGGTCGCGGTCGACGAGCCGGTGGCCGGTCCGTCCGCGCCCGACATGGCCGACCAGCCGGCCGAGGTGCGGTCCGACGAGGCCGACCAGCCGGTCGCGGTGCGGTCCCACGAGGCCGGGCCGTCGGTCGACGTGCGGTCCGACGAGGTGCCGGTCGAGGCGCGGTCCGAGGAGGCCGCGCCGCCGGTGGAGGAGCAGCCGGACGAGTCCGGTGAGGGTGGTTCCGGGCAGCGCGAGCTGGGCCTGGCGCTGGTGGACCCCACCCTGTTCGACCAGGACGAGGACGACGCCGATGCGCCGGCCGAGGACGGGTCGCCGGAGGGGTAGGGCGGTTTGACCGGGGACCGACGGGTCCGTACTCTGGACGGTCGGCGCGTCGCGCCGTTCAGGCGTGCCCCGACCGGACCCAGTCCGCCGACGCAGACCGTTGTGCGCGGGTTCGTCGAACGCCGCGAAACGCAGGACTTCGAGCAGAGATGAGCAGCAACGTGGTGTACGCGATCGTCA
>JAJYSG010000012.1 GCA_021793675.1 Actinomycetes bacterium | reverse complement strand
CCGTACAGCTGCACGGAACGCGGCCGCTCGTCGTCCGCGAACGACGTGATGTGCAGCGCCTCGGGGTTGCGCTCGACGAGCGCGCGCGACGTGGTCATCTCGGCGACGTACAGGCCCGCCCCGGACTCGCGGCACAGCCGCCGGAACGGGGCGTTCGTCACACCGGCCATGGGCGCCAGCACCACGGGGACGTCCACGGTGAGGGGGCCGAGGCGCAGCGGCGGCAGCACCCGGTCCGCCTCACGGGTCTCGGTGGTCATCGGTCGATTCTCCCGCATGGTGGCCGCGGGCCCGTCGGCGTGCCGTCGAGCCCACCGCCGCGCCGGTCCCGGCCGCCGGACGAGGCCGCGGTCCGCGCCACCCGCTCACCGGACGTGCCGCCCGCTCCGCGCGGCCGGTGGCCCGCGCGACCGACCGTTACGGCGAGTCCGGCGTGCAGTCGCTCGCCGGCCCCGCGTAGTGCGGCGACCGGAGCACGACGATCGACCCCGACCGGGCCACCTCGGTGAACCCCTGCGCCGCCGCCTCGGCGAGGGCCGACGACGTGCTGCGCGCGGACGGCGTGCCCACCGACGGCGTCTGCGCGAGGTCCAGCACGAAGAAGTCCTGGCGGTGCCGCGAGACGCCCGCGACCGTCACCCGGTTGGTGTGCGTGAGGTGGTCGGCCGCGTAGTCGTCGGCCACCACGCACGTGTCCGGCGGGACCACGGCGAGCGCGGCGGTCAGGTCGCGGGCCTTGGCCGTCGAGGCGAACGCCTCGCCGTCCAGCAGCCGCCGCAGCGGGAACAGCCGGGTGACCTCGGGCGGCCCCACCCACGGGCCGAGCAGCGCCACACCCACCAGCAGCGCGGCGAGGGCCCGCGGCCCGTGGCGTGCGCCTGGCACCCGCCGCAGCGGACGGCGGCCGAACGCGTCGACCGCGGCCAGGACCACGACCGCCCAGATCGGCGCGTCGTAGTGGAACCCCGTCTGCCAGGTCAGCGGCCGGTCCGAGAGGAAGCGCCCCGCCAGCATCGGCACGGCGAGCAGCGCGTACGGCGAGCCCAGCGCGAGGAAACCGACCGGCACCAGCAGCGCCAGGAGCGTGCCCACCTTGACCGGCGGCTCGACGAGCAGCGTCAGCGTGTGCCACGGGTCCCGCAGGGCGCCGAGCAGCACCCCGCCCGGGCCCGCGCCGAGCTGGGGGTACTGCTGCCGCAGCCGCACGGCCGAGCCGGCGGGCGCCAGGTGCGGCATGACCACCGCGGTGAGCACGACGAACGCGGTGACGCCGACGACGACGAGCACCGCACCCAGCCACCGCCGGCCCGCGCGCGCCAGCCGGATGACGCCGAGCACCGCCACCACGAGCCCCATGTCCTCCCGCACCAGCAGCAGCAGGGCGGCGACGACGCACAGGTCCCGGTCGCTGCGCCGGTCCAGCGCGTCCACGGCCCAGGCCAGCAGCGGCACCGCGAACGCCACCTCGTGGACGTCGAAGTTGACCAGCGTCTGGATGGGCCAACCCAGTGCGAACCCAGCCGTCAGCAGGGTGGACCACGGCTCGCCGGTGCGCCGCGCCACGAGCCGGTGCACCGGGAACACCGCGGCGGCGACCACCACGGCCTGCCCGACGAGCAGCATCCGCACGTCGTCCCAGACCCAGTACAGCGGCGCCCACAGCGCGACGATCGGGTCGAAGTGGTCACCCAGGACGTCGTACCCGTCGCCCTTGAGCGTGGCCACCGGCAGCCGCAGGTGCGCGTACCCGCGCACGGCCTGGTCGAAGATCCCCAGGTCGTAACCGGCGGTCCGGTACTGCGCGTAGCAGGTGACCGCGAACACGGCGTACACCGCGGCCACGACCGCGAACAGCACCCAGACGACGCCCCCCGGCCGTCGCGGCCTGCCGAACCCCCGCCGGCCCAGCACGACGAGCCGGGCGAGGCCACGCCGCGGTGCGTGCAGCACGGACGACTCGGACACCGGCTCATCGTGGCCCACCGCGGCCCGGGCGCGCACGGCCGTCCGCCGCGAGCGCGGACCGCCGCAAGCCGTCCGGGACGGCCGCTCCGCCGCCGGAAGTGGGCCGCCGGGAGCGCAGACCGCCGCGGCTCGCACGGGACGGCGACTCCGCCGCCGACTGCGCGGCGCCGCGACTCGGTCAGGCCGCGCCGAGCCCCCGCAGCAGGGCGCGGTAGAAGACGACACCGCGCCCGAGGGCGTCGACCGTGACGTGCTCGTCGGTGCCGTGCAGGGTCTCGCGCTGCTCGCGCGTCATGGCGAACGGGCTGAAGCGGTACACGTGCTCCGCGATGGCCGTGAAGTGGCGCGCGTCGGACGCCCCGAGCATCACGTAGGGCGTCACGAGCGCCTCCGGGTACGCCGCGGCGACCGCCGCACGCACGAGCCCGAACTGGGGGCCGTCCGTCGGCGACACCGGGGACGGCTCGCTGCTGGCGACCACCCGCAGCTCCACCTCCTCGTCGTCGACCACCCGGCGCAGCCGCTGGACGACCGAGGCGACGGTCTCACCGGGGGCGATCCGGATGTTGAGGTTGGCCCGCGCCGAGGTCGCCACGACGTTCGCCCCGGGCGCGCCCTGCAGCATGGTCGCCACCACCGTGGTGCGGACCATCGCGTTCGTCTCCGGCGAGACGCGCGTGAAGACCCGCGCCAGCACGGGCGCCAGGGGCGCCGCGAACGCGAACAGCGGCCGCAGCGACCGCGACGAGTGCCGGCCGAGGCCGTCGACCATCTCGAGCACCGGTCCCGTCATGGCCGGCGGGAACGGGCGCGACTCGAGCCGGGTGATGGCGCGCGCCAGGCGCCACGTCGCCCCACCCCGCTCCGGCGTGGAGGCGTGGCCACCGGCCGCGCTCGTCGAGATCTCGACGTCGAGGATGCCCTTCTCGGTGACGCCGACGACGGCCACGGGCGCCTCGACCCCCGGGAACGCGCCGGTCACCACGGCGCCGCCCTCGTCGAGCACCAGCCACGGCCGGACTCCGAGCCCGCGCAGCCGGGCCACCGCCGCGCCGGCCGACGTGCCGGCGACCTCCTCGTCGTCCCCGAGCGACAGCCACACGTCGTGCGCCGGCACGAACCCCTCGCCGAGCAGCGACTCGACGGCCTCGAGCAGCACGGTGAGCGAGCCCTTGTCGTCGAGCGTGCCGCGTCCCCAGACTGCGCCGTCTCGCACGTCGCCCGAGAAGGGGTCACCCGTCCACTCCTCCGGCACCACCGGCACCACGTCCTGGTGCGCCATGAGCACCACCGGGTGCTCGTCCGACGCGCCACGCCAGTGCAGCAGCAGCCCGCGCCGCGCCACCCGCTCGACCGTGAGCTCGGCGTACGTGCGGGGGGTAGAGCTCGCGCAGCGTCGCGTGCAGCGCGTCGAACGCCGCCAGGTCCGTCTCGCCCTCCGCTCGCGACGAGACCGTCGGGATGCGCACCAGCGTCGCCAGGTGCTCGGCCACCGGCCCGGCGTACGGCTCAGGCGCCTCGGCGTCCGGAGCGGCGCCCGTCGGTGCCACCGGCACGTATCCCGCGACCCTGCGCCGCACCGCCACCGCGCCAGCCGCTCCGGCGGCCGCGACCGCCAGCCCCCAGCCCTTGCCCTTCACGTCAGCTCCCCTTCGCCGAGGTCGGCACTCTGGTTCCAGGTCGGCAGCTCGGACTGCCGAGCCCGACACGAACTGCCGACTTCGCCGGGGAGGCGGCAGGTCACGACGGGACCTCCACCGCGGAGTCGGTCGGGCGGTCCGCGAACGCGAGCCGCGGGATGACGACGAGGCAGAGCGCGGCGACGACCGCCGTCAGGCCGCACACCGCCCACACGGTGAGGTACCCCGTCAGCGAACCCGCCGTACCCTGCGCTCCCGCGAGCGTCGTGTGCACGCCGGCCGACAGGGCGAGCGCGAACGTCGCGGAGGCGAACGTGCCGCCAATGGTCTTCGTCGTGTTCGTCATGCCCGTCGCCACCGCGGTGCGCCCGGCGGGCGCGGCGGCGGCCGCCGCCGAAGGCAGCGCGGCGACGAGCGCGCCCGAGCCGAGGCCCGCGATCGCCATGTTGGTGACGAGCTGGCCCGTGCTGTGGTGGAACGGCAGGAAGAGCAGGTACCCCGCGGCGACGCACGACGTCGCGAGGATGAGCGACAGCCGCGGCGTCGTCGCGCGCGCGACCAGCGGGAAGGCCAGCGCCCCGACCAGGCTGAAGATGACGTACCCGCCGACGAGCAACGACACGACGAGCTCGGAGGCGCCGAGCCCGTAGCCGTACACCGCGGGATCCGTGCGGGCGAACGTCGACAGCGGACCCTGCGCGCCCAGCACGCTGACCCCGAAGAGGAGCGCGGTGAGCTGCAGCGGCCACATCGTCGGCCGGGCCAGCACCCGCAGGTCGATGAGCGGGTCGCTCTGCCGCAGCTCCCAGCGGCCGAACGGCACGAGCATGAGTACGCCCGCCGCCACGACCGCCCACGGCCACCACACACCGGCGCCGTCGAGCCGCATGAACGTCAGGCCGCCGCTCATGAGCACGAGCGCCAGCGAGATGAGCACCACGCCGCCGCCGTCGAGCCGCCCGCCGACCACCGCCCGGGACGGCTCCGGCACGCGGCGCCAGATGACGACGACCACCGCCGTCACGGCGACCGCAGGCACGCACAGCAGCAGCTGCAGGCGACCCGGGGCCAGGCCCACCCCCGGCACGCCGAGAGCCGTGCTGAGCTGGCCGCTGAGCAGCGCGCCGACGATCGCACCCGCCTGCAGCGCCGCCACGATGAAGCCGGTGGCCCGCCGGGTCGCCGACTCCGCGTCCGGCAGCCCGCGCCCGCGCGCGTGGATGAGCGCCACCTCGAGCGGCAGCCACGCCACGTAGCACCCCTGCAGCGCCCACGCGACGACGAACGTCGCGAAGCTCGTGGCGAACGCCAGGCCCCACGACGCGGCGGCCGTGATCCCCGCGGTCACCAGGAGCATCCGCCGGTAGCCGTGGAGGTCACCCACCTTGGCGACGGTGGGCACGACGAGCGCCGACAGCAGGAGGCCGGCGGCCTCGAACCAGTTGACGTCCGCGTCGGTGATGCTCAGGTGGCGCGCGATGTCGGTGAGCAGCGGCGTGTAGTAGCCCTGGATGATGCCGCTGGTCAGCTCGACGCAGACGAGGAAGCCGACGAGGCCGCCGGCCCCGATCGCAAGCCGTCCCGACCGCGCCTGCTCCGTGCCCACGACCATGCGCCCTCCGCTCGTCGTGCGCGCGCTACGGCGCACGCCGATCGTAGGGCCGCCCCGACGATCGGATGAGGTGTCAACCCCGCAGGTGCGTGCTGCGTTCTGGCTAGTGTGACGGGGGTGCAGCAGGCGGCGCCGCGCGACGACGAGCGGCCGGCGGACCTCGTCGACGTCGTGCCCGTCGGCGGCGGCCGGCCCGGCGACATCGACGCCGAGTTCACCGCCTTCATGGCCCAGCATGCCGACGCGCTGCTGCACACGGCCTGGCTGCTCGTCGGGAACATGGACCGCGCCGAGGAGCTCACGCAGCAGGCGCTCGTCCGCACCTACGGCGCCTGGCGCCGCGCCCGCACCGACCCGCTGCCCTACGCCCGCCGCGTGCTGGTCAACCTGCGCACCGACACCTGGCGACGCCGGCGACGCGAGGTGCTGACCGACGAGGTCCCCGACGCCGGCGCCGACGCCGACGCGCGCGGCAACGCCCGCACGGAGGACCGCGACCAGCTGACGCGGGCGCTGGCCCTGCTCACGCCCCGGCAGCGCCGCGTCGTCGTGCTGCGCTACCTGGCTGACATCTCCGAGGCCGACGTCGCCGCTGACCTGGGCGTCACGGCCGGGACGATCAAGACGACGGCCTCGCGCGGCCTGGCCGCGCTCCGCGCCGCGCTCCGCACGTCCGACGAGCCCACCGGAGGTGCTTCATGACCGACGACTTCCCCGAGTACCTGCGGCGACTCGACCGCTACCCCGGCCGCGGCAACCGGCTCGACCCGGCCCTCGTCGTGCGCGCAGGGCGCCGCCGGAGGGCTGCTCGCCGCACCGCCGGCGCGACCGCCGCCTGCGCGGTCGTCGCCGCGCTCGCCTTCGGAGTCACTCCGCTCGTCGACCGATCGGCGGACGACCGAACCGTGCCGGTGACCACGCCGGGCCCGACGACGTCGGTCGGCCCGACGACCACACCGAGTCCCACCCCCAGTCCGACCGGATACCCCGGAATCTCCACGTTCCCGGCCCCGCTGTCGGACCCCGTCGGAGCCGGCGTCCTCGGCGTCCCGGCCACGCCCAGTGACGTGAACGGAGTCCCCGTCTGGATCATCGGCCCTGGCGACGGGACGGTGCTGCCGGTCGCGGTGACACCCACGGCGTACGACGCCCAGAGCCAGGTCGCCCCCGCCTACCGCTCCGGATTCGGGTTGTGGACACCCGGCGGCTCGATCGACTGGATCACCAAGCCTCCCAGCACACCCACGCGTGGTGCCCAGACCGTCGAAGCAGCCGTCAGCGCCGACTGGGTCGTCTGGTTCGAGAGCGACTTCGCCAACTCGGGCGAGTCGCCGTACGTGCTGTGGGCCCGGCCCCGCTCGGGCGGTCAGGCCCGTGAGATCGCGCGCTCTCCACAGACGCCCGGGATCTGGGACCACCACCCGGTGATCGTCGGCAGCACGCTCTTCTGGGTCGACGCGGCCTCGGACGGCAACGGATCGACCACAGTGATGCTGTCCGCGCCGTTGGACGGTTCTCGGCCGGCGAGGATCGAGATGCGCGGCGTGACGGCGCTGACTCCCGACAGGTGCAGCAAGGACGGTCCTGCGCTCTTCGTCGTCACCGGCACGAACGAGAACGCCACCCAAGGAGTGCACCGGCTCGCCGTCGACGGTTCAGGCTCGATCGTCTCGGACCAGGCGGCCGACGCGATGCTCGGCACCGCGGGCGCGCTCAGGGGTGTGGCGGCATGTGGCGCGACGGTCGCGGTCGCTCACGACATCGACGCCGACAGCGCAAGCCGGAGCTCCTGGCTGCAGATCGACCAGAGCGACGGTTCCGCCAGGACCGTCGGCTGGCCGAAGGGCAGCGACTCGAGCATCGGCGACCTCGCCGTCGGCCCTGGCGCCGTGACGTGGCGCCTGTACAACGGGTGGTACGACAGCGACGCCTACCTCTTCGACCTGGCCTCCAAGACGCTCTACTGGTTCCCCGCCGCGCAGGACGTCAGGACGGACGGGACGTACCTGTGGTGGATCCAGCGGACGCCGGGGTCGGACAGGTACCGACCGGTCGCCGCGCGCGTCGCCGCCCGGTAGCCGCATCGACGAGCGAGCAGACCCGTGCCCGAGGCTCGCCGTGCGCGGTGCCGGCCTACCGCCGGTACGCGTCGCGGCGGTGCGCGAGCGCGACGACCTCCACCACCACGGTGCCGTCGTCGATCCGATAGATCACCCGGTACTCGCCGCGGCGCGCCGTCCAGCGGTCGTCCATCGGCGGCTTCAGCCGCTTGCCCACGCGGTGCGGGTCCTCAGCCAGTGGCCCCCGGACGAACTCCCAGCACGCGACGGCGACCTTCTCCGGGAGCCGCTCCTGCAGGTCCCGGCGGGCTCGCGCCGTCCACGTGATGCCGTAGGTCACTCGGGCAGCCAGCCCTTGGCGCGGAGGTCGGCCGCGACCTCGTCGGAGGTGTACACCTCGCCGCGCGCCAGTTCTTCCTCGCCCTCGCGGATCGCCGCCATGAGCTCCGGGTCCCCGAGCACGTCGAGCGTCTCGAGCAGCGAGTCGTAGTCGTCGGCCGACAGCAGCACCGCGGCCCGACGACCGTTGCGGGTGATCTCGACGCGCTCGTGCGTGCGCACCACCTCGTCGACGAGCTGGGACAGCTGCGCTCGGGCCTCGGCCAGCGGGATCGTCGTCATGTACAGAATTCTAGGCAACGACGCGGTCGTCGGGCCACGGGTCATGGCCGCAGCGTCGCGCCCGCGCGCACGACGACGAGACTCACGACGACTCCACGCGAGCCTCGGGTGACCGCCGGACGGGCTGTGGAGGGCTCGTCGTGCGCCCGGGGTTACGCCCCGATCAAGCGGGCAGCGAGGTACCCGGCGACCTGGTCCAGCGCGACGCGGACCTGCTCCATCGAGTCGCGGTGCCGGATCGTCACCGCCTGGTCCTCGAGGGTGTCGAAGTCGACGGTGATGCAGAACGGGGTGCCGACCTCGTCCTGCCGGCGGTAGCGGCGGCCGATGGCACCGGCGTCGTCGAAGTCGACGTTCCAGCTCTTGCGGAGCTCGGCGGCCAGGTCACGCGCCTTCGGCGACAGGGCCTCGTTGCGGCTCAGCGGGAGCACGGCGGCCTTGACCGGCGCCAGGCGCGGGTCGAGGCGCAGCACCGTGCGGACGTCGACGCCGCCCTTGGTGTTCGGAGCCTCGTCCTCCGCGTACGCCTCGACCAGGAACGCCATCAGGCTCCGGGTCAGGCCGGCGGCCGGCTCGATGACGTACGGCACGTACCGCTCGCCCTTGGTCTGGTCGAAGAACGACAGGTCCACGCCGGAGTGCTTCGTGTGCGTCGACAGGTCGAAGTCGGTCCGGTTGGCGATGCCCTCGAGCTCGCCCCACTCGCTGCCGACGAAGCCGAACCGGTACTCGATGTCCACGGTCCGCTTCGAGTAGTGGGACAGCTTCTCCTTGGGGTGCTCGTAGAGCCGCAGGTTGTCGCGGCTGATGCCGAGGTCCGTGTACCAGCTGGTGCGGGTGTCGATCCAGTACTGGTGCCACTGTTCGTCGGTCCCGGGCTCGACGAAGAACTCCATCTCCATCTGCTCGAACTCGCGGGTGCGGAAGATGAAGTTGCCGGGCGTGATCTCGTTGCGGAACGACTTGCCGATCTGGCCGATGCCGAACGGCGGCTTCTTGCGCGCGGCCGTCAGCACGTTCTGGAAGTTGACGAAGATGCCCTGCGCGGTCTCCGGCCGCAGGTAGTGCAGGCCGGTCTCGTCCTCGACGGGGCCGAGGTACGTCTTGAGCATCATGTTGAAGTCGCGGGGCTCGGTCCACTGCCCGCGCGTGCCGCAGTTGGGGCACGGCACGCCGAGCAGGCCGCCCTCGGGGGCGTGGCCCTTGCGCTCGGTGAACTCCTCGATGAGCTGGTCCTCGCGGAACCGCTTGTGGCAGCTCAGGCACTCGGTGAGCGGGTCGCTGAAGACACCGACGTGGCCGGAGGCCACCCACACCATGCGCGGCAGGATGACGCTCGAGTCGAGGCCGACGATGTCGTCGCGGCTGGTGACCATGAACTTCCACCACTGCCGCTTGATGTTCTCCTTGAGCTCCACGCCCAGCGGCCCGTAGTCCCACGCGGACCTGGTCCCGCCGTAGATCTCCCCGCTGGGGAAGACGAACCCACGCCGCTTGGCGAGGGAGACGACGTTGTCGAGGCGGGACGAGTCGGCCACTGGTGCTCCTGGGTCGGACGGTGCCGCGGCTGGGTGCCGAAGCCAACGGCCCAGGTTACCGGGCAGCGCGCCGTTGCCCGCCCCGGGAACCGCGCGATGGCCCGACCTGGTGCGTCAGGCAGTCGGCTTGTCCACCGCGGCGCCGTAGCGACGGTCGCGCCGGGCGTACTGCTCCACGGCGCGCCACAGATGGGTGCGGTTGACGTCGGGCCACGGCTCGTCCAGGAAGACGAGCTCGGCGTAGGCCGCCTGCCACACCATGAAGTTGGACGTGCGCTGCTCGCCGGAGGTGCGCACCAGCAGGTCGACGTCCGGCAGGTCCGGTTCGTCGAGGTGCCGCTGGATCGTCTTCTCCGTCACGTGGTCCGGGTCGAGCCGTCCCGCCGCGACCTCCCGCGCGATGGCGCGCGCCGCGTCGACGAGCTCGGCCCGGCCGCCGTAGTTGACGCACATCGTCAGGGTGCACGTGGTGTTGTGCCGGGTGAGCCGCTCCGCCTCCTCGAGCTCGGCGATCACCGAGCGCCACAGCCGAGGACGCCGGCCGGCCCAGCGCACCCGCACCCCCCAGGAGTTCATGACGTCACGACGGCGTCGCAGCACGTCGCGGTTGAACCCCATGAGGAAGCGCACCTCGTCCGGCGAGCGCTTCCAGTTCTCCGTGGAGAACGCGTAGGCCGAGACGTACTGGACGCCGATCTCGATGGCCCCGGCCACCACGTCCAGCAGGGACGCCTCCCCCGCGGCGTGCCCTGCCGTGCGCGGCAGACCACGCGCGTTCGCCCAGCGCCCGTTGCCGTCCATGACGATCGCGACGTGGCGCGGCACCAGCTCCCGCGGGATCGCGGGCGGCCGGGCGCCCGAGGGGTGCGGGAACGGCGGCTGGACCGGGGCGGGACCGCGGCCCTGGACGTCACCGGTCGGCGCACCACGCACCACGGTCAGCTCCTCCCGGCTCGGTGACCCTGCCCGCCATTGTGCCCGGGAGCGCGAGGTCGACGCACCGCGGCGGCGGCGGCGTCAACATCGTCCCGTCAGGCACTACACATCGTGCGCGCGCTGCCGATGTAGTAGCAGGGCTGTCGTACGCGCGAGCAGACCGCCCTGCGTCGACGAAGGAGGCGCGGTGGACCGAGGCAGCCGGCGTGGGCACGTCGGCATCGCACTGATCGGTGTGCCGCTGGTCGCCGTGTGCGCCCTCGGCCCGAGCTGGCGCTACGCGGCGGTGTCGGCCGCCACCTTCCTGCCGCTCGCCGTGCTCGCCGTCCAGGTGCCCCGCCGCTCCGGCGCGGACCGCGCCGGGTGGTCGCTCGTGACGGCCGGCGTCACCGTGCTGGCGGTGCACAACCTGCAGAACCAGGCCGCCGTCACCGCGACCGGACGTCCTGCTCTCGGCATGCTCGCGGCCGTCACGCTCGCCCTGGGCTACGTGCTGCTCGTCGCCGGCGGCGCCGTCGCGGTCACCGCCCGCTACACCCCCACCGACCGTGGCGGGACGCTCGACGCGGCGGTGATCGGGCTGGCGGCGGCAAGCCTGGTGTGGGGACTGCTGATCTACCCGGCGCACGTGCGCCGCGGCTCCAGCCCAGGCACCGTGGCCTACGAGATGCTGCTCGTGCTGCTGGTCAGCGCCCTGGCGGGCGTGATCCTGCGAATGGCCGTCGTCGTGCCAACGGTGCGGACGGCCGCCCTCTACCTGCTGCTGGCCATCGGTGCGTCGACCGCCGCGGACGTCGTGTTCACCCTCACCGAGGATCGCATCAGCCATCTCGCCTCGTGGTCGGCCAGCGCACTGTGTGTCATGGCCCTCGTCGCCTTCGCCGCGGCGCTGCTGCATCCCTCGTCGACCGCAGCGGTGGACCCCGAGCCGCCGCCGGCCCGGCTGACCCGCTGGCGGCTGGCGTTCCTCGGTGCCGCGCTCGCCACGAACCCGACGCTCGTGGTGGTCCTCCAGCTCACCGGAGGGCCGCTGGACCCGGCGCTGGTCGGCGGGACATCGCTCGCCATGGTGCCGCTCGTGGTGTTGCGGATCAGTCAGCTGGCCCGGCGGCAGGCCGAGACCGAGCGCCGCCTCCACGACCTCGCCGCGCACGACGAGCTCACCCGGCTGCCGAACCGCCGAACCATGGTGCAGCACCTCAAGGTGCTGCTCGACCGGTGCGCGGCCGGAGTCTCACCCGGGGTCGTCGTGCTGTACATCGATCTCGACGACTTCAAGGCGGTCAACGACACGCACGGCCACGTCGTCGGCGACCAGCTGCTGCGCATCGTCGCCACGCGGATCCGGGCCGCCGTCCGCCCGGAGGACCTGGTCGCGCGCTTCGGGGGCGACGAGTTCGTCGTCGTCCTGGAGGGCGACCGCACCGTCGGTGTCGAGGTGGGCACCCGCATCGAGGCGTCACTGGCGCGCCCGGTGACCGTCGGCGTGGTGCGGGCGTCCGGCCGTGCCAGCATCGGCATCGCGGTGGCGGCTCCCGGCCAGCGCATCAGCGCCGAGCTGCTGCTGGACCGGGCGGACGCCGAGATGTACTGCGCGAAGCGGGCGCGTCCCGGCCGGCCGGACCCGACGCCCATCCCGCCCCCGGGGACGATCCCGCGGCTCTGGTCCTAGGCCCGTTCCACCATCGGCAGCGAGCGCAGCCGGCGCTCCAGATGGAACTGACAGAACGCCGCCACCAGGCCGTTGCCCTCCGCGCGGTGCCGCTCGGCGGACCGGTCCGCGGTGTCCCAGTCACCCACCAGCAGGGCCGCGAGCAGCGTGAACGTCTCCGGCGCCGGCGCCGCAGACCCCGGTGGCCGGCACGTCGCGCACACCGCGCCGCCCATCGCGACCGCGAACGCGTGGTGCGGACCGGGCGCCCCGCAGCGCGCGCAGTCCGCGAAGCTCGGCGCCCAGCCCGCCACCGCCAGCGCCCGCAGCAGGTAGGAGTCGAGCACGAGCCCGGAGGCGTGCTCGCGGCCCGCGAGCGCCCGCACCGCGCCGACGAGCAGCCAGTACTGCTGCAGCGCGGGCTCGTGCTCGGCCTCGACCAGCCGGTCGGCGGTCTCGAGCATCACCGTGCCGGCGGTGTACAGCGCGTAGTCCTCGCACACCGGCCGGCCGTACGCCCCGAGCGTCTCCACCTGCGTCACGGTGTCGAGGTTGCGACCCGTCGCCAGCTGGATGTCGACGTGCATGAACGGCTCGAGACGGGAGCCGAACCGGCTCGTCGTGCGCCGCACGCCCTTGCCGACCGCGCGCACCTTGCCGTGCTCGCGCGTCAGCAGGGTGACGATCCGATCGGCCTCCCCCAGCTTCTGGGTGCGCAGCACGATCGCCTCATCCCGGTACAGCGCCACGCCCCCATCCTCTCCCGTCCCCCCCTCATCCCCCGCTACGTCCGAGACTTCCAGCGCCAGGGGTTCCCAACTCTCGGACGCAACCAGCGAGTGCACCGCAACGTCCGAGACTTCCAGCGCCAGAGGCTCGCAACTCTCGGACGTTGCGGAGGGGGGTGGGGTGGGGTGGGAGGAGGGAGCGGGGGCGGGGGCGGGCGGGTCAGCGCTGGTGACGGTTGACCGCACTGACGATGGCCTTGAGCGACGCGGTGGTGATCGACGGGTCGATGCCGACGCCCCAGAGGATGTCGCCGCCGATGGCGCACTCGACGTACGACGCCGCCGTCGCGTCGCCACCCGCCGACAGGGCGTGCTCGGCGTAGTCGAGCACCGCGAGGTCGACGCCGATGGTCTTCAGCGCGGCGACGAACGCCGCGATCGGGCCGTTGCCGGTGCCGGTCAGGGTGCGCGCCACGCCCCGGTCGACGAGGTCCACCTCGAGCGTGTCGGCGCCGCCCTCGGCGCTCGTCGTGCGCGTGCCGCGCAGCGCGAACCGGCCCCACTCCTCCAGCGGCTCGGTGTCCGAGGCCGGCTCGGCCCCGGCCCGCACGCGCGCCGGCGACATGCCGGTGAACTCCGCGGGCAGGTACTCGTCGACGAAGAACCGCCACAGGTCGTCGGCCGTCACCTCGGTCCCCAGACGGTCGGTGTGCCGCTGCACCACCTGCGAGAACTCGATCTGCAGCCGGCGCGGCAGGTCCAGGTCGCGCTCGGACTTCATGAGGTAGGAGATGCCGCCCTTCCCGGACTGGCTGTTGACCCGGATGATCGCGTCGTAGGTGCGGCCGACGTCGCGGGGGTCGATCGGCAGGTACGGCACCGCCCAGACGAGATCGCCGACCTGCCGCCCCTGGGTCGCCGCCTCGGCCGCCATCGCCGCCAGGCCCTTGTTGATCGCGTCCTGGTGCGAGCCGGAGAAGGCGGTGAACACCAGGTCGCCGCCGTACGGGTGGCGCTCGCCGACCGGCATCTGGTTGCAGTGCTCGACGACCGAGCGCACCCGGGCCAGGTCGGAGAAGTCGATCTGGGGGTCGATGCCCTGGCTGAACAGGTTCATGCCGAGCGTGACGAGGTCGACGTTGCCGGTCCGCTCGCCGTTGCCGAACAGGCAGCCCTCGATGCGGTCCGCGCCGGCGAGGTACCCCAGCTCGGCGGCCGCCACGGCGGTGCCGCGGTCGTTGTGCGGGTGCAGCGACAGCACCACCCGGTGGCGCTGGTGCAGGTGCCGGCTCATCCACTCGATCGAGTCCGCGTAGACGTTCGGGGTGGCCATCTCCACCGTCGCGGGCAGGTTGATGATCACCGGGCGGTCGTCGGTCGGGTCGAGCTCGTCGATGACGGCGTTGCACACCCGGACCGCGTACTCCAGCTCGGTGCCGGTGTACGACTCCGGCGAGTACTCGTAGAACACCTCGGTGTCCGGGACCATCTCCTCGTACTTCTTGCAGAACCGGGCACCGGAGACCGCGATGTCCAGCACGCCGTCCTCGTCGGCCCGGAACACGACGCGCCGCTGCAGCACCGACGTCGAGTTGTAGAAGTGCACGATCGCCTGCTTGGCCCCGGCGATCGCCTCGTAGGTGCGCTCGATGAGGTGCTCACGGCACTGGGTGAGCACCTGAATGACGACGTCGTCCGGGATCCGGTGCTCCTCGATGAGCATCCGGACGAAGTCGAAGTCGGTCTGCGACGCGGACGGGAAGCCGACCTCGATCTCCTTGTAGCCCATCTCGACGAGGAGCTCGAACATCGCCAGCTTCCGGGCGGGGTTCATCGGCTCGATGAGGGCCTGGTTGCCGTCCCGGAGGTCGACGGCGCACCACCGGGGCGCCGTCGTGACGGTGCGGGAGGGCCAGGTGCGGTCCGGCAGGTCGACGTGGATCTGCTCGTCGAACGGCCGGTACTTGTGGACCGGCATGCCGGAGGGCTGCTGGGGGGTTCGCTCGATGTAGCTCATGGGAGAGGCCTCGCTCGTCGTCGGGAAGGTCAGCCGGCACGGCGGACTCCGCGGCGAGGGACCGGCTTAGAGGGCCCCGCCGCGGCGAGCAAGGAGGAGGGTGCGCCGCACGAAGGGCACCATACCCCCACGTCGCGGGGCCCCCGCAACGCGTCCGCGAAGCGACCGGCTCGAGGCTCGTGCCCGCAGCCGGGTGACGGGCGGCACCGCCGCACGCATCGCGGCCACCGCCTCCGCGACGTCGAGCCAGTACGCGGCGGCCTCCGCGTCGCTCGGGACCCCCGCGGCGAACACCGCACGGTCGGCGCGCCGGGCCAGGCCGTCGAGCCGGACCGCCACGGCGCCGGCGGCGGGCGGGGCGCCGACGGCGAACGCCTGCCCCACGGCCGCCGCCCCGTCCCGCCGGGTGCCCCGCGACCCGGGCGGGTGCCGCAGGTCCCGGGCGGTGTCCATCACCTCGTCCCAGCCGCCCGCCACGCGGCGCACCGGGTCGTTCGCACGGCGGCGCCGACGGCGGCGCATCAGCTTGAGCACGACGACCGCGAGCAGCGGACCGGTGAGCACCAGCAACCCACCGACACCCGCACCGGTGTACGCCAGCACGCGCAACCACGCCGGGACACCGCCGGAGCGCTGCGGGTCCTGGCGCGTCGAGGGCTGCGCGGTGTTGCCGTCGGGCGCCTTGACCACGGGCTCCGGCGGTGGCGGGGGCTGCACCACCTGCGGCTTCGGCTCGGAGGGCGCCGGGGTGGGGTCCTGGTTGACGGTCTTCGAGGTGGGCGGCGTCGCATCGAACGGGACCCAGCCGTAGCCGACGAAGGGCACCTCCACCCACGCCTGCACGTCCGCCCCGGTCACCTCGACGGCGCCGTCCGGGGCCATGCGAGGCCCCGCGGCACCCTCGCCGGACCCCGGCACGAAGCCCAGCACCACGCGCGCCGGCAGGCCCATCTCGCGCACCATGAGCGCCAGCGTCGCGGCGTACTGCTCGCCGTCGCCGACCATGACGTCGCTGCCGAGGAACGCCGCCAGCCGGTCGGCTCCGTGGCCGGACAGCGACGGCTGCTGGCCGGACTGGCCGTCGCTGAAGTAGCCGTGGTCCGTGAGCCAGGTGGCCAGGGACTGCACCACCTGCGCCGGTCTGCCGGCCTCGCGGGCGATGTCCGGCGCGAGCGTGCGGATCCGGGCCGGCACACCGGTCAGCGCCGGCTGGGTCACCGACTGCACCGGCGCTGCGCCGAGGGCCGTCACCGACGGCACCGCCGGGACCACGGTGTCGAGCGTGTAGCCCAGCCCGGGGTGCAGGCCGTCGACGAGCACCGCGGCCCCCGTCGCGTCGTTGAACCGCAGCGCCGGCTGCTCGACGTCGCCGAGCGCGATCCGCGTCGCCTCGCCGACCGTCGGCAGCCACGGGCCGTCGAGCGCACCGACGTCCACCCGCACGCTCGCGGCTGGCCCCGCGACGGGGGCGGCGAGCTCGTCGCCCACGCGGCGGAACTCCCCGGACCCTGCGGCCGTCCCCGACCCCGCGACGTTCCACACGACGCCGTCGTACCGGTCGAACGTCGCCAGCCGGATGCGCGCGCCCCGGGGAAGACCGGACACCGTGAACAGCACCGTGCCCTTCTGCTTGACGTACTCACGGAACGCCGCCAGCGGGCTCGGGTAGGCGTCCGGGTCCCACGGCGGCGTGATCCGCTCGCGCAGCACGAACCGTGACGTCCCCTCGGTGGCCACCGGTCCGCCGGCGAGCCCCGCGGCGATGGCCACGGCGGCGACCACCGCCGTGGCCAGCACCCGTCGCGCGCGCAGCCGGCCCGCGCGCCAGCACGCCCAGCCACCGAGCAGCACGGCCAGCGCGGTGCCCTCGACGGTCGCCGGCACCGGCGGCGTGCGGGTGCCGAGCAGCGCGCTCAGCAGCGCCACCGCGAGCGGCACGGACGCCGCCAGGGCGGCCAACGCCGCGGACCGGGCCCGCAGCGCGAGCGTCAGAGCGGTCGCCGCCCCCGCCAGCGGCAGCAGCAGCGCCGCGACCAGCACGGTCCCCGCCGACCCCACAGGCGGCTGCAGCGTGAGCACCTGCTTCCACGCCGAGGCGGCGGCGCGCGCGAGCGCCACGGGCGTCCCGGCACCGGGCAGCACGCCGAGCACGGTGGTGCCGCGCGCCGCCAGGGCGCCACCCGCCAGCAGGTAGCCGACGACGAGCATCGCGACGACGCCCAGCCCGGACCACCGCCGCCACGCGCCGAGCACCGCGACACCGGCACCGAGCACCAGGCCGCCGACGAGCGCCGGGACGGCCGTGGCGCCCCCGTACACGGGCTGCAGCGGGCTCACCGCGACGGCGAGGCCGACGAGCAGCACGGCGACGTCCACCGCTGCGGCTGCACCGTGGCGCGGCCCGGCGGGCGCCACCACCGGCCCGACGCTGCGCGCCCGGCCGGTGCCGGGGTCGAACCGACGGCGCGCCACGTCGCCGAGCGCGCGGAAGGCCGCCGGCGCGGCCCACCCACGGTGCGGCGCGGGCATCAGCGCGTCGAGCAGCAGGTCCTCCGGACGGGACGCTCGAGGATCGGGGACGCCGCGCGGCAGCAGCTGCTCGTCACGGGCGCGCGGCACGCTCACGGCAGCACCGCGCGCCGCAGCAGCCGCGGCAGGTCCTCGAGCGCCCCGAGCGTCGCCAGCGTCAGCAGCCCCCGGGTGCGCGCGACGAGGGGCGCACCCGGCGCGCAGCGCACCACGAGGGTCCGCGCGCCCGACGGCACGTGCTGCGCCCCGAGCCGCAGGTCGCCGTCGCCGGGCACCGCGCCGGTGACCAGGACCGCGAGCGACGCGTCCGGCGCCTCGCGCGCCACGCGCCGCCCCAGCAGGTGCACCCCGGCCCCCGCGGCGCCCGTGACGAACGCGGCGCAGTCGTCGAGCAGCACCGGCGGCGAGGCGGTGCGCAGCCGGCCCGGGCCGGCGACCACCGCCACGCCGCGCTGGTCGCGGATGGCCTGCACGCCGAGCGAGGCGACGACCGAGACCGCGAGCTCGAGGTCGTCCTGCCCGGCGTAGTCGACCGGCGCGTCGGCGAGCGCGATCGCCGTCAGCGTCCGTCGGGTGTCCTCGAACTGCTTGACCATCAACGTGTCGCGCCGCGCGCTCGTCCGCCAGTGGATGTAGCGGCGGTCGTCGCCCGGCACGTAGTCGCGCAGCGCATGGAAGCTGAGGTCGGTGTCGCTGCGGTCCCTGGCGGTCCGCCCCTCGAGGTCCCGCAGCAGGCCCGCGGCGGCGGACCCGAGCGGCACCACGTGCGGATGGACGTAGAGCTCGAGGGGGTCGGTCCAGCGCACCGTGCGGCGCACCAGGCCGAGCGGGTCGCCACGCCACGACCGCACCGGGCCGACGACGACGACGCAGCGCCGGTCGGTGGGCACCACGAACAGCTCGTCGTGCCGGGCGCCGCCGGCCAGCGACGGCACCGCGAGCTCGGCGGCGGACCGCCCCACGGGCAGCTCCAGCCGCGACGGCAGCGAGCGGCGGCGCGCGGCGTTGGCCACCACGACGCGCCCGACGGCCCGCTCGCCGACGCTCACCCGCCGCGTGGCGAGGTCGAGCGTCACCGCGTACCGGGCACGTCCGGACGTCATGACGACCGAGGTCACCAGCACCGCGGCGGCCGCCGTGCCGAAGGCCGCCGCCTCGGCCCACCCGAGCAGCCGCCCGACCAGCAGGCCCAGGACCGCCGCGACCGCGACGGACCAGCCGAGGGGCGACACCCGCACGTCAGTAGACCCGCAGCGCCGGCGGCGCCACCTCGTCCAGCACGTGGTCGAGCACCTGCGCGGCCGTCACGCCCGCGAACTCGGCCTCCGTGTCGAGCACCAGTCGGTGGGCCAGGACGGGCCGCGCGAGGTCCTTGACGTCGTCGGGCACGACGAACTCGCGGCCCGCCGCCGCCGCCCACACCTTCGCGCACCGCACCAGCGCCAGGCCGCCCCGCACGCTGGCGCCCACCGCGGTACGGCCGTCCTCGCGCGTCGCCTCGAGCAGGCGCGCGACGAAGTCGAGCACGGACGCGTCGACGTGCACGGCCTGCGCCAGGTCGCACATCTCGCCGACCTGCTCGGTGGTCACGACCGGCTGCAGGTGCGCCGTCCGATCGCGCGCGCCGGCGAGGATCTCGACCGACGCGGCCCGGTCGGGGTAGCCGAGCGAGGTCTTGAGGAGGAAGCGGTCGAGCTGCGCCTCCGGCAGCCGGTACGTGCCGGCCTGCTCGATGGGGTTCTGGGTGGCGATGACCATGAAGGGCCGTCCCACCGGATGGCTGACGCCGTCCACGGTGACGTTGTTCTCCTCCATCACCTCCAGCAGCGCCGCCTGGGTCTTGGGAGAGGCGCGGTTGATCTCGTCGGCCAGCACCACGGAGGCGAACACCGGGCCGGGGTGGAACTCGAACGTGCGGGTGCCCTGGTCCCAGATCGTCACGCCGGTGACGTCGGACGGCAGCAGGTCGGGCGTGAACTGGATGCGGTGGTGCGTGCCCTGCACGCTGGCCGCCAACGCCTTGGCCAGCGAGGTCTTGCCGGTGCCGGGGGCGTCCTCGAGCAGCAGGTGCCCCTCGGCGATCATCGCGACGAGCGCGAGACGCACGGCGCGGCGGGTGCCGAGCAGCGCCTGGCCGACGTTGTCGGCCAACGCGTCGAACACCTCGGCGAACCGGTCGGCCTGCTCGGGGGTCATGGGGCTTCCTCCACTCGTCGCGCGCCGGTCACGGCGCCACGGACAGGACATCGGACCATGCGCCGGCGCCCTTGACGTTCAGCGCCCGGACCTGGAGCCCGAACGTCCCAGACAGGCTGACGTCCTTGAACCGCAACGACGTCGCGCCCGCGCCGCCCGGGACCGCGGCCGGGGCGGTGAAGGTCGCGCCGCCGTCGGCCGTCACCCGGTACTCGTAGCCCGTGATGGGACGGTCGCTGGCGGGTGGCGGCCACGACGCGCCGCGGTGAGCCGCCAGCAACGTGAGGACCACCGGGGCCGGGACGTTCGGCGCCTGCGTCAGCGCGGACCCGCTGCCGGTGCTCCACGCGGCGTCGCCGGCCGCGTTCTGCTGCCGCACCTCGAGCGTCACCAGGTCCGGGGTCGCCGGCTGCGTCGGGTCGCACCACCGCGTGGGCACCGGGTGCGCGGCGTCGACCGTGACCCAGGGGTCGGTCCCGTCCAACCGGTACTGGGTCTGCACCACCGGCGCGCCGCCGTCCGGACCGGGCTGGACCGCCATCGACACGCAGTCGACCGATGGCCCGGGAGCCACGGTGACGGTCGGGACCGCCGGGCGGGTGACGACGACACCGCTGGTCACCTGGACCCAGTCGCTCGCCGCCCCCTTCGAGGACAGCGCACGCACCGCGAACGTCGGCGTGGCACCGCCGGCGAGACCGGTGATCGTCGTGCTCGTCGCGGTGTACGTGCCGTAGCCCTGGACCTCGTAACCGGTGATCGTCGCGTCGGCGGCTCCGGCGTCGGTGGGAGCGGCCCAGGTCAGCGTCACGAAGCCGTTGCCCGGGTCGCGGACGTCGACCGCCGTGGAGGCGGTCGCCGACAGTCCCGTGGGCACGCCCGGCGCGCTCCACACCTCACCGACGACGGAGCCCCAGGGTGAGGCGCCGGCCTTGTTCACGGCACGGACCCGGATCTGGTACGACCGGCGCTCGGCGTCGACGATCTGGTAGGTCGTGGCGGTTCCCACGTCCACCGGCGTGCCGCCGTCGACGGCCACCTCGTAGCGCGCGACCGGGTCGCCGTGCGTGGCGGCCCCGACGATCGCCGGCCAGCTGACGTCGATCGTGTTGCCCGTCAGGGCACCCTCCCGTCGCGTCGCGTCCGGCGTCGGCGCGTCGGGGACGCCGGCGGGGACCTCCGCGGCGCTGTCCGACCAGCCCGAGGGGTCCGGCGCCTTGTTCGAGGCGCGCACCCGCACCGTGTAGCGCGTGCCGTTGGTCAACCCGGTGAACGTGTGCGACGTCGAGGTCTCCGTCACGGTGACCACGCCCGCCGCACCGCCGGTGAGCTCGAGCGTGTAGCTGGTCACGGGCGAGCCGGTGAGCGGCGGCGCGGTCCACGTCGCCGTCAGCGTGCCGTCACCGAACGTCAGCGTGAGGTTGCTCGGCGGGTCGGGCACGGCGTCGGGGCGCGCCGGAGCGGAGGGTGCCGAGACGGGCGACCAGCCGACGACGTTGTGCGCCTCGACCGAGAAGGTGTACTGCACGTCGTTCGTCAGGCCGTCGATGGTGCACGCGGTGGTCGGGCAGACCTTGACGAGCATCCCGGGCATCGCCGTGACGCGGTAGGAGTCGATCGGCTGACCCCGGCTGTCCGGCGCGGTCCACGACAGCGCGACCGCGCGGTCGCGCACCTCGTCGACCCGGGGCGGGGCAGGGGTCGCCGGCGGCCCGCTGACGACGAGCACCACCTCACCCTCCACGTCGCGGTCCGGGTCGCCGGTGACGTCGCGCACCCGGACCGTGGTGACCATCTCGCCGACGAAGTCCGCCGCCGGGCGCAGCACCACGGTGCCGCCCGAGCCGAGTGCCGCGGTGCCGGCGCCGGGCGTCTGGACGCTGACCCCGACGACCGTCAGCGGCGAGTCGGGGAACGGGTCGTAGGCGCCGGCGAGAACGTCGACGCTGCGCTCCTGCCCCTGCACGCCGTCCGTCAGGCGCTGGTCGAGCACCTTGGCACGCTGCCGGGTGCTGGCGATGACGGCCAGGTCGACCGAGACGTCGAGCACCCCGGCCCGGCCGTACCCGATCGCCAGGTCGAGCGTGCCGGTGGTGCCCTTGGGCGTCGTCTCCCCGGCCGAGACCGACAGCACCGAGCCGTGCAGCGGCGCGACGAACCCGGCCGGCACCGCGGACGTGATGCGGAACGTGTCGTCACCCGGCTGGGCGGGCCGCCCGTCCGGGCCGGTGAGGAACGTCAGCAGGTCCACGGTCACCGGGGCCTCCCCCGGTGCGACGCGGATCTGCGACGGCGTGAACGTCGGGGGGTGGTCGTCGACGGCGATCACCGTGATCGCGATGGTGAGCAGGGACGTGCGCGCCAGCGGGTCGTCGGCGCTCGTGGCGTCGGTGACCGGCACGGTGATCGACGCCGGACCCGAGTACCCGGCCGCCGACCGGAACTGCAGCGTCTTGGCGTCCTTCACCAGCGGGGACCCGTCGGAGCGGGTCGCGGAGACGCCGGAGGGGTCGGCGATCGACGCCGAACGCCCGGGCGCCACCTGGACGTGCTCGTCGAGCGGGATCACCAGCTGCTCGCCGGAGGCGACCGTCAGGTCCGGGGCGTCCCGGCGCAGCACGGGCGGGAAGTTGCCGAGGGCGGGCACCGTGATGAACGCGTACGCGAAGGCCGACGGGTCACGGGTGTTGGTGAGCAGGAACGGCAGGGTCTGGGCGTGGTCGGCGAGGGTGACCACGACGGTCCGGTCCGGCGCGACGTGGGCCACGGCGGCCGCGGAGTCGGGCACCGACACGGCGAGGTCGCTCATCGGCCCGCTCGGGTTCTCGGCCGTGCTGAGCACGTCCACGGACACCGTCGTCTTGCCGAAGGTGTCGACCGCGGGCACGACGACGTCCGTGGCCACCGGAGGCAGCACCGGCGCGTTGGGGGTGACCGTCACCGTGAGGATCGCGCTGTCCCGGCCGCCGCGCGCGTCGGTGGCGGTGTACACCACCTGCACCACGCCGGGCGTCGTGGGCGCCGTGACCGAGACCCGGCCGGTCGCGACGTCGGCCGTCGCCTGGACGCCCGCCGGCACCTGCAGCACCGGGTCCAGCGACAGCGCGCCACCCGACGAGTCGATGTCGTTCGCCAGCACCCGCACCTCGACGAGCTCGCCGGGCCGGACGGTCACCGCGTCGTCGCGCGCCACCACGGACGCCGCGGTCGTCGGCCGCGGTGCGATGCCGACCCGCACCGTGGCCACCGCGCGCCGGCCCGTCCAGTCCTCGACGGCGTAGCTGAACGTGTCCGTGCCGGACTCGTCGCCGAACGCCTGGTAGCTCAGCGAGTCGGCGGACGCGGTGACGACGCCTTTGGCCGGCGCGGAGGCCAGACCCAGCAGGGTGATGCCGTCCCCGTCGACGTCGATGCCGACCAGCGGCACGTCGATCCGCACGGTGTCACCCGCGAACACGCGCGCGGTCAGGTCACGCGGGCGTGGCGGCGGCTTCGAGTCGGCCGCCGAGGCGTGCACGTGCACGGTGAGGGTGGCGGCCGTGGTGTTCCCGGCGGCGTCGCTCACGGCGAACGTCGCGTGCACCGTCATCGGGGTGCTCGGCGCCTGGTAGCGCAGCACGCTGCCGGAGACGAACAGCAGGCCCTGGCCGGCGGCGAGCGGCTCCGGCAGCTGGCGGTCGAGCGTGAGCGCGCCGCCGTCGGGGTCGTAGGCGGTGTCGAGGACCGGCACGGTGACGATGCCACCGGTCCGCACCGACGCCTCGACGTTGTCGACCACGGGCGCCTGCGACGAGCCCGACGCGGGCACGGGCAGCACGACGATCTCCCCGATGGCGCTCGCGGTGCCGTTCGAGACGGTGTAGGTCAGCAACACGGGCGCATCGGGCGCACGGGCCGCCGAGATCTGGACGAGGTGGTGGTCCAGGATCGCCGCCCGCAACCCGTACCCGTCCGGCACGTCCACCGACTGCAGCACCAGGACCCCGCCGTTGGGATCCTCGTCGTTCGCCAGCGGGTCGATGGTCACCTCGCCGCCGGCCGGCAGCAGCGCGCGGTCGCTGACCGCCACGGGCGGCGCCGCCTGGTCCGGCCAGGCCAGGACGTCCACCCGGGCCAGCCCGGCGGCCTGCTGCGGCGGCGCCGTGACGGTGAAGGGCACGTAGTACGTGCCGGGACGCGGTGCCGTGAAGGTGAAGGTGCCGGCCAGCAGGTCAGGGCTCACGGTCGCCCCGACGACGTCGTCGACGCCGGCCAGTGTCGCAGGCTGCTGGGACCCGCTGCGCACTGCGTCGAGCGGATGCACCGTGACGGGCTGGTCGACGTGCGTCGTGGCGAACACCGGGTCGATGTGGGGCGGCACCGAGCCCTCGGGGCGCACGTCGACGGTGACCTCACCCGACGCGGTCCGGGTGCCGTCCGAGACCGTCACGGCGATCCGCGTCTCGCCCAGCGAGCCGCCGTCCGCCAGGAACGTCAGGGTGCCGTCCTGACGGGTGCGCACCGTGCCGGACGCGGGGTCCGCGGTCGCGGCGACGAGCTCCAGGTCGTCGCCGTCCGGGTCGACGAAGCTCGACAGCACGTCCAGGCTCACCCGACCGCCCTGGTCCACCGTGGCGGTGGGGACACGCACCTGACGAGGTGCGCTGTCGGCGCCGGCGCCGACCACCCGCAGCGTGAGCGTGGCCGTGGACGGCGGATTTGTACCACGGCCGTCGGTCACGGTGTACGTCGCCTGCGCCGTGCCGTGCGCACCGGGTGCCACGCGGACCTGCAGCGCCCGCCCGCCGTAGACCTTCTCGAGCACGCCGAACGACGGGGGCAGCTGGTCGAACTCGGAGATGGCGAGGATCCCGCAGTCCGAGGTCGAATCGTTGTCGAGCACCGGCAGCACCGTCGTGCGGCCCGGGCGCACGCCGAAGTCGTCGTCGACCGCCTGCGGCGCCCCCGAGTCCTTGCCGCACTGCGAGACGAGGTCCTTGGTCAGCGTGCCCTGCGCCTGCTGCGTGCCCGGCTTCGGCTGCGGCTGCGGGGCGACCTGCTGCCAGTCGGGCACGCGCAGGTCGCTGTCCTTCCCGGGCAGCCACAGCCGGCCGGCCGCGGTGTCGTTGAGCACCACCATCGCCCGGTTGACACGGAACACGAGCACGTCGCCGGAGCCGACGTCGGCCAGGTCACGGCGCACGTCGCCGTGCCCGCACGACTGCAGCGAGGAGCCGGTGCGGGTGGCCCAGGCGCCGTAGACGCAGCCTGCGACCCGCACCGGGCGAGCCGGGGGGCCGGCTCCGCCGGAGGGATGCGTGACGAGCGGTCCGCCGTGCAGCGGCACCTCGAGCAGCGCCGTGCGGCTCGCGACGAGCACCGTGGCGGCCGCTGGGCCGGGCTGCTGCAGCACCAGGCCGTCGCCCGGAAGGGTCACGGTGCCGTGCCGGGTGCGCAGCTCGTTGCCGGACAGCACCACCGGCTCGTCGCCCACGGCCGTGACCTGGCCGATGGTGCCCGCTCCGACGCTGCCGTCCGGCTGCTGGCCGGTCGCCGTGAACCGCGTGACGGCACCGTCGGTCGCGGACACCGCGAGCGCGGTGCCGGTCGTCGCGACGACGACCTGGCCGCCCGGTCCCAGCGCGAGGTCGGGCGCGTCCTGCGCCACGTGCAGCCCCGACAGCGCCCCGATCGCCCGCACCCAGACGTTGCCGTCCGTGTCGCCGAAGGCGACGGTGCCACCGCCCATCGAGGTCGTCACGCCGGCCGCGGGCACGGTGACGACCGTCGACACCGTCGCCGGGTCGACGACGGACACCGTCGAGGCACCGACGAGCAGCACGTCCGAGCCGTCCTGCAGCACGTCGAAGCGGGCCGACTGCGCCGCCAGGCCCGCGTTGAGCTCCTCGACGGGGACGTTGTACCGGCCGAGCATGCCCCGGTCGGTCGACGTGACCCAGACCGCGCCGTCGTCGAGGTGGAGCCGGGCCAGCGGGAAGCCGCGGTCCATCGCCGCCAGCGTGACGAGCAGCACGGGGATGGTGACCACCGCCGCCGCCGTGGTGACGCGGCGCCCGGGCAGCCGGATCGCCCCGATCATCCGGCGCACCCGCGGGTGGCGTCCGGGGAGACCCGCCCGTCCGCCCGCACCAGGATCACCTGGATGCAGACCGCACCGGGCGCCTGCGCGGCCGCCACCGTGGCCGTCGGCGCCGACACGATCGTCAACGGCTGCTCACCGGTCGCCGTGACGAGGCCCCACTGGTACCGGTCACCGTCCTGGGGCAGCGGGTCCGTCCACGCGAAGCGCACCGCACCATCCGCCATCCGGGCGCCGGTGAGGGCGGTGACCTGGGGCACGGCGACGGCGGGCGGCGCCGGGCGCTGCAGCCGGATCCCGGGGTCCTGGGGGTCGGCAGGCGTGGGCTGGTGCCAGAACACGGCGACGAGCCCCACGACGGCCGCCACGACGACGACGCCGGCCGCGGCCGTCCCGGCCCGCCGTGCGGGCGACCGACGGGACGGCGGCGGCTCGTCGGCCGGCTCCGGGCCCGGCGGCGCAGCCTCATCCGCAGCAACCGGACCGGCGGACGGGCCGACGACGACTGGGCCGCGCGCCCGGGTCGCGTCCGGGTCGGTGGCACGGTCCCGCAGCACGGCGGCCGGCCGTGCGTCGAGCACCACGGCGGTGCGGGACCCGTCGCGCGGCGCCGGCGCGACGACGACCGGGCGCGCGCGTGTCTCCTCGTCGGCCGCAGCACCGCGGGCCGGTCCCGGCGCCCCGTGCTCCCCCGGCAGGTCCAGCGTCGTGACGGGCAACGCCAGCTCACCCTCGACCTGCTGCAGCGCCCGGCCCAGCGCGAGCGCCGAGGCGAACCGCTCGTCGGGGTGCTTGCCCATCGCCCGCGCCAGCACGCGCTGCAACGAGTCCGGGACGTCGGCGCGCCCCACCGGCGCCAGCGGCTGGCGCTCGATGCGCGTGATGAGCTCGGCCGCGCCGTTGGCCCCGCCCGCCACCTCGAACGGCGAGCGGCCCGCCAGCAGCGAGTAGAGCGTGGCGCCCAAGCAGTAGACGTCCGAGCGTTCGTCGGCCCGGGGCGGGTCGGCGAGCATCTCGGGCGCCGCCCACGGCACCGACACCCCGACGGGGGCGCCGTTCGCGGCCGGCGCCCCGACGGTCGCGGAGATGCCGAAGTCGGTCAGCGCCGGCCAGCCGAAGTCGGTCGTCAGCACGTTCGCCGGCTTGATGTCCCGGTGCAGGATGCCCGCCCGGTGCGCAGTCTCCACGGCGGAGGCCAGCCGCACTCCGATCCGCAGCACCTCGGCGACGCTCATCCGTTCGGCGCGGTAGCGCTGGGCGAGGCCGGGCTGCGAGCAGTACTCCATGACGAGGTAGGGCCGCCCGTCCGACGCGACCGAGGCGTGGTGCACCGTGACGATCGACGGGTGGTGCGACAGCTGCGCCATGAGGTTCGCCTCGTCGGTGAACCGGGCCCGCACCTCGTCGGACAACCGGGCCGCCAGCAGCACCTTGACCGCGACCAGGCGGCTCGGGAGCCGCTGCTGGTAGAGGAAGACGTCGGCCGAGCCGCCGGCCCCGAGCGCCCGCACGTAGGTGAAGCCCGGCAGCTGCGGTGGCCGCGACGCCTCACCCGTGCTCACCGGTGACACGAGGACCTCACGCGCCGGGCTCGACGGTGAACGTCACGCCGTCACCGAGGTCGACCGCCTCACCCGCGCCGACCACCGTGGGCTCGCCCGGGTGCAGCCGACGTGGCGGCACCCCGGGCCGGAGCACCCGGACACCGTTCAGCGACTCGAGGTCGGTGACCACGACGTGCTCACCCTCCTGACGCACCTCGACGTGCGTGCGCGAGACGTCGAGGTTCGGGCTCGGCACGGTGACCAGCCGCGGCAGCTCGCGGGCCGTCACGCGGCCCACCTGCGGCGCCCGCCCGACGAGCACGGTGCGGTCGAGCGGCACGACGAGTCCGGTGGACAGCCGCAGCCGCGCCACCACGGCGGGAGCGGGCGCCGGGGCCGGGGCCGGCGTCGCCGCGGGCAGCCCCTCGCGCAGGCGCACCAGGTCGCCGGTGACGATCGTCAGGCCCTCGTGCTCGTCCAGCGACGTCGGGCCGGTGGGCCGCGCACGGCCCCGCAGGTCAGCGGTCGCCCGCAGCTCGTGGGCCCGGACCACACCTCCGACGAGCGGCAGCAGCGACTCGCCCGGCGGCGGCGCGCCCGCCGCCCGCACGGTCACCGACGGGACGTCGTGACCGGTCACCTCGGTCCATGCCGACCCGTCGCCCGGGCGCACCGGACGCATGCCGGACGACGTCCCGACGAGCACCTCGACGTCACCGCGGAGCGCCGCGTGCAGCTGCCCGGAGCCCGACAGCGTCACCAGCGCGACCGCTCCGTGGCTGTCGTCCGGCAGCTCGCCCAGCGCCTCCATCACCCCGCCGTCGCGCGCGGCGACGTCCCACAGCGCGGCGACCACCGCCCGCTCGGCGTCGGGCCCGACGAGCGCCAGCAGCCGCTCGCACACCACGGCGGTCCACGTCCCGGGCAGGTAGGCGCAGGCGCTCATCCCCACCGCCCTCGGGGAGCCGTGCTGGCGCCCTCGGCGACGAGGGCAGCGACGGGCAGCACGTCGACGACCACGACGCTGATGTTGTCGCGGCCGCCGCGGGCCACCGCGGTCGCGACCAGCCGGTCCGCGACCACCTGGGGCCCGTCGTCCGCGGCCAGCGCGCGGGCGAGCTCGTCGTAGGACACCTCGCGCACCAGGCCGTCGGTGCACACCAGCAGCCGGTCGCCGCCGCCCGCCGGCAGCAGCCAGTAGTCCGGCTCGGGCGGTTCCCCGGTGCCGAGCGCCCGTGTCAGCACGTGGCGGTCGGGGTGCGTCACCACCTGTTCCGGGGCGATGACGCCCGCCTCGACCATCTCCTGGGCGACCGAGTGGTCGACGCTCACCTGCTCCAGCCCGGACTCCGAGAACCGGTAGACCCGGGAGTCCCCGACGTTGAACACCAGCCAGTACGGCTCGCGGTCCACCTCGACGAGCGCGGCACCGGCGACCGTGGTGCCGCCCTGCCGGCCGCCCGTGAACTCGTCGCGCATCCGGGCGCACGCGCGCGTGAAGCAGGCGTGCACCTGGTCCACGCCGACCCCCACGGCGCCCGCGAGCGCGGCGAACTCCTCGACCGCGATCCGGCTCGCCAGGTCGCCCGCGTCGTAGCCACCCATGCCGTCCGCGACGAGGAACACCGGCGGGAACGTCAGCAGGGCGTCCTCGTTCACCTCACGGACGCTGCCACGGTCGGTGGCGGACCCCCACGACGTGCGCACTCGACCCTCCCTCGGCAGGTGTTGTCTCCTCACGCATCGGCGCGTGCGGGCCCCGACCTGAGTGCCAACCCGGAGCCGCGCCCGCTGCGCCGCCACCGTCGATGCTGAATCGTTGAAGCGGACATCTTCCGCCGTCGCCGAACAGGGTGCTACAGTCAATTCCGACGGTTGCTGAATCGATAAAGCACTCCATCGACGACGAGGAGGACGCAGTGGCCCCGCGATCGCACGGCGTCACGCTCGAGGACATCGCCCAGCGGGTGGGCATCACCCGCGCCGCAGCCTCCATGGCCCTCGCGGGAAGCTCCCGGATCAGCGAGAAGACGAAGCAAGCGGTCCGGGATGTGGCCGCCGAGCTCGGCTACGTGCCCAACTCGGTCGGGCGGGCGCTGCGCCGCCAACGCGCCGGGGCGATTGCACTCATCGTGCCCAACACGTCGCACCACGTCTTCGGGCACACCTACTTCATGCACGTGCTGACAGGTGTCTCCACGTCGGCCAACGCGCACGACGCGCAGGTCATCGTCTCGACCAACGCCGATGAGGCCGGCGGGGTGAGCGCGTACGAGCGGATCATCCGTTCCGGGACCGCCGACGGCGTCATCGTCACGAGCGCCGCGATCGACGACGCGAACGTGGAGATGCTCGTCGCGTCCGGCCTGCCGGTGGTCCTCATCGGCAGCTTCCCGTACCTGCCGTCCGCCATGAGCATCGGCGCCGACGACGTGGCCGCCAGCACGCTGGTCACCGAGCACCTGCTGACCGTCCACGGGCGGCGCCGTCTCATGCACGTCTCGGGACCGCTCGACCACCAGACCGGCATCGACCGCCGGCAGGGCTTCCTGGCGGCACTCGCCGACCACGGTCTCGGCGAGGACGCCTGGGTCGTCGAGGGCGACATGAGCGAGGAGTCCGGGGCTGCCGCCGTCGTGGCGGCACTGGACAGCGGTCGTCCGTTCGACGGCGTCGTGTTCGCCAACGACGACATGGCGTTCGGCGGCATGCAGGTGCTGCGTACGCGGGGCCTGGTGGTCCCCACGGACGCCGCCGTCGTCGGGTTCGACGACTTCGGCCTGGCTCGCACGACGACCCCGGGCATCACCACCATCCGTGTCCCCGCCGAGCGGATGGCCCGCGAGGCGACCGACACCCTCTTCGCGGTGCTCGCCGGACAGCAGGCGGGTCCCCTCCATCGCGAGCTGCCTGTCGAGCTCGTCACCCGTGGCTCCTGCGGTTGCCACGTCGACATGCCCTGAACCCGCGCGGGCAGACACCGCAGTCGGCCCGGCCTCCTCGACAAGGAGAAGAACACGATGAGAAGCAGCAAGCCCGTGGCACTTGCCGTCACCGGTGCGGCACTCGCCCTGGCCCTCGCCGGATGCTCCGGCGGCGGCTCGGCCACCTCCTCGCCCGGTGCGACGTCGGCAGGCGGGCAGACGAGCCCGATCACGCTGACGCTCTGGACCGGCTTCACGGGCGGCGACCGCCCGGGGTACGAGCAGATCGTCTCCGACTGGAACGCCTCGCACCCGAACATCCAGGTCCAGATGCAGGTCGAGTCGTGGGACACCATCCAGACCAAGTTGCCGGCCGCGTGGCTCACCGGCTCGGGCCCCGACATCGCGGCACCGAGCAGCGACCCGAACGTCATCGGCGACTACGTCAAGACGCACTCCGTGCTGCCCATCACCGACGTCGGCACCGGTGCCGGCCAGATCGACACCGGCGCCTTCGCCCCGGGGCTGACCAAGGAGTTCACGTACGGCGGCACGCTCTACGGGGTGCCGGCCAACTACGCGACGCTCAGCCTGTACTACAACAAGAAGGCGTTCACCGACGCCGGCATCGCCCACCCGCCGACGACCGTGCAGGAGTTCCAGGACGACGCCAAGAAGCTCACCGGCGGCGACACCCAGTACGGCCTGGTGCTGGCTGACAACCAGACCATCCAGATGTGGCCCATCCTGCAGTGGCTCGAGGGCGGCGATATCGTCGACGCGAAGGGCTGCAGCGTGGTGCAGACCGACGCCGGGCAGCAGAGCCTGTCCGCCTGGGCCTCGCTGGTCGTCAACGACAAGATCTCGCCCGTCGGCCTGACCGGCGCCCAGGCCGACGATCTCTTCGCGGCCGGCAAGGCCGCCATGGAGATGAACGGCCCCTGGGCTGCGCCGACCTACCAGAAGGCCGGGGTCGACTTCGGCCTCGCCCCGATCCCCGCCGGCGTCAACGGCACGCCCATCACCCTCGGGTCCACGGCACCGCTGGCCATCTCCGCGAAGACCAAGCACCCGAAGGAGGCGCAGGAGTTCCTCGCCTACTGGACGAGCAAGGACGTGCAGCAGAAGTTCTCCCTGACGACGGGCTTCCCGCCGCTGCGCTCCGACCTCGCGAGCGACCCGAAGCTCGCGGCGGACCCGACGATCTCGGTGTTCGCCTCCCAGGTGCCGAACTCGCGGATGTACCTGCCGCAGGTGCCGAACGCCACCAAGGTGGACTCCGACGCCTACGTCCCGCTCATCGGCCAGATCACGCGTGGCACGTCGGTCGCCACCGCGACCAAGCAGGCCGCGACCACCATCGACCAGCTCACCGGATGCACCTCGTGAGCCCTGCGCTCAGCACCGGGCCCCTGTCGTCGTCGGCCACGTCCGACGGCGGCAGGGCCCCGGCCCGCCCGACCCGCGGCCCCCGCCGGCGCCGCGTCCGGTTCCAGCCGGCCTGGCTGTTCGTGGCGCCGAGCCTGGTCATCTTCGCCGTCTTCGTTTTCTACCCGATCGCCTCCGCGATCGTCTACAGCTTCTTCGACTGGCAGATCGGCGCCACCAGCCAGCGCTGGCTCGGTCTCGGCAACTACAGCCACCTGCTGCACGACAGCCAGTTCTGGAACTCGCTGCGCGTGACGCTCGTCTTCACGGTGGTCTCGGTCGTCGTGCTGCTCGTGCTCGGTTTCGTCACCGCGCTCATGCTGCTGCGCAACACGCTGGCGAACCGGGTGGTGCGGTCCGTCCTGCTGTTCCCGACGATCGTCTCGTTCGTCACCATCGGCATGGTCTGGAAGTTCCTGCTCGACCCGAGCATCGGCCTGGTCGGGGGCCTGACGCGGGCGATCGGGCTGGGCCCGGTCGCCTGGCTGCAGGACGTCAACCTCGCGCTGCCGACCGTGATCTTCGTCGCCATCTGGCGGTCCACCGGCTTCACCGTCGTGCTCTTCGTGGCGGGGCTGCAGAACGTGCCGCCGGAGCTCTACGAGGCCGCGCGCCTCGACGGGGCGAACCAGCGTCAGCTCGTGCGGCACATCACCCTGCCGTCCATCCGGCCCACCATGCTCTTCGCGACGACGATCCTGACCATCCAGTCGCTGCAGGTCTTCGACCTGGTGTTCGTCATGACCGGAGGCGGGCCGCTGTTCCGCACCGACTCGCTGGTGAACCTGCTGTACCGGTACGGGTTCGTCAACTTCCAGACCGGCTACGCCTCGGCCATATCGCAGGTGCTCCTGCTCATCATCATCGTCGTCTCGCTCGTCCAGCTGCGGATCTTCAGGTTCAACGATGTCGACTGATCGCTCGCACCCCGTCACGCCCGGCACCGCCGCCGCCGCGGTCGCCAAGTGGCTCTACCTCGGCGTCGCCGTGGGGCTAGCGATCTTGCCCTTCGTCTGGATGGTCTCGGGCTCGTTCCGGTCCGAGGCCGACCTGTTCGCCAACCCGGCGAGCCTGCTGCCGGCGCACCCGACGCTGCACGGCTACATCGGCATCTGGCAGCAGCTGCCGTTCCTGCGCCAGCTGACCAACTCGTTCGCCTTCGCCGGAGTGACGACCTTCCTCACGCTCGTCTTCGACTCGCTGTGCGGCTACGCCCTCGCGCGGATGCAGTTCCGGGGCCGCACCCTCGTCTTCATCCTGGTCCTCGTCACGCTCATGGTGCCGTTCCAGGTCACGCTGATCCCGGTGTTCATCGAGCTGTTCCACTTCGGCTGGCTCAACACGTACCAGGGGCTCATCGTGCCGCGCGCCACGAGCGCCTTCGGCATCTTCCTGTTCCGGCAGTCGTTCATCACGATCCCCCGGGAGCTGGACGAGGCAGCCCGCATCGACGGCGCCGGGCACCTGCGCATCTACTGGCAGGTCATCCTGCCGCTGGCCAAGCCAGCGATCGCCACGGTCGCCGTCTTCAACTTCATGAACCTGTGGAACGACCTGCTGTGGCCGCTCGTCGTCACGAGCGACGAGAAGATGCTCACGCTGCCTGCCGGACTGACGCTCTTCGGCGGCCAGCACATCACCGACCATGCCGTGCTGCTCGCGGGCGCGACCATCTCCCTCATCCCGCTGGCGATCGGGTTTGCGTTCGCGCAGCGCTACTTCGTCGCCGGGCTCACCACCAGCGGATTGAAGTGATGTCATGACGAGCCCGTTTCGCCCCGGACGCCTCGAGTGGGGTCTGGGGATCGAGGACACCTGCGTCTACCCGCCGACGCGGTACGCCATGTTCACGCTCGACGAGCACGCGCTGACGGGCCACGACGCACGGTGGCGCGACGACCTGAGGGCCGCCCACGACCTCGGGGCCACGATGCTCCGGTACGGCGCCGCCTGGCCGCTGACGAACCCCGCTCCGGGCACCTTCGACTGGTCGGTGCTCGACGAACGGCTCGAGTTCGCCGCGGGCGACCTCGGTCTCACGGTCGTCGCGGACCTCGTCCACTACGGCGCCCCGGCCTGGCTCGACGCCTCGTTCGCCGACGCCGCCTACCCCGAGGCGGTCGCCGCGTTCGGCGGGGCGTTCGCCGAGCGCTACCGCGGCCTGGTGGAGCACGTCACGCCGCTCAACGAACCGTTGACGACCGCCTCGTTCAGCGGCCTGCGTGGGATCTGGCCCCCGGCACTGACGGGCTGGCGCGGCTGGACCGAGGTCACGGTCAACCTCGCCGACGGCGTCGCGCGCACGGCGGCCGCGGTCACGGCGGCGAACCCCTCGGCCGTCGTCGTGCACGTCGAGGCGGCGTCGCACTACACGCCCGGCGCCCCGGAGATGGTCGCCACGAGCGACCTGCTCGGCCGGCTCGGGTTCCTGCCGACGGACCTGGCGACCGGCCGGGTCACGCCGCAGCACGAGTTGTACGGCTGGCTCGTCGGGCACGGCACGGACGAGGCGCGCCTGGCGCGGCTGGTGGCCGCCCCGGCACGCATCGGCCTGCTCGGCGTCAACTACTACCCGGACCTCACGCCGCGCCTGGTGACCGCGCATGGCGTCAACGGCGGCGAGGCCACCCAGGTGACGCACAACCTCTGGACCGCCGGCCTGGAGACCGCGCTGCGGGGGTTCGCGGACCGCTACGGGCTGCCGGTGCTGGTCACCGAGACGAGCATCGAGGGCGACGACACGCAGCGTGCGGCGTGGTTGCGGGGCTCGGTCGAGGCGGTGCGCGGGCTGCTGGCGGCTGGCGTGGACGTCCGCGGGTACACCTGGTGGCCGTTCTTCGACTTCGTGGACTGGTCGTACGCCTCGGGCGGCGTCAACGTCGAGGAGTTCACCATCCCCGACGACGTGCTCGCCGCCCGCGTCGCGGCCCACGCCGCGGCGGGACCCGTCCGCAAGGCGCCGTTCCTGCGCCGCATGGGGCTGATCGGGCTCGACGAGGCGCTGGACGGGACGCTGACGCTGCGCCCGACGGTGGCCGCGGCCCAGTACGCCTCGTTGGCCGGCGCGGCGCCGCCGACCAACGAGGAGGGGGTCCGGGATGCCGTCGAGCGCCGCTGAGCAGCCCGCGGTCCACCCCCGGCCGCTGCTCGCGCGGGCGGACTGGCTGGACCTGGACGGTCCCTGGCGCTTCGCGTTCGACGACCAGGACGCCGGGCGCGCGCAGCACTGGCACGTGCGCGGCCGGAGCGACCCCTTCAAGCGCTCCATCACGGTGCCGTTCGCGCCGGAGAGCACCGCGTCCGGGATCGGCGACACCGGTTATCACCCGGTGGTCTGGTACCGCCGCACCGTGCGCCTGACGCCGCCGCCCGGGCAGCGCGTGCTGCTGCATCTCGGCGCGGTGGACCACGAGGCCTCGGTCTGGGTCGACGGGCAACACGTCGGCGACCATGACGGCGGCTACACCGCGTTCACCCTCGACGTGACCGACGCCCTCAACGGCGGCGACGACCACGAGGTCGTCGTCCGCGCGCAGGACGACCCCCGGGACCCCGAGGTGCCACGCGGCAAGCAGGACTGGGAGCTGGAGCCGCACGACGTCTGGTACCACCGCAGCACCGGCATCTGGCGCACGGTGTGGTGCGAGACGGTGCCCACGCAGCACGTCGCGGACCTGCGCTGGACGGTCGACCTCGCCGGCGCCACCGTGACGGCCGAGGTCGAGCTGGCACGCCCCCCTGCCCCCGGCACCACCCTGTCCGTCACCCTCCGGCACCGCGGGACGCCGCTGGGGTCGTCGAGCGTCACCGCCGGCGACCGGCGGACCCCGGTCACAGTCGCGCTGGCCGGTCTCGGCAACGGGCAGGCCCGCGCGGCCTACCTCTGGTCGCCGGAGCACCCCGAGCTGCTCGACGCGACGATCGCCGTGGCCGTCGACGGTGCCGCCGGAGACGTCGTCACCAGCTACGTCGGGCTGCGGACCGTGGAAACGGGCAGCGGCCGGTTCCTCCTCAACGGCCAGCCGTACCACCTCCGGGCCGTGCTGGAGCAGGGGTACTGGCCGGAGTCGCTGTTCACCCCGCCGTCGGTGGCGGCGATGCGCGCGGAGGTCGGGCTCGTCCGCAGCCTCGGCTTCAACGCCGTGCGGCTGCACCAGAAGGTCGAGGACCCGCGGTTCCTGTACTGGGCGGACCGCCTCGGCCTGCTGGTGTGGGCGGAGATGCCCAGCGCCTACCGGTTCTCCGCCGCCGGTGCGCACCGCGTGCTCCGCGAGTGGCTCGACGCCGTCCGCCAGCAGTGGAACCACCCGAGCGTCGTCACGTGGGTGCCCGTCAACGAGAGCTGGGGCGTCCAGGACCTGGCCGACGAGCCGGCGCAGCGTGCGTTCGCGCGCGCCCTCGCCGACGCCACCCGGGCGCTCGACCCGACCCGCCCCGTGGTGTCCAACGACGGCTGGGAGCACCAGTGCTCCGACATCGTCGGCATCCACGACTACGAGGGCGACGCCGCCGCGCTCGCCGAGCGGTACGCGGACTCCGCCGCGCTCGACAGGGTGCTCGCAGGTCCCGGGCCCGCCCGTCGCCCCATGTTCGTCGGCGGCGCTCGGTACCGCGGTCAGCCGGTCATGGTCACCGAGTTCGGCGGCATCGCGTTCCAGCCCCGCGAGGCGCGCCCGGACGGCTGGGGCTACACGTCGGCCCGCGACGCGGCCGAGTGGACGAGCGCGGTGGCCGCGCTGCACCAGGCGCTACGGGCCGGCGGCGTGCTGGCCGGCACCTGCTACACGCAGCTGACCGACACCCGGCAGGAGACGAACGGCCTGTGCACCGCGGACCGGCACCCGAAGGCGCCGGTCGAGGCGCTCCGCAGGGCGGTGCTGGGCGAGCCCGGCCCGGGGTAGGGCCGCGCGCGTCACCGGAGCGGGCTAGACACCCAGCTGGTAGACGCCCCAGTACGCAAGGATGACGAGCAGCGCCAGCGTCCCGACGGCCACGCACCATGTCCCGACGAGCCGCACCACACCAGGCGCCACGAGCCGGCCGGTCACCCGCACGTCGTACATGTGCCGCGCCAGCAGCACGATCGCCACGATCACCCAGATACCGAGCCCACGCACCGCGAGCCAGCCGCCCTGCACCACGAGGGCGTTGTGCTGGTAGTCCATGGCGATCCGCGCGATGGCCACGAGGTACCACACGAGGGTGACGACCGTGGCGACGACGCCGATCCCGACACCAGCGAGCCGCCAGGCGATGCCGGAAGGCCAGCGCGGACCCCGCGGCGTCGGCCGTCCCGGGTGACGGCGGCGGCGCACCGTGGCGACGACGCCGCGCACCGCGCGGTCGCCCACGGCGGCGACCCCGGGCAGCACGATCAGCCCGACCGCGACCGCGACGATCGCGACCAGCACGTCGCCGTTGCCCAGCCAGCGCGGCTGCGGCACGGGCGCCGCGAGGTAGAGCTGTTCCGGCTGCGCGCCGGCGACGACCGGTCCGGACGTGGCGGTGCGCGGCAGCCCGAGCACCCAGCCCGACAGGTCGTCCATGAAGCTGGGCACCACGTGCTTGTCGACCCGCAGCCCGTGGTCCGCACCGTCGTAGTAGCGCACCGTGACGGCGTGGTTCCCGTTCGCCGCGGTGTCGGCGAGCAGGTCCTGGGCCCCCTGGACGATCGGCATCGACGCGTCGCCGGTGCCGTAGGCGACGAAGACCGGCTGGGTCATCTGCCGGACGTAGGGCCGCACGTCGAAGTCGACGTAGGCGAAGCCGCCGCCCGGCAGGCTCATCCCCGCGGCCCGGGGGATCGCCCGGAACACCCCACCCGGCACGCCGGTGTTCCGCAGGTAGTTGTCCATGGCGAACGCGACCTGCTGGCGCGGCGGCACCACGGGCGCCGAGACCAGCGCGACGAAGGCCAGGCGGGGGTCCTTGACCGCCATGATCGGCGCGATCCAGGCACCCTCGCTCTCGGCGTACACGCCGACGTGGTCCGGGTCGACGCCGGGCCAGTGCCGCAGCAGCTCGACCGAGCGCTCGTAGTCCGCAGCCATCGCGACGTAGTTCCGGTGGCGGGTGCTGTAGGTCTCGAGGTTCTTGTTCGGCACCATGGTCACGATGCCGTTCTCGGCCAGCCGCTGGGCCTGCTCCACGAACGCGGTGGCGAACGCCCCGGTCCCCGCGCCGTGCACGAAGACCACGCCGGGCCGCTCCCCGGGCGCGCCGACCGGGGCGATGATGCGCGCCTGCACGGTGGTGCCCGCGAGCTGCACCGTGACGATCGAGGCCTTGGTCCGGAAGTGCCCCAGCGGCGGGGCGTCGGTGATGGCGGTGTCCCGGACGGAGACCGGGATGGGGTCGGTCAGCGGGGCCGGCGACCAGCTCGGCCCCATGAGCGCCCCGACGACGGCCAGCAGCAGCACGCCCAGCACCGTCGAGGCGAGCATGCCGTAGCCGCGCCGCAGGCCGCGCGGCACGGGCGAGCCGGGGCCTCCTGCCGGGTGCGGGGTCCGCAGCCGTGCCCCGGCACCGCGCGCCGTCACCGTCACCTAGAACCCCAACCTGCCGAGCTGCTTCGGGTCGCGCTGCCAGTCCTTGGCCACCCGCACGTGCAGGTCCAGGAACACCCGCGCCCCGAGCAGCGCCTCGATCTCGCGACGCGCCTGCGTGCCGACCTCGCGCAGCCGCGCGCCGCCCTTGCCGATGACGATGGCCTTCTGCGAGTCCCGCTCGACGAACAGGTTCACCCGCACGTCGAGCAAGGGGATCCCCTCGCGGTCCGCGGTGCCCCGCGGCACGATCTCGTCGACCACCACCGCGAGCGAGTGCGGCAGCTCGTCGCGCACACCCTCGAGCGCGGCCTCGCGCACGAGCTCCGCGACCATCACCGACTCGGGCTCGTCCGTCAGCTCGCCGTCCGGGTAGAGCGCGGGCCCCTCCGGCAGGTGCGAGACGAGCACGTCGGTCAGGACGTCCACCTGGTACCCGGAGGTCGCCGAGACCGGCACCACGTCCGCCCACGGTCCGAGCGCGTCGATCTGCACCAGGTGCTCGGCCAGCCGGGCCCGGCCGACGAGGTCGGCCTTCGTCGCGATCGCCACCACCGGCCGGGCGTGCCGCCCGGTGGCGATGGCCTCGAGCTCGGCGGCGATGAACGTGTCGCCCGGGCCCACCTTCTGGTCCGAGGGCAGGCAGAACCCGACGACGTCCACCTCGGCCAGCGTGCCCTTCACCAGGTCGTTGAGCCGTTCCCCCAGCAGGGTGCGCGGCCGGTGCAGCCCGGGGGTGTCGACGAGGACCAGCTGCGCGTCCGCCCGGTGCACGATCCCCCGGACGGTGTGCCGGGTGGTCTGCGGGCGCATCGACGTGATGGCGACCTTCTGCCCGACGAGCGCGTTGGTCAGGGTCGACTTGCCTGCGTTGGGCCGGCCGACGAGGCACGCGAACCCGGAACGGAACGTCACGGCGCTCATGGTCGCACCGCGGGCGGCCGGTCCGGTGCATCCGCACGCTGCACCCGGCTCGCCAGCACGGTGGCGAGCCGCCGACGCCGCCCCTCGACCCGGTCGGCGACGAGGTGCAGCCCGTGGATCTCGCCCACGGACCCCGGCAGCGGCACCTTGCCGAGCGCCTTGGTGAGCAGACCGCCCGCGGTGTCGACGTCCTCGTCGTCCACCTCGAGGCCGAACAGCTCGCCCAGCTCGTCGCGCCCGAGCCGGGCGGGGACGCGGAACACCCCGTCCCCGAGGTCCTCGACCGTGGGCGCCGACGGGTCGTGCTCGTCCGTGAGCTCGCCGACGATCTCCTCGAGCGCGTCCTCGATGGTCACCAGGCCGGCGATGCCGCCGTACTCGTCGACCACCATCGCCATGTGGCTCGACCCCTCGCGCAGCTCCCGCAACAGGTCGTCGACCGGCTTGGACTCCGGGACGAAGACCGCGGGCCGGGCCAGCGGCCCGACCGGCAGGTCCCAGGCGCCCTCGTCGTCCTCCCGGTCGTGGTAGAGCCGCCGCACCACGTCCTTGAGGTACGCCACGCCGCGCAGCTCGTCGATGCTGTCCCCGATCACCGGGACCCGGCTGAACCCCGACCGCAGCAGCAGCGACAGCACGGTGCGCAGCGGCGTGTCCTCCTCGGCCACCACCATGTCGGTGCGGGGCACCATCACCTCGCGCGTCAACGTCTCGCCGAGCTCGAAGACGGAGCGGAACATCTCGCGCTCCTCGTCCTCGATGGCGTGCGACTCGCTGACACGCTGCACCATCTCGCGCAGCTCGTCCTCGTCCTGCTCGGGCGAGCTGGCTGCCGCCGAGCCGCGCCCGACGCCGCCGGCGATCGCGAGCACCGCGGTCAGCACGCGGCTGAGCACGACGAGCGTGCGGACCGGGTGGCGCCGGCCGATGGACCGGGGGCTCACGCGGACCAGGAGGAACGCGATCACGGCGCTGGCGGCCAAGGCGGCCAGCAGCACCGCCCACCAGGGCCAGTGCGAGGTCGCGACGGCCAGCGTCAGGCTGACGGTCGCCAGCATCTCGGACACCAGCCGGACGAACGCGGCGGACGACGACACGGCGGCGGCATGGTCGACGAGCCGCAGCACGCGCGCGGCGGCCGGATGGCGCTCGCCGACGAGCTCGGCGGCCTGTGCCCGCGTCACACGTGCGACGGCGACCTCGCCGGCCGACAGCAGCGCCGCCACGACCATGCCCACCACGGTGAGCCCGACGAGCAGCGACAGCGGCGGGTTCACCGCGGGGCTCCCCCGCGCCGCCGGCTCATCGTCCGGCGAGGAACGTCAGCAGCAGCGTGCGCTGCAGCGCGAACATCTCCTTCTCCTCGTCGGGCTCCGCGTGGTCGTAGCCCAGCAGGTGGAGGATCCCGTGCGTGGTGAGCAGCAGCAGCTCCTCCACGGTCGAGTGGCCGGCGGTCCGGGCCTGCTGCGCGGCGACCTCGGGGCACAGCACCACGTCGCCGAGCAGGCCGGCTGGGGTCGGCTCGTCGTCGGTGCCGGGACGCAGCTCGTCCATGGGGAAGCTCAGCACGTCGGTCGGCCCCGGCTCGTCCATCCAGCGCACGTGGAGGTCGGTCATCACGTCGACGTCGACCAGCAGCACCGACAGGTCGGTCTGCGGGTGCACGTGCATCTGGTCGAGCACGTAGCGCGCCAGCGCGGCGACCTCCGCCTCGTCGACCGCGAAGCCGGACTCGTTGTTGACCTCGATCGTCACTGCCTGCCGCCTTCCGCGTCCCATCGCGCGTAGGCGTCGATGATGTCGCCCACCAACCGGTGCCGCACCACGTCCGAGGACGTCAGCCAGCAGAAGGCGACGTCGTCGACCCCGGTGAGGATCGACGAGACCACCCGCAGGCCGCTCGGCGTGCCGCCGGGCAGGTCCACCTGCGTGACGTCGCCGGTGACGACGACCTTCGAGCCGAAGCCCAGCCGGGTGAGGAACATCTTCATCTGCTCGCTCGACGTGTTCTGCGCCTCGTCGAGGATGACGAACGCGTCGTTGAGGGTGCGGCCGCGCATGTACGCCAGCGGGGCGACCTCGACCGTGCCGGCGTCGAGCAGCCGTGGGATGGACTCGGGGTCGACCATGTCGTGCAGCGCGTCGTACAGCGGCCGCAGGTACGGGTCGATCTTCTCGGCGAGCGTGCCGGGCAGGAAGCCCAGGCGCTCGCCCGCCTCCACGGCCGGCCGGGTGAGGACGATCCGGTTGACCCGCCGCTCCTGGAGCGCCTGCACCGCCTTGGCCATCGCCAGGTAGGTCTTGCCGGTGCCGGCCGGGCCGATGCCGAACGTGATGGTGTTGCGGTCGATCGCGTCGACGTAGTCCTTCTGGCCCGCCGTCTTGGGCCGGATCGTGCGGCCCCGGCTGGAGAGGACGTTGAACGTCAGGACGTCCGCCGGGCGCACGCTCGACGCGTCGCGCAGCATCGCGATGGAGCGGGCCACGACGTCGGGCGACAGCGCGGTGCCCGCGGCAGCGGTCTCGACGAGCTCGTCCACCAGGCGCGCGACGAGTGCCACGTCGCCCACGGGCCCCACGAGACGCACCTGGTTGCCGCGCACGTGGACGTCCACCGTGGGGAAGCCGTCCTCGACGGCCTTGAGCACCTCGTCCCGCAGCCCGAGCAGCTCGACCATCGACACCTCGGCCGGGACGGTGATCCGGTGCTCGACCCGTGCCGGGCCGGCGGCGGGCCCGGCGGGCCCTGCGGCGGTGCGGGCGCGGGCCAGCGGGTTCGGCACGCTTCTCGGCACGCGGGGGGAGGGGGTGGACTGGGCCATGGGGTCGGCTGACGCCGTGCGCTCCTTCGGTCGGGCTTCCAGTATCCGTCATGCTATCGGCCGGCCGGCGGCGGCCCTCGTGACCCTTTCGTGATCTGTGGGTCCTTCGTCCTGAGGCGCCCACGAGGAGACCGGGTAACACTGGCCAGCGAGGACGCCGAGCGACGGAGCTCGGCGCACACGCGGAGGTGCCAACCGTGGCCAAGTACGTCAAGGACTTCACCGAAGGCGACAAGGACCAGAAGGACCTGCTCGGCGGCAAGGGCGCGAACCTTGCCGAGATGACTCGCCTCGGACTTCCAGTTCCCCCCGGCTTCACCATCACCACCGAGGCCTGCCGGGCCTACATGAAGAACGGCGACGTCCCGCCGGAGCTGCGCGTCGAGGTCACGCAGGCGCTGCGCCACCTCGAGGACCTCATGGGCCGCACGCTCGGCGACGTCCACGAGCCCCTCCTCGTCTCCGTCCGGTCGGGGGCCAAGTTCTCGATGCCCGGCATGATGGAGACCGTCCTCAACGTCGGCCTCAACGACGCCTCGGTGCGCGGCCTGGCCGAGTTCGCCCACAACGAGCGGTTCGCGTGGGACTCCTACCGCCGGCTCATCCAGATGTTCGGCCGCACGGTCATGGACATCGACGGCCAGAAGTTCGCCGACGCGCTCGACAAGGCCAAGGCGACGCGCGGCGTCGCGAACGACGTCGACCTGACCGCCGACGACCTGCGGGAGCTTGTCGGGACGTTCAAGCAGATCGTCATCGACGAGACCGGCCGGGAGTTCCCGCAGCACCCGCGCGAGCAGCTGGACCTGGCGATCGTCGCCGTGTTCGGGTCGTGGGGCACCGAGCGGGCCCGGCTGTACCGGCGCAAGGAGCGCATCTCGGACGACCTCGGCACCGCCGTCAACGTCGTCGCGATGGTGTTCGGCAACCTCGGCGAGGACTCGGGCACCGGCGTCGCGTTCACCCGCGACCCCGCCAGCGGCAAGGTCGGCGACTACGGCGACTACCTGCCGAACGCGCAGGGCGAGGACGTCGTCGCCGGCATCCGCAACACCCTGTCGCTGGCAGACCTGGAGAAGCTCGACCCGAACGCGCACGCTGACCTCAAGCGCGTCATGCGGCAGCTGGAGACCCACTACCGCGACCTGTGCGACATCGAGTTCACCATCGAGCACGGCAAGCTGTGGATGCTGCAGACCCGCGTCGGCAAGCGCACCGCCCCGGCCGCGTTCCGCATCGCGTCCCAGCTGGTCGACGAGCACCTCATCACCATGGACGAGGCGCTCGACCGGGTGACGGGCGCCCAGCTGACCCAGCTGCTGTTCCCGCAGTTCGCGGCCGGCTCGTCGGCCACGCTCCTCACCAAGGCGATGGCGGCCTCGCCCGGCGCCGCGGTGGGCCAGGCCGTGTTCGACTCGCCGGCCGCGGTCGCGTGGGCCGAGCAGGGCAAGGACGTCATCCTCGTCCGGCGCGAGACCAACCCGGACGACCTCGGCGGCATGATCGCGTCGGTGGGCATCCTCACGGCGCGCGGCGGCAAGACGTCGCACGCGGCCGTCGTCGCCCGCGGCATGGGCCGCACGGCCGTCGTCGGCGCCGAGGCGCTCGTCGTCGACCCGGTCGCCCGGCAGTTCACGTGCGGGAAGACCGTCGTCAAGGAGGGCGACGTCATCGCCATCGACGGCACCACCGGCGAGGTGTTCCTCGGTGAGGTGCCGGTGGTCCCGTCGCCCGTCAGCACCTACCTCGAGTCGGGTCTCGACGCCGCCCTGGCGCAGGCCGGGGACGACGAGGACAAGGCGGAGCTGGTCGCGGCCGTGGACCGGATCATCACGCACGCCGACGCGTCGCGCCGCCTCGGGGTCCGTGCGAACGCCGACACGCCCGAGGACGCCCGCCGCGCCCGCAGCCTCGGTGCCCAGGGCATCGGCCTGTGCCGCACCGAGCACATGTTCCTCGGCGAGCGGCGCGTCCTCGTCGAGCACGTCGTGCTGTCCCGGACGGAGGGGGAGCGCCAGGCGGCGCTCGACGCCCTGCTGCCGGTGCAGACGCAGGACTTCATCGAGATCTTCGAGGCGATGGACGGCCTGCCCACGACGATCCGGCTCATCGACCCGCCGCTGCACGAGTTCCTGCCCGACCTGACGGCCCTGTCCGTCAAGGTCGCGCTGGCCAAGGAGCGCGGCGAGGTGGACCCGCACGACGTCGAGCTGCTCGCGGCGGTCGAGCGGATGCACGAGGCCAACCCGATGCTCGGCCTGCGTGGCGTGCGTCTCGGCCTCGTCATCCCCGGGCTCTTCGAGCTGCAGATCCGCGCGGTCTGCGAGGCGCAGGCGACCCGCATCGCGGCCGGTGGCGACCCGCACGCCGAGATCATGGTGCCGCTCATCGGCTCGGTGCAGGAGCTGCACCTGGTGCGCGACGCCGCACTCGAGGTCATCAAGGAGGTCGGCGACAAGCACGGCATCACGCTGGAGATCCCGATCGGCTGCATGATCGAGCTCCCGCGTGCCGCCCTGACCGCCGGCCGCATCGCCGAGGAGGCCGAGTTCTTCTCCTTCGGCACGAACGACCTGACACAGACCACATGGGGCTTCTCGCGGGACGACGTCGAAGGTGCGTTCTTCGCCCAGTACACCGCCAACGGGGTGCTGTCGGTGTCGCCGTTCGAGACGATCGACACGCAGGGCGTCGGCCGGCTCGTCAAGATCGCGGTCGACGAGGGCAAGGCCAGCCGGCCCGGGCTGCACCTCGGCGTCTGCGGCGAGCACGGTGGCGACCCGGAGTCCATCCGGTTCTTCGACTCGGTCGGTCTCGACTACGTGTCGTGCTCCCCGTTCCGCGTGCCGGTCGCCCGGCTCGAGGCGGGACGCGCCGCAGTGGAGTCGGCCGGCAGCGACTCACGCTGAGTCACCAGGCAGTCGCGCTGCCGCCCGCACCGACGCGGGCGGCGGCGCGCGGCCACTGAGTCACCGCGGGGGGCCGGGTCAGGGCTGGGCCCGACCCCCCGCGGGCTCGCCCCGCCCCCTACCCACACCCCACACCCCCCCACACCCCTGCGCCCCTGCACCACCACACCCCTGCACCACCCGCCAACCCCCGAGCAGCCCCCCTCCTTCCCCCGCAACGTCCGAGCCTTCGGGAGCCCCAGCCCCTAGGGCGTGTCTCCCATACGTTCGGTGAGGCT
>JAJYSG010000011.1 GCA_021793675.1 Actinomycetes bacterium | reverse complement strand
CCGATCTCCACCATGACGTTCATGCCGCCGAGCTCCTCGAGCACCTCGCCGGCCACGTCGAGGAAGCACACCTGGTCGAAGCCCTTGGCGTACGCCTCCTGCTGCGGCAGCAGGCTGGCCGCGTAGTTGCCGCCGCACTTGGCGGCACCGGTGCCGCCCGGGCCCGCGCGGTGGAAGTCGGTCGAGACCCAGATCGAGACGGGCTGCACGCCACCCGACGCGAAGTACGGTCCCACCGGCGAGGCGATGGTGAGGAACTCCACCGCGTCGGCCGGCCGCACGCCGAGGAACCGTTCGGCGGCGTACATGAAGGGCCGCAGGTAGAGGCTGGTCTCGTCCCCCCACGGCACCCAGTCCCGGTCGGCCGACACGAGGGCGGTGATCGCGCCGAGGAAGTCGTCCTCGGACAGCACGGGCAGCGCCAGCCGGTGGGCGGAGCGGGCGAAGCGGGCCGCGTTGGCCTGCGGACGGAACGACCAGACCGAGCCGTCGGCGTGCCGGTACGCCTTGAGGCCCTCGAAGATCTCCTGGCCGTAGTGGAGCACCGCGGCTGCGGGGTCCAGCACCAGCGGCGCGTACGGCTCGACACGCCGGTTCGCCCAGCCGCCGTCCGCCGTCCAGCTGACCCGCGCCATGTGGTCCGTGAAGACCGTGCCGAACCGCGGGTGCTCGAGGAGCTTCGCGCGCTCGTCGTCCGGCACCGGATGGTCGGTCCGGTGCAGCTCGAACAGGTCGGCGGGGGTGGTGGTGCTCATGTCTGGTGGCCTTTCACGGGACTCGGGACGAGAGTATCCGGCCGGCCGGGCGGGCTAGATGCGCGCGACGAGATCGGCGCCCACCTCGGCCGTCGACCGTACTCGGCCCCCCCGCTCGAACAGGTCGGCGGCGACCGCGGCCTCCACGCGCGCGGCCTCGTCGTGCAGCCCGAGGTGCTCCAGCAGCATGGCGACGGAGAGCACCGTCGCCGTCGGGTCGGCCTTGCCCTGGCCGGCGATGTCCGGCGCCGACCCGTGCACCGGCTCGAACATGCTCGGCGTGGTGCGGTCAGGGTTGACGTTGCCGGACGCCGCCAGGCCGATGCCGCCCGTGATCGCCGCGGCGAGGTCGGTGAGGATGTCACCGAACAGGTTGTCCGTCACGATGACGTCGAACCGGCTCGGGTTCGTCGCGAGGTAGATCGTCGCGGCGTCGACGTGGCAGTAGTCGGTGGTGACGTCCGGGAACTCGGCGTTGACCGCCTCGACCGTGCGGCGCCACAGGTGGCCGGCGTGCACCAGCACGTTGTGCTTGTGGACCAGCGTCAGCTTCTGGCGCGGCCGGGCGGCGGCCTGGGCGAAGGCGTAGCGCACGACGCGCTCGACGCCGAACGCCGTGTTGATCGACACCTCGGTGGCGATCTCGTGCGGCGTGCCGACGCGCAGCGCGCCGCCGTTGCCGACGTAGGGGCCCTCGGTGCCCTCGCGCACGACGACGAAGTCCACCTCCCCGGGGTTCGCCAGCGGGCCGGCGACGCCGGGATAGAGCTTGGAGGGCCGGAGGTTGACGTAGTGGTCCAGCGCGAACCGGAGCCGCAGCAGCAGCCCGCGCTCGAGCACGCCCGACGGCACCGTCGGGTCGCCGACCGCGCCGAGCAGGATGGCGTCGTGCTCGCGGATCGCCGCGAGGTCGTCGTCCGTCAGCGTCTCGCCGGTGGCATGCCAGCGGGCGGCACCCAGCTGGAACTCGGTGGTCTCGACCTTCTCCGAGCCACCGACCGCCTTCTCCAGCGCGAGCAACCCCTGCTCGACGACCTCCGGGCCGATCCCGTCGCCGGCCACCACCGCGAGCCGTATCCGTTCCGGCACCTGAACCTCCTGAGTCATGGTCTGCACGCTAGCGGCCGGCCGCTCGTCGAACCCGGCCGTCTCACCCGGCCGTCCCACCCGGCCATGCCACCCGGCCGTCTCACCCGGCCGTCCCACCCGCGGGCGAGAGGTGCACTCCGACGCGAGATGGGCACCAGGAGGTGCCGATCTCGCGTCGATGTGCCCATCTGGCGGGGTGGCGGGTCAGCGGGCGGGGTGGCGGGCAGCGGGCGGGGTGGCGGGTCAGCGGGCGGCTGAGCCCTCCTGGTAGTCGGTGTCGGCGGGCTTCACCCACGCGAACAGCTTGCGCAGCTCGCGGCCGACCGGCTCGATCGGGTGGTTCTGACCCTTCTCGCGCAGCGCCTTGAACTCCGGGGCGCCGGCGTCCTGGTCGGCGATGAACCGGCGGGCGAAGGTGCCGTCCTGGATGTCGGCCAGCACGGCCTTCATGTTCTCCTTGACGTGCGGGTCGATCACCCGCGGCCCGGAGACGTAGTCGCCGTACTCGGCGGTGTCCGACACCGACCAGCGCTGCTTGGTGATGCCGCCCTCGTAGATGAGGTCGACGATGAGCTTCATCTCGTGCAGCACCTCGAAGTAGGCGATCTCCGGCTGGTAGCCCGCCTCGGTCAGCGTCTCGAAGCCGTACTGGATGAGCTGGGAGACGCCGCCGCAGAGCACCGCCTGCTCGCCGAACAGGTCGGTCTCGGTCTCCTCCGTGAACGTCGTCTTGATGCCGGCGGCGCGCAGGCCGCCGATGCCCTTGGCGTACGAGAGCGCGAGCGCCCACGCGGTGCCCGACGCGTCCTGCTCGACGGCGATCGCCACCGGCACGCCACGCCCGGCGACGTACTCCCGGCGGACGAGGTGGCCCGGGCCCTTGGGCGCGACCATGAAGACGTCGGCGTCCTCGCGGGGCTTGATGTAGCCGAACCGGATGTTGAAGCCGTGGCCGAAGACGAGCGCGGTGCCCGGGTTGAGGTTCGGCTCGATCTCGTTGGCGTAGACGATCCGCTGCACCTGGTCCGGAGCGAGGATGACGACGACGTCGGCCTCCTTGACCGCGTCGGCCACGCTGAGGACCCGCAGGCCCTGCTCGGTCGCCTTGGCGACGGACGGCGAGCCGGCCCGCAGGCCGACGCGGACGTCGACGCCGGAGTCGCGCAGGTTGAGGGCGTGCGCGTGCCCCTGGCTGCCGTATCCGATGACGGCGACCTTCTTGCTGGCGATGACGGACAGGTCGGCGTCGTCGTCGTAGAACAGCTCGGCCACGGTGTGGTTCTCCTTTGTGGGTGCGGACTCAGGCGGACCGGACGACCCGCTCGAGGGCCCGGTCGGTGATGGAGCGGGAGCCGCGGCCGATCGCCACGGTCCCGGACTGGACGATCTCCCGCACGCCGTACGGCTCGAGGGCCGCCAGCAGCGCGGTGAGCTTGGTCGGCGAGCCGATCGCCTCGATGACGACGGTCTCGGTCGCCACGTCGACGACGTGCGCACGGAACAGGTCGACGACCTCGAGCACACCGGTGCGCTGCGCGGCGTCGGCCTTGACCTTGACCAGCAGCAGCTCCCGGCGCACCGAGGTGTCGTCCTCGAGCTCGACGATCTTGATGACGTTGACCAGCTTGTTGAGCTGCTTGGTCACCTGCTCCAGGGGCCGGGCCTCGACATCGACGACGACCGTGATGCGGGAGATGTCGTCGTGCTCCGTGGGGCCCACTGCCAGGGAGTGGATGTTGAACGCGCGGCGGGCGAACAGCCCGGCGACGCGCGTCAGCACGCCCGGCTTGTTCTCGACGAGCACCGACAGGGTGTGACGGGTCACGGCTAGTCCTCCCGGTCCCACGCCGGGGTCAGGCCCCGGGCGTACTGGATGTCGTCGTTGCTGACGCCCGCGGCGACCATGGGCCAAACCATCGCGTCACGCGACACGGTGAAGTCGACGACGACCGGACGGTCGTCGATCTCGTTGGCCCGCTTGATCGTCGCGTCGACGTCCGCCTTCGTCTCGCAGCGCAGCCCGACGGCGCCGTACGCCTCGGCGAGCTTGACGAAGTCGGGGATGTGCACCGTGCCGTGCCCGGTGTGCAGGTCGGTGTTCGAGTAGCGCTCCTCGTAGAACAGGGTCTGCCACTGGCGCACCATGCCGAGCGACGAGTTGTTGATGATGGCGACCTTGATGGGGATGTCGTTGATGGTGCAGGTGGCCAGCTCCTGGTTGGTCATCTGGAAGCATCCGTCGCCGTCGATCGCCCACACCGTGCGGTCGGGTGCGCCGACCTTGGCCCCCATGGCCGCCGGCACCGCGTAGCCCATGGTCCCCAGGCCGCCGGAGTTCAGCCACGCGCGCGGCCGCTGGTAACGGATGAACTGCGCCGCCCACATCTGGTGCTGGCCGACGCCGGCGACGTAGACCGCCTCGGGGCCGGTGATCTCGCCGATGCGGCTGATGACGTGCTGCGGCGCGAGGTGGCCGTCGTCCGTCTCGTCGTACCCGAGCGGGAAGGTGGAGCGCCACGCGTCGATCTGGCGCCACCAGGCCTCCACGTCGGGCTTGCCGTGCTGCGCCTGCTCGCGCTCGAGCTCGACGAGCAGGTCGGCGATGACCTCGACGAGGTCGCCGACGATCGGCACGTCGGCCCGCACGTTCTTGCCGATCTCCGCGGGGTCGATGTCGGCGTGGACCACGGCGGCCTGCGGCGCGAAGCTCGACAGCAGGCCGGTGACCCGGTCGTCGAACCGGGTGCCCAGGCCGACGATGAGGTCGGCCCGCTGAAGGGCCGCCACCGCGGGCACCGTGCCGTGCATGCCGGGCATGCCGAGGTGCTGCGGGTGGTCGTCCGGCAGCGCACCGCGGCCCATGAGGGTCGTGGTGACCGCGGCGCCCGAGGCGTCGACGAGCCGGCGCAGCAGCGCGGAGGCGCCGGCTCGGATGATGCCGCCGCCGGCGAGGATCACCGGCCGGCGGGCGGTCGCCAGCAGCCGCGCCGCCTCGCGCACCTGCTTGGTGTGCGGCTTGGTCACCGGGTGGTACCCCGGCAGGTCGATCGTCTGCGGCCACCGGAAGGTCGTCCGGGCCTGCATCGCCGACTTGGCGATGTCGACGAGCACGGGTCCCGGCCGGCCGGTGGCGGCGATGTGGAACGCCTCGGCGATGACGCGCGGGATGTCGTCGGGGTCGGTGACCAGGTAGTTGTGCTTGGTCACCGGCAGCGTGATGCCGACGATGTCGGCCTCCTGGAACGCGTCGGTGCCGATGAGGCTGGCCGTGACCTGGCCCGTGATCGCCACCACCGGGATGGAGTCCATGTTCGCGTCCGCGAGGGCCGTGACCAGGTTGGTCGCGCCCGGACCGGACGTCGCCATGGTGACGCCGACGCGACCGGTGACGTGCGCGTAGCCGGACGCCGCGTGACCGCCGCCCTGCTCGTGGCGCACCAGGATGTGCCGCACCTTCGCGGAGTCCATCAGCGGGTCGTACGTCGGCAGGATGGCGCCGCCCGGGATGCCGAAGACGACGTCGACGCCGGCCTCCTCGAGCGACCGGATGATCGACTGCGCGCCCGTGACCTCCTCCGGGCCGATCGCGGGCGGGGCGGACTGCGGCGCTGCGGACGCGCTGCGGCCGGACGGCCGCGGCGTCGGCGGGGCCGCCGGCGTGGGTCCCTGTGCCATCACAACTCCTCGGGGCAGGCGGTCGTCCCCAGAAAACAGAAAACCCCTCGGCCCGGGGACGGGCTGGTCGAGGGGTGCGCGCGCAGACGTGAACAGGCCTCAGCCGGCGCGCCCAGGACGTACGACGACGAGGAAGTTCTGCACGGTCGGGAGCCTACGCGAGCACTGCCCTCGATGTCACATCCGAGCACCATCATCTCAGGAACCGGTTCACGGTCTCGCATGTCGGACATTCATCGAACCGGTGCGCCGCGCAGCGCGAACCCGAAGAGGTCCTTCGGGTCGTCCGGCTCGGCCACCAGGTCGATGTCCCGGGACAGGTCGGCGCCGACGACGTCGTCGCGCACGAAGCACAGCGCGGAGAAGTCCTCCAGCGCGAAGCCCACCGAGTCGAACACCGTGACCTCGTCGCGCGACGTGCGACCAGGAGCCCGGCCTGCCACCACCTCCCACAGCTCGGTGACGGGGAACGTCGCGGACAGCTGCTGGATCTCGCCCTCCAGCCGCGTCTGCGGCTCGTACTCCACCGTCACCGTGGCGCGCCGCAGGATCGCCGGGTCGAGCTCCGTCTTGCCCGGGCAGTCGCCCCCGATGGCGTTGACGTGCATGCCGGCCTCGACATCGTCGTCGGCGAGGACCACGGCGCGCACCTTGTCGGCGGTGCACGTGGTCACGATGTCGGCGCCCCGCACCGCATCCGTCGCGCTCGACGCGGCGCGCACGTCGAAGCCGAGCGGCGCCAGGTTGCGCACCGCCTTGGCCGTCGCCGCGGGATCGACGTCCCACACCCGCAGCCGTTCGATGCCGAGCATCTCCCGGAACGCGATGGCCTGGAACTCGGACTGGCTGCCCGCACCGATGAGCGCCATCGAGCGACTGTCGGGCCGCGCCAGGAAGCGTGCGGCGAGCGCCGACGTCGCGGCGGTGCGCAGCGCCGTGAGCACCGTCATCTCGGCCACGAAGACCGGGTAGCCGGTGCGCACGTCGGCGAGCACGCCGAACGCGGTGACGGTCTGGCGGCCCACGGCGGGGTTGAACGGGTGCCCGTTGACGTACTTGAACGCGTAGGTGTCGGCGTCCGCGATCGGCATGAGCTCGATGACGCCGAACGGCGTGTGGGACGCGACCCGCTCACGCTTCTCGAACGATGACCAACGCCGCAGGTCGGCCTCGAGCCGGGCGGCGATGCCCGTGATGGCGACGGCCGGCCCGCGCGTCCCGAGCCACCGCACCATGTCCTCGACGCCGACGAACGCCGTCATGTCGCCTCCTGGTCGCGAGCCCGCTCGGACGCGCCGTCGCGCCGTACCGCGACGATACTGGCGGGGGTGATCAGCGACGCCTGGGACCTCGCCGACGACGCCGTCGGGCTCGTCCGCACATGGCTCACCGACCCGACGTCCGGCCGCCCCGACCCAGGCGCACGGCGCCTCGCCGCCCTGCTGCGCGACCCCGCGGGCCTGGAGTTCGCGGTCGGGTTCATCGACGGCGTGGTGCGGCCCGAGGACCGGGCGGTCGCCGCCCGCGCCTTCCGCCGGCTGTCGGCGCGCCCGCCGGCCTTCCTCTCCCCCGCGCTGCGCGCCGGCGTCCGCCTGGGCGGCGCCACCGCCCCGCTGCTGCCCGGCGCGGTGGTGCCCGCGGGGCGCGCCGTGCTGCGGGGGCTGGTCGCCCACCTCCTGCTCGACTCGGACGGCCGCCGCCTGACCCGGCACCTGCGCACCCTGCGCGCCGCGGGCAGCACGCCGAACGTCAACCTGCTCGGCGAGGCCGTGCTGGGGCCGCACCAGGCCGCCCGGCGCCTGGCGGGCATCACCCGGCTGCTGGCCCGCGACGACGTGGACCACCTGTCGGTCAAGGTCTCGGCGACCGTGGCGCCGCACGCGCCCTGGGCGTTCGACGAGGCGGTCGACGAGATCGTCGACACGCTCGGCCCCCTCTACGCGCAGGCGGCGGCGCGCGGCACGCTCGTCACGCTCGACATGGAGGAGTACCGCGACCTCGACCTCACGCTCACCGTGTTCCGGCGCCTGCTCGAGCGGCCCGGGCTGCGCGGCCTTCGCGCCGGGGTCGTGCTCCAGGCGTACCTGCCGGACGCCGCGGCGGCGTACGACGAGCTCGCGGCCTGGGGCGCCGCACGGGTCGCCCGCGGCGGTGCGCGCGTGCGGGTCCGGGTGGTCAAGGGGGCCAACCTGCCGATGGAGCGGGTCGACGCCGAGATGCACGGCTGGCCCCTGGCGACATGGGCCAGCAAGCGCGAGACGGACACCGCCTACCTGCGCCTGCTCGACCGCGCGCTGACGCCGCAGGGCGTCTCCGCGGTGCGCGTCGGGGTGGCGGGTCACAACCTGTTCGACGTGGCGCTCGCACTGCTGCTCGCCCGGGCGCGTGGTGTGCCTGACGACGTCGAGATCGAGATGCTGCTCGGCATGGCGCCGGCCCAGGCGGAGGCGGTGCGCCGCGCCGCGGCCGGTCTGCTGCTGTACACCCCGGTGGTCGCACGGGCGGACGCCGACTCCGCGATCGCCTACCTGGTGCGGCGCCTCGACGAAGGCGCCAGCCCCGACAACTTCCTGGCCAGCGCGCCGCGGCTGGGCGACGACGAAGCGGCGTTCGCACTCGAGGAGGGCCGCTTCCGGGCGTCCCTGGACGCGCTGGACGCCCCCGTCCCGGCGAGCCACCGGGCAGCCCCGCCGGCCGCCGTGCCGGCCGGCGGCTTCCGCAACGCGCCCGACAGCGATCCGGCGGTGGCCGCGACGCGCGCCTGGGCGCGCCGGATCCTGCGCCGCGCGCCGTGCAGCACGCTCGGCCGGGAGGCCGTCACCGCGGCCACGCTGCACGACGAGGGCCAGCTGTCGAGCCTGCTCGACGCCGCAGGCGGCACGGCACGGGAGTGGGCGGACCTGGGCGGGCCGGGCCGCGCCGAGGTGCTGCTGCGGGCCGCGGACGCACTTGAGCGGCGCCGGGGCGACCTCGTCGAGGTCATGGTCGCCGAGGCCGGCAAGACGTTCGACCAGGCCGACCCGGAGGTGTCGGAGGCCGTGGACCACGCGCGCCACGACGCGGAGCTGGCGGTCGCGGCCGCGCGGCTCGACGGCGCCATGGCGGTGCCGTACGGCGTGACGCTCGTCGTGCCGCCGTGGAACTTCCCGCTCGCCATCCCCGCCGGCTCCACGCTCGCTGCGCTGGCCGCGGGCTCAGCCGTGGTGCTCAAGCCCTCCCGGCGCACGCCGCGCACGGCCGCGCTCCTGGTCGAGGCCCTGCACGAGGCCGGCGTGCCGCGCGACGTGCTGGCGTTCGCGCCCGTCGCGGACAGCGCTCTGGGGTCCCGGCTCGTCGCCGACCCACGGGTCGGGCAGGTGCTGCTCACCGGCGGCTACCAGACCGCCGAGGCGTTCCGCGCGCTGCGCCCCGGCCTGCGGCTGCTGGCGGAGACGAGCGGGAAGAACGCGATCGTCGTGACGCCGAGCGCGGACCTCGACCTGGCCGCGCGTGACGTGGCCGCCTCGGCCTTCGGTCACGCCGGGCAGAAGTGCTCGGCCGCGTCGCTGGTCATCCTCGTGGGCGAGGTCGCACGCTCGCGGCGGTTCCGGAACCAGCTGATCGACGCCGTGGACGCACTGCGCGTCGGGGAGGCGTGGGATCCGGCGACCCGGTTGGGCCCGCTCGTCGCGCCCGCCGAGGGCAAGCTGCTCGACGCCCTGACGCGCCTGGCCCCCGGCGAACGCTGGGTCCGCACCCCACGCCGGCTGGATGCGGCGGGTCAGCGGTGGACGGCCGGGGTCAAGACGACGTACCCGGGGTCGTCGTTCCACGTCACGGAGTGCTTCGGCCCGGTGCTCGGCGTGCTCACGGCGCGCGACCTCGACGAGGCGCTCGCGATCCAGAACGCCGTGCCGTTCGGGCTCACCGCGGGGCTGCACTGCCTCGACGCCGACGAGGTGGCGCACTGGGTGGACCGGGTCGAGGCAGGCAACCTCTACGTCAACCGGGGCATCACGGGCGCGATCGTGCGGCGGCAGCCGTTCGGCGGCTGGAAGCGCTCGGTCGTCGGGCCGGGCGCCAAGCTCGGCGGCCCCAGCACGGTGCTCGCGGTGTCGTCGTTCCGGCGGGCCGAGGCCGCGCGCGACGAGCCCGCGGACGCCCAGGCCACCGGGATCGTGGCGGCCTTCGGCGCCCGCGGTCCGCAGGTGGCGGCGTTCCTGCGGCGGTCGGCCGCCAGCGACCGGCGGGCGTGGGCCGACGAGTACGGCGTGGTGCGCGACGTGACCGGCCTGGCCGCCGAGCGCAACGCGCTGCGCTACCGCACCGTGCCGGTCACGGTGCGGGTGGCGGCGGGCGCGGACCCGGCCGACCTCGCGCGGGTGCTGCTGGCCGGCCTGCGCGTGCGCGCCCCGCTGTCCCTCTCGGTCGCCGCCCCGTTGGCGCCCGACGAGGCGGCGGCGGTGCGTGCCGCGGGCGTCGAGGTGCGCGTGGAGGACGAGGATGCCTGGACCCGGCGGGCGGCGGCCCTGCGGGACGGCCGGGTGCGGCTGGTCGGCGGTACCGCGGCAGCCCTCCTCGAGGCGGCCGCGGGCCGGCCCGACCTGACCGTCCACGACCATCCGGTCACCGAGTCCGGCCGGGTCGAGGGGCTGCCCTTTCTGCGCGAGCAGGCCATCGCGATCACCGCGCACCGGTTCGGCACACCGAGCCGGCTCGTCGACGCGGTGCCGCTCACGGCACGGCCCTGATCCGAGCCGGCCGCTGACAGATCCCCAGCCCCACGCCTCCGCTCGGCCGACCGGGACCGCGACGTCGATCTCGTCGCCCTCCGGGTCGGCGAGGGTCCAGCAGCTGGGCGCGTAGGCGTCGCCGGCCACGTGCCCGCCCGGGGCGAGTGCGGCGCCGATGCGGGCCGGTCGCCGCCCGGCCGGCACGAACGTGCCGACGTGGATCCGGGCTCATGGCCCAGCACGGCCGCCCGGCACGGCCGCACCGCCGGGATGTCGAGCGCGTCGATCGCCGGCTCGACCTCCTGCACCGCACGCGGGTCGGCGGCCAGGACCGGCTCCGCCGCGATCGCCGAGATGGCGCGGCCGGGTCGACGTCGGCCAGCGTGAGAGCCGACGTCGAGTGGGTGAACACCCGCGCGACCACGCCGTGGCGGCGCAGGTCCAGGTCAGGGTGGTGGTCGGTCTCGTCGGCCGCCACCGCGACGCGTGCGGCGTCAGCGCCGGGGCAGCAGGGACACGTCGCGCACGGCGCCGCGGTCGGCGCTGGTGGCCATCGCGGCGTAGGCGCGCAGCGCCGGTGACACGTACCGGTCGCGGTGGGCGGGCCGCCACGGGGCCTCCGAGGTGTCCATCTTCGCGCGGCGCTCGGCGAGGACCTCGTCGGGCACGTTGAGGCGGATGAGCCGCGCGTCGACGTCGATCTCGATCTCGTCGCCGTCCTCGACGAGGCCGATGACACCGCCGGCGGCCGCCTCCGGGGAGACGTGACCCACCGAGATCCCGGTCGAGCCGCCGGAGAACCGGCCGTCCGTGATGAGCGCGACGTCCTTGCCCAGGCCACGGCCCTTGATGAAGCTCGTCGGGTAGAGCATCTCCTGCATGCCGGGGCCGCCCGCGGGGCCTTCGTAGCGCACGACGACGACGTGGCCGGGCGCCACCTGCTTGGACAGGATCTTCTCGACGGCCTCCTCCTGGGACTCGCAGACGAGCGCCCGCCCGACGAAGTGCCACAGGCTCGGGTCGATCCCGGCGGTCTTGATGACGGCGCCGTCCGGCGCGAGGTTGCCCCGCAGCACGACGAGGCCGCCCTGGGCGGTGTAGGCGTGCGCCACGTCGTGGATGCAGCCGTTCACCGCGTCGGTGTCGAGGCTGTCCCAGCGGTTGGAGGTGGAGAACGCCTTCGTCGTGCGCACGCCGCCCGGCGCGGCGTGGAACAGCTCGATCGCCTGGTCGGTGGCCTGGCCGCCGCGGACGTCCCAGTCCGCGAGCCACTGCTCGAGGGTGGGCGTGTGCACGCTGGTCACGCCGTGGTCCAGCAGCCCGGCGCGGTCGAGCTCGCCGAGGATCGCGGGGATGCCGCCGGCCCGGTGGACGTCCTCCATGTGGAAGTCCGGGTGGTTGGGCGCGACCTTGGCGAGGTTCGGCACGCGCCGCGAGATCGTCTCGATGTCGTGCAGCGTGAAGTCGACGCCGGCCTCCTGGGCGGCGGCGAGGATGTGCAGCACGGTGTTCGTCGAGCCGCCCATCGCCATGTCCAGGGACATCGCGTTGCTGAACGCCGCCTTGGTGGCGATCCCGCGCGGGGTGACCGAGTCGTCGTCGTCCTCGTAGTAGCGCTTGGCCATCGCCACGATGCGCCGACCCGCCTCGAGGAACAACTCGCGCCGGGCGGTGTTGGTCGCCAGCGTCGAGCCGTTGCCGGGCAGCGACAGCCCGAGAGCCTCGGTGAGGCAGTTCATCGAGTTGGCGGTGAACATGCCCGAGCACGAGCCGCAGGTGGGGCAGGCGTTGGCCTCGACCAGTCCGAGTGCGTCGTCGGAGACGTTCTCGTCGGCCGAGTAGTTGATCGCGTTGATGAGGTTGAGGTGGGTCGAGGCCACACCGTCGGCGACCACGGCCTTGCCGGCCTCCATGGGGCCGCCGGAGACGAAGATCGCCGGGATGTCGAGCCGCAGCGCGGCGTTGAGCATGCCGGGCGTGATCTTGTCGCAGTTGGAGATGCAGACGAGCGCGTCGGCCGTGTGCGCCTGGACCATGTACTCGACGGAGTCCGCGATGAGGTCGCGGCTCGGCAGGCTGTAGAGCATCCCGTCGTGGCCCATCGCGATGCCGTCGTCGACGGCGATCGTGTTGAACTCCTTGGCCACGCCGCCGGCCTCGCGGATGGCGGAGGCCACCAGGTCGCCCATGTCCTTGAGGTGCACGTGCCCCGGGACGAACTGCGTGTACGAGTTGGCGATCGCGATGATCGGCTTGCCGAAGTCCTCCGCACCCATGCCGGTGGCACGCCACAGGGCGCGGGCACCGGCCATGTTGCGGCCGCGGGTCGAGGTGTTGGAGCGCAGCGGACGGCTCATGGCATCCCACGGTACGTCCGTCTCAGCCGGAGAGCGGTGGATGTCCGCGCCTCGACCCGCGGCCGGCGTCGTCACGCCACGGCGTAGGCCCCCGCGGCAATGTCCTCCAGCAGGGTCGGGCCGGTCGGGGTCCAGCCGAGCAGCTCGCGCGTGGCCGTGCTCGTCGCCGACATCTCCATGCCGAAGAAGGTGCCGATCCAGCCGAAGTGGGCCGCGACGTCGTCGGGCGCGATCGACGTGACGGGCAGCCGCAGCGCGTCCCCGATCGCCTCGGCGATCGCCCGGACCGGCACCGCCTCCTCGCCCACCGCATGCACGCGCGCCCCGGCCGGCGCCTCGGCCAGCGCGAGCGCGACGAGGCGTGCGGCGTCGGAGCGGTGGACCGCCGCCCAGTGGTTGGCGCCGTCCCCGGGGTACCCGGAGACGCCCTTCTCCCGGGCGATCGCGACGATCCGCGCGATAAAGCCGTGGTCGCGCGCGCCGTGCACGGTCGGGGAGAACCGCAGCGCGACGCTGCGCACGCCCTGGTCGACGAGGTCGAGCGCGAGGTTCTCGGCACCCCCGCGCGGCGAGTCCGGGCCGTGGTACGGCGACGGGTCGGCCTCGGTCGCGGGCCGGCCCGGGTTGAGGGCCGCCACGCCGGAGGCGAAGAGGAAGGGGTGGCCGGTGCCGGCGAGCGCGTCGCCGAGGGTCTGCACCGCCGCCCTCTCGCTGGCCATCGAGGCGGCGACGTCGCTCCAGTCGTGCTTGTAGGCCAGGTGGAGCACCGCGTCGGCGGCGGCGGCGCCCGCGCGCAGGGCGTCGAGGTCGTCGACGTCGCCGCGGCGCGCCGTGGCCCCCTTCGCCTCGAGTGCGGCGACGGAGGCGTCGGAACGGGCGAGGCCCGTGACGTCGTGGCCGGCGGCGAGCAGCTCGTCGACGGCGGCGGACCCGATCCACCCCGTCGCTCCGGTGACGAAGACGCGCATGACGATCTCCTTCGGTTCTGATGTCAGTAACAGTCATCACTGTACGTCGGACGTCAGCCGCTGTCATCACTACACTCGTGGCCATGGCGCGATGGCAACCGGGGACGCGGGAGCGGCTGGCCCGGGCCGCGCTCGAGCTGTTCAGCGCCCAGGGCTTCGAGCAGACGACCGCCGCGGAGATCGCCCGGTCCGTCGGTCTGACCGAGCGGACGTTCTTCCGCCACTTCGCCGACAAGCGCGAGGTGCTGTTCGACGGCCAGCAGAGCTTCACGCAGGCGTTCCTCGACGGGGTGGAGGCGGCGCCGCCCGGCGCGCCGCCGTTCGAGGTCGTCGCCTCGGCCCTGCGCTCCGCGGGCAGGTTCTTCGACGACGAGCGGCGCGCCTTCGCCCGCGCCCGCCAGGCGGTGATCGAGGCCAACCCGGCGCTGCAGGAGCGCGAGCGCCACAAGCGGGCCGCCCTGGCCGCGGCCATGCACGCGGCGATGCTCGCGCGCGGCACCGCCGACCCGGCCGCCAGCGTGGCGGCCGAGACCGCCGCCACGGTGTTCAGCCTCGCGTTCCAGCAGTGGATCCGCCCTGGCGAGGATCGCACGCTGGCGCAGATCGCGGCCGGCGTGCTCGCGGAGGTGCGCCGCTTCGCGGCCGCCGGCTAGGCGCCGCTACGTCCGCGCGACGACGTTGATCGGCACGCCCCCGGCGAGCAGCGCCTCCAGCTGGCGCCGGACGAGCGCGGCCACCCGCGGGAACGTCGCGTCGGTGTTGCCGCCCTGGTGGGCTGTGATCAGCACGTTCGGCGCCCGCCAGAGCGGGTGCTCCGGGGGCAGCGGCTCGGGGTCCGTGACGTCGAGGGCGGCGCGCAGCCGTCCCGCCCGCAGCTCCGCCAGCAGGGCGTCGGTGTCGACCACCTTGCCGCGGGCCACGTTGACCAGCAGGGTGCCGTCCGCCATGCGCGCCAGCAGGTCGGCGTCGACCAGGTGGTGGGTGCTCGCGTCGAGCGGCACGGTGAGCACGACGACGTCGGCGTCCGGCACCAGCCCGGGCAGCTCGTCGACCCCGTGGACGTGGCCGTCGGCCGTGTCGCGGGCGGTGCGCGCGACGCGCGTGATCGCCACCTCGAACGGCCGCAGCCGCGCGACGACCGCGTCCGCCACCGAGCCGGCGCCGACGACGAGCACGCGCCGGTCGGCCAGCGACGGGCCGAACGGGTTGTGCCACCGGCCCTCGCCCATCGCGAGGACGGAGCCGACCAGGCCCCGCTGCATCGCCAGGACGAGCGCGACCGCCAGCTCGGCGGTGCCCGTGCTGTGCACGCCCCGCCCGTTGCACACGGTCACGCCGGCCGGCACGTGCGGCACCGCGTGCTCGAAGCCCGCGCTCGGCAGCTGGACCAGCCGCAGGGCGGGCAGCGTCCGCAGCACGTCGAAGCCGCCGGGACGCACGAAGTAGTGCGGGATGACGACCATCTCGACCTGCGCAGCCACCTCGTCGGGCAACGGCGCCCCGAGGTCCCACGTGATGAGCCGCACCCGGTCGGCGAGGTCGGCGAGCCGGTCGATCAGGTCCGGCGTGGGGACGGTGACGGTGAGCAAGCGTTCACGCCCCCTCAGGCGTGCCGGCCGGCAGCTGGGAGGCACGGTACTCGTCGTCGAGCAGCCCCATGACCAGCCCGTCCGTCCAGCCGTCGCCGTCCCGGAAGGCGTCGCGCAACCGGCCCTCGACGCGGAACCCGAGGTTCTCGTACAGCGACTTGGCCCGCGCGTTGATCGCCGGGACGGCGGCGCCCACGCGATGCAGCCCGAGCCCGTCGAAGGCCATCCCCAGCACCAGGAGGATCGCCTCGGTGCCGTAGCCGCGGCCGCGGTAGGCCGGGCGCATCGTCAGCCGCAGGCTCGCGGAGCCCACGCACGTGTCGATCGCCTCGAGCACGATCTCGCCCAGGTACTCGTCCGAGCCGTTCGCGGTCACCGCGAGGTCGATGCGGTCGTCGGCCGCCCCGACCGTCGCGACCCACCGGTCGACGTCCGCCCGCGTCCACTCGCGCGACATGCCGGTGATCCGGCGCGCCTCGGCGTCGCTGACCACCTCCCACATGCCGTCCGAGTCCCCCGCGCGCAACGGCCGCAGCACGAGCATCTCGCCCTGCAGGGTGGGCTTGTCCATCTGAGCACCTCCGGGGCCGGCACCCGCGGCCAGCCGCCGCGATGCTACGGGCGGCGTGTGACCTGCAGGTTGCCGGCACGAGTCAGGACTGCACACGCTCCAGCACGAGCTCACGGACCCGGGCCGCGTCGGCCTGGCCGCGGGTGGCCTTCATCACGGCGCCGATGATGGCGCCGACCGGGCCGAGGTTGCCGCCCTGGATCTTGGCGACGACGTCCGGCTGCGCGGCGAGCGCCTGGTCGATCGCGGCCAGCAACGGACCGTCGTCGGACACCACCTCGAGGCCCCGCGCCACGACGACCTCCTCGGGCTCGCCCTCGCCGGCCAGCACGCCCTCGAGCACCTGCCGGGCGAGCTTGTCCGTCAGCCGGCCGGAGTCGACCAGGCGCTGCAGGGCACCGATCTGGCGCGGGGTCACCGGGAGCACCTCGAGGTCGACGCCCTGCTCCTTGGCGGTGCGGGCGAGCTCGCCCATCCACCACTTGCGGGCCGCCGCGGGCCCAGCACCGGCCTCGACGGTCGCCTCGATGAGCTCGACCGCCCCGGCGTTGACGACGTCCCGCATCTCGGCGTCGGCGTAGCCCCAGTCGGCCTGCAGGCGCCGGCGACGAGCCGCGGGCAGCTCGGGCAGGTGGGCGCGGATCTCCTCGACCCAGGCGCGGTCGGGGACGATCGGCACGAGGTCAGGCTCCGGGAAGTAGCGGTAGTCCTCGGCGTCGGACTTGATGCGCCCGCTCGTCGTGTGGCCGGTGTCCTCGTGCCAGTGCCGGGTCTCCTGGACCACGGGCTGCCCGGCGTCCAGCAGCGCCGCCTGGCGGGAGATCTCGTAGCGCACCGCACGCTCGACCGAACGGAAGGAGTTGACGTTCTTCGTCTCCGTCCGCGTGCCCAGCGGGCTGTCCGACGAGGGCCGCAGCGACACGTTGACGTCCGCACGCACGTTGCCGCGCTCCATGCGGGCCTCGGAGACGCCGAGGGCGCGGAACATGTCACGCAACGTCTGGACATAGGCACGGGCGAGCTCGGGAGCGCGTTCGCCGGCCCCGGTCACCGGCTTGGTGACGATCTCGACGAGCGGCACGCCGGCGCGGTTGTAGTCCACCAGCGAGTAGGTCGCGCCCTGGATGCGTCCGGCGGCGCCGCCGACGTGCGTGTTCTTGCCGGCGTCCTCCTCCATGTGCGCGCGCTCGATCTCGACGCGGAACACGGCGCCGTCCTCGAGCTCCACGTCGACCCAGCCGTCGTGGGCGATCGGCTCGTCGTACTGGCTCGTCTGGAAGTTCTTGGGGACGTCCGGGTAGAAGTAGTTCTTCCGGGCGAACCGGCACGACTCCGCGATGCCGCAGTTCAGCGCCAGGCCGATGCGGATCGCGTACTCCACCGCGGTGCCGTTGACGGCGGGCAGCGCGCCCGGCAGGCCCAGGCTCACGGGCGTGATCTGGGTGTTCGGGTCGGCGCCGAAGTACTGCTCGGCGCCGTCGAACATCTTGGTGCGCGTCCCGAGCTCGACGTGGACCTCGATGCCGAAGACCGGGTCGTAGCGGTCCACGGCGTCGTCGTAGGGCACCAGGGTGTCGCTCACTTGGAAACCTCCAGCTCCGGCGCGTGCGCGAGGATCGGGCCGCCCCAGCGGGCCTGCAGCAGCGCCTCGACGGCGCCCGCGACGCGGTACAGCCGGGCGTCCTCGCGCGCCGGCGCGATGACCTGGAAGCCGGCGGGCAGGCCGTCGTCGGACAGCCCCGACGGCACCGACATGCCCGGCACGCCCGCCAGGTTGACCGGGATCGTCGCGACGTCGTTGAGGTACATCGCCAGCGGGTCGTCGAGCTTCTCGCCGAGCTTGAACGCCGTGGTCGGCGCCGTCGGCGAGACCAGGACGTCCGCCTTCTCGAAGGCCGCCGCGAAGTCGCGCTGGATGAGCGTGCGGACCTTCTGGGCGCTGCCGTAGTAGGCGTCGTAGTACCCCGCCGACAAGGCGTAGGTGCCGAGGATGATGCGGCGCTTGACCTCGTCGCCGAAGCCCTGGCCGCGCGTGGCCGCCATGACGCGTTCCGCCGTGACGGGGCCCTCGTCGGGCTCGACCCGCAGGCCGTAACGCATGCCGTCGAACTTGGCGAGGTTGCTGCTCGCCTCGGCCGGCAGGATGAGGTAGTACGCCGCGAGCGCGTACTCGAAGTGCGGGCAGGAGACCTCGACGACCTCGGCGCCGGCCTGCCGGAGCAGGTCGAGCGACTCCTCGAACCGCGCGAGCACGCCCGGCTGGTAGCCCTCGCCGCTGAGCTCCCTGACGACGCCGACCCGGACGCCCTGCACGTCACCGGACAGGCCTCGTCGGGCCTGCGCCGCGAAGTCGCCCACCGGGTCGGTGAGCGACGTCGAGTCGTGCGGGTCGTGGCCTGCGATGAGCTCGTGGAGCAACGCGGCGTCGAGCACCGTGCGGGTCACCGGGCCGGCCTGGTCGAGGCTGCTCGCCAACGCGATGAGCCCGTAGCGGCTGACGCTGCCGTAGGTGGGCTTGACGCCCACGGTGCCGGTGACGGCGGCCGGCTGGCGGATCGAGCCGCCGGTGTCGGTGCCGATGGCGAGCGGCGCCTCGTAGGCCGCCACCGCGGCCGCGCTGCCACCGCCCGAGCCGCCGGGGATGCGCTCGAGGTCCCAGGGGTTGTGCGTGTTGCCGTAGCCGCTGTGCTCGGTCGAGCTGCCCATGGCGAACTCGTCCATGTTCGTCTTGCCCAGGATCGGCAGCCGGGCCGCCTTGATCTTGGTGACCAGCGTCGCGTCGTAGGGCGGGATCCAGCCCTCGAGGATGCGGCTGCCGGCCGTGGTCGGCAGGCCGCGGGTCACGACGACGTCCTTGACGGCGATCGGCACGCCTGCCAGCGGGTGCAGCGGCTCGCCCTTGGCGCGGGCCTCGTCGACACCGCGGGCGGTCGCCAGCGCCTCGTCGGAGGAGACGTGGAGGAACGCGTGGACCGGGCCGTCCACCGCGGCGATCCGGTCCAGGTGCGCCTGGGTGGCCTCGACCGACGACACCTCGCCGCTCGTCAGCGCGCCGGCCAGCTCGGCCGCGCTCAGCCGCGTCAGGTCGCTCATGCGTCCTCCCCGAGGATCTGCGGGACGAGGAACTTGCCGTCCCCGTGGGCCGGCGCCATCGCGAGCACCTCGTCGCGGTCCAGCGGTGCCTCGGGCTCGTCGGCCCGGAACACGTTGGTCAGCGGCAGCGGATGGCTGGTCGCCGGGACGTCGGGCGTGGCGACCTCGCTCACGCGTGCGACGGACTGGACGATGACCTCCAGCTCGCCGGCGAGCCGGTCGAGCTCGTCGGGCTTCAGCTCGATCCGGGCCAGGCCTGCCACACGTGCGACCTCGTCGCGCCAGGGGGTGGACATGGGGCGAGTCTAGTGAAGCGGTGGCCGGGCTCTGCCGGGGCTCCGGCGCCGAACGTCGGACGACCGGCGCCGGACCGCGGCCACCGTCTGACCTCGGGATGCGCCCTGGCTCCCGTGCCCTCCGTGTCACCCATGTCCTGAGACATCGCAGCCCTCCGCATCGGCGGTTCCTCCCCGAGTCGAACTCCTGTTCGCATCTGGACTGCGGGTAACGAGCGCGGCACCCTGTTCGCCCCCTGGCGCCCCGCCTGGCTCCTATGAACCCCCCACTGGCAGTCCCCGCACCCAGCCGCACCTGCGTGGCGGGCGACGAGCCGACGATGCGGTTGGGCTGGTCCCGCCCGGCCGCCCATCGACTCGTGCGCGACGGACGCGCCCTGGCGGCGGTCGCCGACGCGGTCCCGCCACAGCCGCGTCGACACCCCCAAGCCGCGGGTGCTCACGGATCGGCTGCACGGCCGCGCCGGACCGCGCTGCACCGTGCCCGCCGACCGCTGCGAGCCGGACCACACCACCGAGCACCTGGCTGCGCCCGCGCTACCGGGCCACTCCCGGCCAGCGGGGACGCACCCGACGCCTCGACCACCGCCTCGCGGTGTCAGCGCTCGGTGTCAGCGCTCGGTCTCAGCGCGCGGTTGCTACGGTCGGGCGATGCACCGCGACCGGGCCCTGCTCCGCGAAGCGACGGCGGAGGACCTGCCGGCCCTGACGGATGCGCTGTTCCAGGCGGTGAACTGGCGGGACAGCGTGCGCCTCCCGCTCCAGGCGATCCTCGGGGACCCGCAGCTGTCCCACGACGTGACCGGGTGGCCCCAACCCGACGACTTCGGCGTCGTGGCAGTCACCGGCGCCGCGACGGTGGGCGCCGCCTGGTGCCGGGCCTTCCCAGCCACCGACCCGGGCTACGGATTCGTCGCCGAGGACGTCCCTGAGGTGTCGCTGGGCGTCATGCCTGAGTGGCGGGGCTGCGGCATCGGCACCGCGCTGCTGGACGACCTGATCGCCGGTGCCCGCAGCCGCCACCTGGCGGCGGTCTCGCTCAGCGTCGAGGACGGCAACCGCGCCCGGAACCTCTACCGGCGGGCCGGCTTCAGCGTCGTCGGCCGCACTGGAGCGTCCGACGTCATGCTGCTGCGTCTCTGACCGGTCGCCCGGAGGCAGAGCTCAACCGGTCACGACGGCGAGCAGCGCCAGCAGCGCCTCGGCGTAGGCATCCGCCGGGTTGTCCGAGCCGAACACCTGCTCCGGCCGGCCGGGCACCTCGACGAGCACCTCGAAGCGGCCGGTCGTCGAACGCGCGAGACTACGGAACGAGCCACCGAGCAGGTCACGCAGCTGGTCCTCCCGCGGCAGCCACAGCGCGTCGTCCTGCTGCACCGAGTCGAGCGCCCATTCGGTGGTGCCGTTGAAGCCGAGCACCGTGCCGCTCGGGTACTCGTGCGGCTCGACCACCATGTCGCTGATGGTGAAGACCTGACCCATCAGCTCGGCCGAGCGGATGGTGAACCTGTCGCCGGCCGTCGGGTGCCAGACGAGTCCCGCACGGGAGAGCCGCTCCGCCGCCGACACCGAGATCACCCCCGTCAGTATCCGCGCAACGGCGGCGCACCACCGCGGGATGGCTACGTTCCTCCGGACGCCCGCCACCGCGAGGCGTCAGGCCGTCGCCTCCACCGGGGTCCAGCGACTGTCGTCGGCCGCCGATCGCTCCACCGCGGCCAGCACCCGCTGCACCTGGAACCCGTCCGCGAAGGTCGGCGCCGGGTGCTCGTGCGCGGCGATGCCGCGCACCAGGTCCACCACCTGGTGCGTGAAGGCGTGCTCGTACCCGAGCGCGTGCCCCGCCGGCCACCAGGAGCCGCCGTACGGGTGCTGGGGCTGCGTGACGTCGATGCGCCGGAAGCCGGCCGTCTCGACCGGCTCGGTCGCGTCGAAGAACGACAGCGCGTTCATGTCCTCCAGGTCGAACGCCAGCGAGCCTGCCGAGCCGTTCACCTCGAGCCTGATCTGGTTGCGACGCCCCCAGGCGAAACGCGTCGCCTCGAACACCGCCATGCCGCCACCGGACAACCGCCCGAGGAACGCCACGGCGTCGTCCACGGTGACCGGACGCATCGGGCTGTCCGCCCCGACCGTGCCGCCGGGGCCATGGAGGGACGACGGCACCGGCCGCTCGGTGACGAACGTGTCGAGCATCGCCGACACCCCGTCGACGGTCTGCCCGGTGACGAACTGCGCGAGGTCGACCACGTGCGCCCCGATGTCGCCGAGCGCCCCTGACCCGGCCTGCTCCCGGTCGACCCGCCACACCCACGGGGCCTGCGGATCGGCGAGCCAGTCCTGCAGGTACTGGGCGCGCACGTGCCGCACGGTGCCGATCCGACCCTGCTCGACGAGGCGGCGCGCCAGCTGGATCGCCGGCATGCGCCGGTAGCTGAACCCGGTCATCGCGACGAGCTCAGGGTGCTCGGCCGCAGCCGCAGCCATGGCGGCCGCCTCCGCGACGGTGTTGGCGAGCGGCTTCTCGCACAGCACGTGCTTGCCGGCCGCCAGTGCGGCGATGGCGATCTCGGCATGCGTGTCGCCGGGCGTGCCGATGTCCACCAGGTCCACGTCGTCGCGCACCACGAGCCTGCGCCAGTCCGTCTCGACGTCGGCCCAGCCGAGCCGCTCCGCCGCCGCCCGCAGCGCGTCCGGGGTGCGGCCGCCGAGCACCACCATGACCGGGGTCAGCGGCAGCTCGAAGAACCGGTGCGCGGTGCGCCACGCCTGGGAGTGCGCGGCGCCCATGAAGGCGTAGCCCACCATCCCGACACCGAGCCGCGGGGTCATCGCTCGCCCCCGACAAGGTAGGCGTACCCGTCGGCGAGCACGAGCCCGAGCTGCGCGTACAACCCGGCGGCCACCGTGTTCGCGGCCTCCACCTGCAGGAACGCGCGGTGGGCGCCCTGCCGGCCCGCCAGCGCGATGCCGTCGCGCATCAGCGCGCTGCCCAGCCCGCGGCGCCGGGTCTGCGGCGACACGGCCAGGCACGACAAGCCGGCCCACTGCTCGGCATAGGCGACGCGCAGCGTGCCGACGACCTCGCCGCCGACGGTGGCCGTGAGGTAGTGCGCCGGCGCCGCGGACAGCACGGCCCGCGCCAGGTCGGCATGGGCACCGTCCTGCTTGACTCCCAGGAACGCGCGCAGCCAGACGTCGTCCGGCTCGTCGGCGACCCGCACGTGACCGGACCAGGCCGGCGCGGCCGCCGGCGGGACGAGCGCTGCGGCGGCGTCACCGTCGACCGCCCGCACCATGACGTCGGTGCGCGCGCGCTCGGCGTACCCGCGGGCTGCCAGCTCGTTCGCCAACCCTTCCGGCGCCCCGCTGCCCATCCGGAGGATCGGCGCCAGGCCGGCGTCGGTGTACACGGCCTCCACGCGGTCGACCGCGGCGGCCAGGTCGGCCGGGTGCCCGAGCGGCATGGCCGAGTTGGCCCGGCGGGTGAACCCACCGGACACCCCGACCCACCAGCCGTCCGGCGTCACCACCGTGCGTACCGGAGGCCAGGTGGCGGCCTCGACGAGCATCCCCGGTGCCTCCGGCGGCGTCCACGTGAACACCCGCAGGTGGACCACCTCGTGCCCCCAGTCCCGCTCCGGCTCCCGGACGAAGCCCAGCCGGGCGTACAGCCGCTGCGCGGCGGCCATCGCGTCCTGGGTCGACAGCACCAGCCGGCGGGCGCCGAGCCGCAGCGCCTCCCGCTGCGCGGCGCGCATGATCTGGGCCGCGACGCCCTGGTGCCGGGCCTCGGGCGCCACCGCGAGCATGCGCAGCTCGACCTCGCCGGGCTCGGCCACCTCGGCGTACGACGAGCCGTAGGGCGCCACCGTGATGGTGCCGACGACGGCCTGGCGGCCGTCCGGTGTCGCCGTCGTGGCGACGAGGAGCACCGCCTCGTCGGCCCGCCGCTGCGCGTCCCGCAGCTCGGCGGCGTAGTCGTCGTCGTCACTGAGCAGACCGTCAGCCAGGTAGGCCTCGGCGGTCAGTGCACCCACCGCGACGACGTCGTCGGGCCGCGCGACCCGGATCCCCACCACGCCGCCATTGTGCCCGCTCAGCCGTCCGCGAGCGCCGCGACGCCCCCCGCCAGCAGCGCGACGAACTGGTCCTCGTCGAGGATCGTCAGGCCGAGCTCGCGCGCCTTGGTCTCCTTGGACCCGGCGTTCTCGCCGACGACGACGTAGTCGGTGCTCTTCGACACCGAGCCCGCGGCTTTGCCGCCGCGCGCGAGGATCGCCTCCTTCGCCTGGTCACGGCTGAAGCGCTGGAGGCTGCCGGTCACGACGACGGTGAGCGGCGCGCCAGCGGCGTCGACGAGCGTGCGCGGGGTCGTGTCGTCGCGCTCGTCCCGCATGACGACGCCGGCGGCCCGCCAGGACCACACGATCGCCCGGTGCCAGCCGCCGTCCTCCTCCCCCGCGAACCAGTCGACGATCGACTGCGCGATGACGGGGCCGACCCCCTCGACCTCGGCGAGCGCCGTCATCGCGGCCGCGCGCACGTCCTCGCGCACAATGACGGCGTCGTCGGGCGCCGGCTCGCCGGGTGCCAAGAGCGGCGCGCCGCCGGTGACCAGAGCCCAGAGCTCGTCCATGGAGCCGAGGTCGGCCGCGAGCGCCCGCGCGGCGGTCGGCCCCACGTTGCGGATGCTCAGCGAGACCAGGACCCGCCACAGCTCCTTCGTCTTCGCGCCGTCGAGCTCGTCGAGCAGCGTCCGGGCCTGCTCCGACGGCTCCCACTCCGGCAGCGTGCGGCCCTCCGCGGCGGCCGCCCGCAGCGCCGCCCGCGAGTGCTTGAGCGCCCGGCGGAAGGGGGCCCGGCGCCGCGCCACCCCGTCCTCGTCCTCACGCGGCAGGCCCGTCTCCGGATCACGCACGACGACCTCGACCCGGGCCAGCAGCGCCGCGCTGGCGGCGCGCACGCGCGCCTTCTGCTCCTCGGACGCGTCGAGCGGATACCCGACGAGGTCGAACAGGGACGCCTCCGTGGGAACCGGCGGCGCCGCCGGCACCTCGGGCTGGGTGAGCGCCGCGGCCGTCACCTCGCCGAGGGCCTCGATGTCCAGCCCGCCGCGCGAGCCGATGTGCTCCAGACGTCCCCGCACCTGCGCCGGGCAGGACCGGGCGTTGGGGCACCGCAGGTCGACGTCGCCCTCACGCATGGGCCGCAGCGGCGCGCCGCACTCCGGACAGAGATCGGGCATGTGCCACTCGACCCGCGGCGTGGTGTCGTCCGGCGCCGCCGGCGCGGGTCCGACGATCTCCGGGATGACGTCGCCCGCCTTGCGCAGCACCACCATGTCGCCGATCCGCACCCCCTTGGCCTTGACCACCTCCTGGTTGTGCAGCGTCGCCTGGCGCACCGTGCTGCCGGACACGAACACCGGCTCCATGACGGCGAACGGCGTCGCGCGCCCGGTGCGGCCGATGCCCACCTGGATGTCGAGCAGCCGGGTGTTGACCTCCTCCGGCGGGTACTTGTACGCGATCGCCCACCGCGGTGCGCGGCTCGTGGCGCCCAGCCGGCGCTGCATGGCCAGCTCGTCGACCTTGACGACGATGCCGTCGATCTCGTGCTCGACGTCGTGCCGGTGCTCGCCGAAGTGCTCGACCATGTCCCAGATCGCCGCACCGCCTTGCACCACGCGGTTGTGCGAGCTCGTCGGCACGCCCCACTCGTCGAGCAGCCCGTACACCTGCGACTGCCGCTCGACGACGCGCTCGCGCCCCTCGCCCCAGCGCAGCGCGCCGAACCCGTGCGCGTACACGCGCAACGGCCGGCTCGCCGTGACACCCGGGTCCTTCTGCCGCAGCGAGCCCGCCGCCGCGTTGCGCGGGTTGGCGAACGGCGCCCGGCCCGCCGCGACCTGCGCCTCGTTCAGCCGGGTGAACTCCGCGACCGGGAAGAACACCTCGCCGCGCACCTCGATCACCTCGGGGTGGCGGGCCGGGTCGCCCGCGAGCCGCTCCGGCACGGTCGCGATGGTGCGGACGTTCGCGGTGACGTCCTCCCCCACGCGCCCGTCCCCGCGGGTCGCCGCCCGCACCAGCCGGCCGTTCTCGTAGAGCAGCGCGATCGCCAGCCCGTCGATCTTCAGCTCGCACAGCCAGTGCAGCTCGTCGGCCCGGTCGGTCAGCTCGAGGTCGCGGTGCACGCGCTCGGTCCAGGCGAGCAGCTCGTCGCGCGAGAACACGTTGTCCAGCGAGAGCATCCGCTCGACGTGCTGCACCGAGGCGAACGTGCTGGTCGCGGCACCCCCCACGGTCTGCGTCGGGCTCGTCGGGCTCGCCAGCTCCGGGAACTGCGCCTCGAGGGCGGCCAGGCGCCGCAGCCGCTCGTCGTACTCCGCGTCCGACGAGACCGGCGCGTCCTTCTCGTAGTACGCGATGCGGTCGGCCTCGACCCGCTCGGCCAGCTCCGTCCACTCGTCCCGCGCCCGGCCCAGCGCCTCGGCGTGCTCGGTGGCGTCGTCGGGCTGCGTGGCGTCCTCGACCGTCGTCGCGTCGCTCATCGGGTCATCATGACGCCGACCACCCACACGCACGACCACGGTGGCGCGGCGATATCCGCTGGTGGCGGGCGCCGCACCCGGACACACTCGACCGCATGGAGGGGCAGCGGACCATCACGCTGCGCCGCGAGGAGCCGCGGGACCACCGCGCCGTCGAGGAGCTGACGCGCGACGCCTTCTGGGGTCTGTTCGCCCCGCGCTGCGACGAGCACCTGCTGGTGCACCTGCTGCGCGAGAGCCCGGCGCTGGTGCCCGAGCTGGACGTCGTCGCCGAGGTCGGCGGCGAGCTCGTCGGCCACGTCATGTACTCCCGGGCCGTCGTGGTCGAGCCCGCGACGGGGACCGCGCACGGCGTGCTGACGTTCGGTCCGCTCAGCGTGCGGCCGGACCGCCAGGCGGCCGGGGTCGGCGCGGCCCTCATGCGCCACACGCTCGCGCAGGCCGCGGAGCTCGGGCATCGCGCGGTCGTCGTGTACGGGCACCCGGACTACTACCCCCGCTTCGGCTTCCGGCCCGCGGCCGGCTTCGGCATCACGGCACCCGGCGGGGCGACGTTCGACGCCCTCATGGCCCTGCCGCTGGTGCCAGGTGGCCTGCACGGCGTGACCGGCGAGTTCCACGAGGACGGCGTGTTCGTCGTCGACCCGGAGCGGGCGGCGGAGTTCGACCGGGACTTCCCGCCCCGGGCCGATGCCGTGCTCCACCCCCTGGACGCCGTCGAGGGGCGGCTGCCCGCGGCCGCGAGCCGGGCGCTGCGCACCCTGGGGGTCCGGCACCTGGAGGACCTGCGCCGCCTGTCGCGCACCGAGGTCGCGGCGGGCGCGGGGCTGGACGACGAGGCGTGCGACGCGCTGCGCGGGCTCCTCGCGGAGCACGGGATCCGCTGGGGCGCCCCTCGCGGGCATTCGGCGTGGACGGGCACCACCGACCTCTCGTAGCGTGCCCGCGTGGCACGCATCGAGGCGGACGACCTCCGCAAGGTCTTCCGCCGACCCGACAAGGGACCGGGCCTGGCGGGCTCGCTCCGCCACCTCGTCGACCGGCGGTACACCGAGAAGGCCGCCGTGGACGGCATCAGCCTGCGCGTCGAGGCGGGCGAGGCGGTCGCCTACGTCGGGCCGAACGGAGCCGGCAAGTCCACCACCGTCAAGCTGCTCACCGGCATCCTGGTCCCCACGTCCGGCGAGGTCCGGGTCAACGGCATCGTGCCGCACCGCCACCGGATCGAGAACGCACGCAACATCGGCGTCGTGTTCGGGCAGCGGACCAGCCTGTGGTGGGACCTGCCGGTACGGGACTCGCTCGAGCTGCTGCGGGACATGCACGGGCTGGGCGCCGCGGAGTACCGGACCAACCTCGACCGGCTCGTCGAGATGCTCGGCATCGGCGACATCCTGTCGTCGACCGCCCGCCGGCTGTCGCTCGGCCAACGGATGCGCGCCGACCTGGCGGCAGCGCTGCTGCACGACCCACCCATCGTCTACCTCGACGAGCCGACGATCGGGCTCGACATCGAGGTGAAGGACCGCCTGCGCGCGTTCCTGCGGCAGGTGGTCGCGGATGGCACCACGCTCCTGCTGACGACGCACGACCTCGGCGACATCGAAGACGTGTGCTCCCGGCTGGTCATCATCGACCGCGGCCGCATCGTCCACGACGGCGGGCTGCGCCAGGTGATCGAGACCTATGCCCGGGAGCGCGTGATGCACGCCGACCTGGCGACCCGGCCGGCCTCCCTCGCCGGGATCGCGACCCGGCTGGCGGGGGCGACCGTCACCGAGGAGCGCGACGGGCTGGCGCTCGCCGTGGCGTTCGACCCGCTCGCGCACACCGCGGGCGACGTGCTGACCGCGATCCAGTCCGAGGTCGACGTCGTCGACCTGCGCATCGAGGAGCCGGCCATCGAGGACGTCGTTCGCCGGATGTACGCCGGGCAGCTCGCCACCGGGCCCGACGCGCCCCCCGCATCATGACCGCCGTGGTGACCGGCAGGGCGACCGGAAGACCGGCGGACCGGCTGCGCCGGGCGCTGCGCACCGACCGCGCGCTCGGCCGGGCGGCGTTCCGCAGCCTCGTCGCCTACCAGACGAGCTTCCTGTTCGGGCTGCTGGCCACGACGCTCGCCGCGGTGGCGATGCTCTACCTATGGCGCTCGGTGCTGGCCGCCGGCACCGTCAACGGCTTCGACTGGCCCGCGATGAAGGCCTACCTGCTCGTCGCCTTCGTGGCCGGGTCGCTGGTCTCCAGCTACGTCGACTACCGCATGGCGGGGCGCATCCAGCAGGGCGACGTCGCGATGGACCTGGTGCGCCCCGTGGACTACCAGCGGTCCCGGTTCGCCGAGGCGCTCGGCTTCGGGGGCTACGAGCTGGGCACCGGTCTGCTGGTCGCTGCCGTGGCCGCGGCGATCTTCGGGGGCGTCGCGGCGCCCGCCCGGTCCGGCGTGGTGCTGTTCGCCGTCTCGGCGGTGCTGGTGCTGCCGCTGCGGTTCGGCATCGTGTACGTCTCGGCGCTCGTCGTGTTCTGGACGCGCAACTACGTCGGGGTGCAGTCGGCGCGGATCGCGCTCGTCACCCTGTTCTCCGGGGGACTCGTCCCTCTCGCCTTCTTCCCCGGGTGGCTGCGGGGCCTGGCCGCCGCACTGCCGTTCGCCGGTATGGCGTCCACGCCGGCGCTGCTCTACGTGGGCGGGCTGAGCGGCGCCGCGGCCTGGCGGGCCGTGGCCGTCCAGGCGGCGTGGACGGTGGCGCTGTGGTGGCTGGGCCGCGCGATGTGGCGCGGCGCGAGCCGCCAGCTCACGGTGCACGGGGGCTGAGGTGCGACGCAACATCTGGCTCTACCGCCGCTGCCTGGGGGCGCAGCTGCGCGCGACGCTGGAGTACGAGGGCGACTTCTGGATCATGTCGGTCGCTGCCCTGCTCACCCAGGGCATGGGGATCGTCTTCCTCTGGGCCATCTTCCGGACGATCCCGCAGATCAACGGCTGGCGGTTCTGGGACGTGGTGCTCATCTACTCGCTCGTCGCGCTCACCGAGGGCATCGCGGTGCTGCTGGCGCAGGGCGCGTGGTCCATGGCGGTCACGGTGAACCTCGGCGGGCTGGACACGGTCCTGGTGCGGCCGTTCTCCCCGCTGCTGCAGGTGCTGAGCTCGCAGATCGGCATGAACGGCCTGGGCAACCTCGCGCTCGGCGGCTCGCTGTTCGTCGCCGCGCTCCGGCACGCCGGCACGAGCTGGACACCCGCCCGGATCGCCACGGCGGCGCTGGTGCTCGCATGCGCCCCGCTGGTCAAGATCGGGCTGAACGTCCTCACCAACTGCTCGGCCTTCTGGCTCAAGACCCCGTGGTCGATGTTCCCGTTCGCGTTCCACACGCTGGGCGAGCTGGCGCGGTACCCGATCAGCATCTACGGCGTCGTGGTGCGCGTGATCCTCTCGGTGGTGCTGCCGTACGCCTTCATGAGCTACTTCCCGGCCACCGCGGTGCTGTCCCTCGGGAGCGCGCCGTGGCTGGGCCTGCTGACGCCGGTCGCGGCGGCGTGGTGCCTGGTCCTCGGCCGCTGGGCGTTCCGCCGTGGCCTGCTGCGGTACGAGAGCGCCGGGAACTGAGGCGCCGCGTCAGGCCAGCGCACGGTCGACGACGACGCGGGCGGTGCGCACGAGGTCACCGAGCGCGGCCCGGGCAGCCTCCGGCGTCCACGGACCCTCCGGCCGGCCCGCGACGAGCACGGTGCGCATCAGGCCGTGCAACGGCAGCCCCACCCGCAGCCAGGGCCCGACGAGCGCACCGGCCAGGTCCGTCGGGACGGCGCCCGGCGACGGCATCGCGGGCGGCAGCTGCGCCCACAGCGCCGTCCCACCCTCGACGGCCTCGGCCAGGCCTTCCCACGCCGGCTCGTCGAGCCCAGCCAGCTCGAGCCCGACCGCGTCCGCGCCGGCGGCGTGCGCCGCGCCCAGCACACCCCAGCCCGCCCCGACGTGCACGGTGACACCGGCGGCACCGGCGGCTCGCGCCGCGGCGACCACCGTGCCGATCCGTTCGGCGGCCAGCTGACCGCCGATCGCCCGCAGCTGTCCGCGGCCGGAGAAGGTCGGCACGGCGCCCGCCATCGCCTGGCCCAGCTGCGGCTCGTGCAGCAGCAGCTGCGGCTGGGCGCCCGGCACCGCGCGCACCAGCGCGGCCAGGTGCTCGGCGAGCCCGGCAGCGAGCGAGTCGGCGGTGTCGCGCACGGCCCACGGGTCGGACAGCACGCGGTCGCCGTGCGCCAGGTCGGTCCGTGCGGCCAGGCTGATCGGGCCCAGCACGGGCACGACGAGCGGGCCGGCGTACCCGTGCGCCGCGACCGCCAGCGCGTCGAGGTCCTCCCGCGCGAACGACCGGGCACGGGCCAGGTCCGCGCCGGCGTGGTCCGCGAGCTTCCAGCCGTGCGGACCCAGCTCGGTGGGCAGGTCGACGAGCAGCGCGGCCGACCTGCCCACCGGCTCGCCCCACGGTCCGCGGTCGACGAGCAGCACCGTGAACGGCAGCCCCTCGACACCCTCGGCAACCTGCGTCAGGGCGTCCAGCACGGCCCGCTGCGCCGCCAGCGGGTCGGTCCCGGGCCACGGGCCGGCTCCGGTGACACCCGTCATGCCGGCACCTCGGCGCGGCGGGCGACCGCGGCGGTCCGGCTCACGGTGGCCTGTCCCAGCACCCGCGTGCCGTCGTAGAGCACCACCGACTGGCCGGCGGCCAGGCCGCGCAGCGCCGCACCCTCGGCGAGCGTGACCTGCAGCGCCTCGTCGTCCGCGCGCCCGACGACCACGGGCACCGGCACCCCGTGCGCCCGCACCTGGGCCTGCACCCGCGCCCCCGCCACCGGCGGCGCACCGAACCACACCGGCGCGTCCGCGACGAGGGACGAGACCGCGAGCTCGTCGGCCGGCCCGACGACCACCCGGTTGGCCACCGGCTCGATCGCCAGCACGTAGCGCGGCCGACCGTCCGCCGCAGGCCGGCCGAGCGCGAGCCCCCGACGCTGCCCCACCGTGTACTGGTAGGCACCGTCGTGCTGCCCGACGACCCGGCCTGCGGTGTCGACGATCTCCCCCGGACGCGCGCCGAGGCGGTCCCGCAGGAAGCCCCGGGTGTCGCCGTCGGCGACGAAGCAGATGTCGTACGAGTCCGGCTTGGCCGCGATCGACAGGCCTCGCGCGGCGGCCTCGGCGCGCGTCGCCGCCTTCGAGGCCACGTCCCCGAGCGGGAACATCGCCCGCGCGAGCCGCTGCGGCCCCATCACCGCGAGCACGTACGACTGGTCCTTGTCCGGGTCGGCGGCCCGGTGCAGCTCCCGGGTGCCGTCGTCGGACGCCACGATGCGCGCGTAGTGCCCGGTGCACACCGCGTCGAAGCCCAGCGCGAGCGCCTTGTCCAGCAGCGTCGCGAACTTGACGTGCTCGTTGCACCGCACGCACGGGTTCGGGGTGCGGCCCGCCGCGTACTCGGCGAGGAAGTCGGCCACGACCGTGTCCTCGAACCGCTCGGACAGGTCCCACACGTAGAACGGGATGCCGAGCCGGTCCGCCGCCCGGCGGGCGTCACCGGCGTCCTCGATCGAGCAGCACCCGCGTGAGCCGGACCGGAGCTGGGCGCGCGAGCGCGACAGCGCCATGTGCACGCCCACCACGTCGTGCCCGGCGTCGAGCACGCGGGCCGCGGCGACCGCGGAGTCGACGCCGCCGGAGAGGGCCGCCAGGACGCGCATCAGGCGTGCACCGCCGTCAGACCGGCGGCCCGGGCACGCTCGACGGCCCCGGGCAGCACCTCGAGCACGCGGTCGACGTCCGCGTCGCTCGACGTGTGGCCGAACGAGAACCGCAGCGCTCCGCGGGCGTCGTCCTGCGGGACACCCATCGCGAGCAGCACGTGGCTCGGCTCCGGCACGCCCGCCTGGCACGCCGAGCCGGTGGACGCCTCCACGCCGGCCGCGTCCAGCAGGTAGAGCAGCGAGTCCCCCTCGCAGCCGGCGAAGGTGAGATGGGCGTTGGCCGGCAGCCGCAGGGCCGGGTCGCCCGGGCCGCGCAGCGTCGCGCCCGGCACCGAGCCCAGCACGCCGGCGACGAGCCGGTCCCGCAGCGCGGCCACCCGCGCGGCGAACGACGCGCGATCGGCGACCGCCGCCTCGGCCGCCACCGCGAACGCGGCCGCCAACGGCGCCGACAGCGTCCCCGACCGCACCCCGCGCTCCTGCCCGCCGCCGTGCAGCACCGGCTCGAGCGCCAGCTCGCGGCGCGCCAGCAGCGCGCCGATGCCCACCGGCCCGCCGACCTTGTGCGCCGTGACGGTCATCGCGTCCAGCCCGGAGGCCTCGAAGTCGACGGGAACCTGGCCCAGCGCCTGCACCGCGTCGGCGTGCACCGGGATGCCCCAGGCGTGCGCGGCCTCGACCACCTCGGCCACCGGCTGCAACGCTCCGACCTCGTTGTTCGCCCACATCACCGAGACCAGTGCGACCTCGTCGCCGTGCCCCGCCAGCTCGCGCCGCACGGCGTCGAGGTCCAGCACGCCGTCGGAGTCCACGGGCAGCAGCACCACCTCGGCGCCCTCGTGCGCGGCCAGCCAGGCGGCGGGGTCGAGCACGGCGTGGTGCTCGACCGCCGAGACCAGCACGCGCCGCCGGCGCGGGTCGGCCGCTCGTCGTGCGCGGAACAGGCCCTCCACCGCCAGGTTGTCCGCCTCGGTGCCGCCGGAGGTCAGCACCACCTCCGAGGGGCGGGCCCCGAGCGACGCTGCCAGCCGCTCGCGCGACTCCTCGACGGTGCGCCGCGCCGCGCGGCCGGAGGCGTGCAAGGACGACGGGTTGCCGACGTGCGCCAGGGCGTCCGCCAGGGCCTGCGCGGCCGCGGGGAGCACGGGCGTGGTCGCCGCGTGGTCGAGGTAGACGGTCATCGCCTCGAGTCTACGAACCGTCCGCTGGACACCGATCGCTGGTCCCGTCCCGCACCTGGCAGGATGTCCCCCGTGAGTGCCGACGACGCCGTCACGCTGCCGCACGCGTTCAGCGGGCAGCGGCTGGACTGGCGCGATCTTCCGCGGCACGTGCGGCGGCGCATCGATGAGCTGGCCGGTGCGCAGGTGACCGCAGAGATCACGGCGACCGAGGGGTTCTCCCCCGGGTTCGTCGCCGTCCTGGAGCTGATGGACGGCCGCGACGTCTTCGTCAAGGCGGTCTCGCACGACATCAGCCCGGTGGCGCTCGCCGAGGCGCGTCAGGAGATCGTCGCCGCCGCGGCGCTGCCCCCGCAGGTCCCGGCGCCGCACCTGCAGTGGGCGGACGACGACGGCGAGTGGGTGCTCCTGGGGTTCCAGGCGGTGCACGGCCGCTCCCCGGAGATCCCCTGGAAGCGCTCCGACCTGGACCTGGTGCTCGGTACCCTCGACGTGCTGTCCGTCGCCACACCGCTGCCGGGTCGCTCGCTGCCGCGCACCGCCGACCTGCTCGCCGACGAGTTCACCGGCTGGTGCCGCATGCGCACCGCCGCACCGGAGGTGCGTGCGGAGTTCGCGGCCACCGGCGGGCCGATCGCCGGCTGGGCGCTCGAGCGGCTGCCCGACCTCGCCGCCTGGGAGCAGGCGGCGCTCGACTGCACCGTGGGCGACGGGATCGTCCACGGCGACCTGCGCGCGGACAACGTCATGATCGACGCCGACGGCAAGGTGTGGCTCATCGACTGGCTGCACGCCTCCGTCGGTGCGAGCTGGTTCGACCTGGCGTTCCTGCTCGCCTCCGTGGGGGCGCAGGGCGGCGGGGACCCGGCGACGCTGTTCGCCCAGCACGCCCCGCACGTGTCGCACGACGAGCTGCGCGCCGGCCTCGCTGGCCTGACGGGCTCCCTCGTGTGGGGGTCCCTGCAGCCGGCGCCCCCGGGCGTGCCCAACCTGCGCCCGTTCCAGTCGGCGCACGCCGACGCCGCGCTGCGCTGGCTGCGCGACCTGGCCGACTAGCCCCGCAACCGCCGCAGCTCAGCGGTGACCTGCGGCAGCACCGTGAACAGGTCTCCGACGACCCCGTAGTCCGCGATCTCGAAGATCGGCGCGTCCGGGTCGTCGTTGACCGCGACGATGGTGCCGGCCGCCTGCATGCCACCGCGGTGGTGCACGGCGCCCGAGACGCCCGCCCCGATGTAGAGCCGCGGCGAGACGGTCACCCCGGTCTGGCCGACCTGCGCCTCGCGCGCGATCCAGCCCTCGTCGGTCGCCACCCGGGTGGCCCCGATCGCGGCGCCCAGCACGTCGGCCAGCTCTTCGAGCGGCCCGAAGTCGCCCTGCGTGCCGCGGCCGCCGACGATCACCGTCTGCGCGCTGGCCAGGTCCGGACGCCCGGTGCCCGCGCGCTCGGTGCGCTCGACGACCTCGACGAGCCCGCCGACGTACGACGGCGCGACGGTGTGCTCGACGACCGTGGGCACACCGTCCGGCGCGGCCGCCTCCGCCGCCCCGGCCTTGACCAGCACCGCGGCCAGCGGTGCGACGACCTCGACGCGCGTGGTCCAGGTCCCCGCCAGCACGGTCTTGCCGGCGACGACGTGCCCGAGCTCGAGGCTCACCGCGTCCGCGTCGGTGACGACGCCCGCGCCGTGCAGCGCCCCGAGCCGCGCGGCGACGTCCTTGTTCTCGAACGTCGCGGCGAGCAGCACTGCGGACGCGGCGGTGGCGTCCACCACGGCGGCCACGGCCTCGGAGACGACGGCGGCCAGGTGCTCGTCGTGCGCCACCGCGACGCGGTGCACCCGGGACAGCCCGGACGGCAGCTGCGCGGGCAGCGGCGCGGCGCCCACCCAGACACCCTCGACGGGGTCGCCCAGCGTGCGGGCGAGGGCGACGAGCTCGGGCGCGGTCGCGCGCAGCTCGCCGGTGTCGGCGTGGTCGAGCAGCACCAGGACGGTCACGGGGGTCCTCCGGTCAGGCGAGCTTGTGCTCGACGAGGTAGGCAGCGAGCTTCACACCAGCGTCCCCGGTGTCGGTGACCAGGACGCGGTCCTCACGGGCCGGTCGCGGTGCCGCGGACAGGATCCGGGTCCGCGCGCCCGCCGATCCCACGGAGCCGGGGTCGACGCCCAGGTCCGCCAGCGACCACACCGTCACCGGCTTGGTGCGGGCCGCCATGATGCCGGCGAAGTTCGGGTAGCGCGCCTCGTTGGCACGGTCGGACACCGAGACCAGCGCCGGCAGCGCCGCGCGCAGCGTCTCGTCGGCGTGGTCGAGCTCGCGGCGCACGGTCACCCGGCCGCCGGCCACCGTGATGTCGACGGCCAGCGTCAGCGACGCCATGCCCAGCTCGGCCGCGAGCGCAGCCGGCACCAGGGACGTCAGGCCGTCCGTGGCGGCCATGCCGGTGACGACGAGGTCGACCGGGCCGTCCTGGGCGATGCGCTGCACGGCCGCCGCGAGCACGTGCGCCGTGCCGAGCGCGTCGGACCCGGCGGCAGCCTCGTCGAGCACGTGGACCGCGCGGTGGGCACCCATCTGCAGCGCGCGGCGCGCGGCGTCCACCGCGTCGTCCGGGCCCATGGTGAGGGCGATCACCTCGGCGTCGCCGGCCGCCTCCGCGACGACGAGCGCGGCCTCGACCGCGTTCTCGTCCACCTCGTTGAGCGTGCCATCCCCGCCGTCGCGGACCATCCGGCCGTCGGGGCCGAGGCCGCGCTCCGCCTGGATGTCCGGCACGTGCTTGACGGCGACGACGATTCTCACGGCAGGGAACGTTACCTGCCGCCGCGCGCGTGCCCGACCTTGGTCCCGCCTCACCGCACAATGGTCACGTGACACCCCCACGCCCTCGACCCCCACGCCTGGGCGTGCACGTGACGGACGAGGGCGTCGAGGTGGCCGTCCTGGCACCGCACGCGGAGGCGGTCGAGCTCTGCCTGCTCGACGACGACAGCGAGCGGCGGGTCCTGCTCGAGGGCCCTCGACTGGGCGCCTTCTGGGCCCGGGTGCCCGGCGTGCGGCCGGGACAGCGCTACGGCTTCCGCGCGCACGGCCCCTGGGAACCGGCCTACGGGCTGCGCTACAACCCCGCGAAGCTCCTCGTCGACCCCTACGCCCGCGGCCTGGCGGGCACGGTGGGCTACGGACCGGCCACCTACGGCCACGTCGTGGACGACGAGCTGCGAGGCGACCCGTTCGGCGCTCCGGACCCCCGCGACTCGGCGCGCCAGGTCCCGCACGGCGTCGTCGTGGACACCCGGCACCTGCCCGGCCCGGACCCGGCGAGCAACCGCCCGTGGACGCCGTGGCGCGACACGGTGGTCTACGAGGCGCACGTCAAGGGCCTGACGCGGGAGCACCCGGCGGTGCCGCCGGAGCTGCGCGGCACGTATCTCGGGCTGGCGCACCCCGCGGTGGTCGGGCACCTGCAGCGGCTCGGCGTGACCGCGGTCGAGCTGCTGCCCGTCCACGCCTGCGCCACCGAGCCGCACCTGGTCGCGAAGGGCCTGGCCAACTACTGGGGCTACAGCACGCTGGGCTTCTTCGCACCGCATGCCGGCTACGCCACGGCGGCGGCCCGGCAGGCAGGCCCGGCCGCAGTGCTCGACGAGCTGCGGGCCGCGGTGCACCAGCTGCACGCCGCGGGCCTGGAGGTGCTGCTCGACGTCGTCTACAACCACACGTGCGAGGGCGGCCTCACGGGGCAGCACCTGTCGTGGCGGGGCCTGGACAACGCGATGTACTACCTGCACGACGGCAACATCCCGGCTTCGCTGGTCGACGTCACCGGCACCGGTGCCGCGCTCGACTTCCGCCGGCCGGAGGTGGTGCGGCTGGCGCTGGACTCGCTGCGCTACTGGGCGCAGACCGTCGGCGTCGACGGCTTCCGGTTCGACCTGGCGGTGACGCTCGGCCGTGGGCAGCAGGGTTTCTCGTCGGACCATCCGCTGCTCGTGGCCGCCGGGCAGGACCCGGAGCTGCACGGGCTGAAGCTCGTCGCCGAGCCGTGGGACATCGGCCCGGGCGGCTGGCGAACCGGGCAGTTCCCGCCCCCGTTCGCCGAGTGGAACGACAGGTTCCGCAACGCCGTCCGCTCGTTCTGGCTGGCCGACCCGGGGCGGGCCGCGCACGGGCTGCCGGGCCACCGGCTGCGGGACCTCGCGACCCGGCTGTCGGGTTCCGTCGACCTGTTCGGCCACGGCACGCCGCCCCTCATGCGCAGCCCCACGGCGTCGGTGAACTTCGTCACCGCGCACGACGGCTTCACGATGGCCGACCTCGTCGCCTACGACCACAAGCACAACCTGGCCAACGGCGAGCAGAACCGGGACGGCTCGGACGACAACCGCTCCTGGAACCACGGGGTCGAGGGGCCGGTCCTGGCGGACTCCCCGGCCGCCGACCTGCTGCCGCTGCGGCGGCGGTCGATCCGCAACCTGTTCGCCACGCTCGTGCTGGCCGCCGGCACGCCGATGATCACCGCCGGGGACGAGCTGGGCCGCACGCAGTCCGGCAACAACAACGCGTACTGCCAGGACGGCGAGGTGTCCTGGGTGCACTGGGACCTCACCGGATGGCGGCACGACCTGCTGGCGACGGCGCGGTTCCTCGTCGGCCTGCGCCAGGCGCACCCGGCGCTGCGCGCGACGAGCTTCTACACCGGCCGGCCGGCGGTCGACGGCGCGCCGCCCGACCTCGCCTGGTACACCCCCGAAGGGACCGAGTTCGACCACGGCCGTTGGCACGACGCCTCGCTGCGGACGTTCCAGATGGCGCGCACCACCAAGGACGGCGACTCCGTGCTGCTCGTCGTCAACGGCGCGCTCAACCCGGTCGACGTGCGGCTCACCGCCGCGGGCCAGCCGTGGGAGCTCGTGTGGGACTCCATGTGGGACCACCCGGACGACGCACGCGACTCGGCGATCCACGGCGGCCTGCACCCGACGCCCGACGAGGTCGTCACGCTCGAGCCGCTCAGCCTGCGGGTCTACGTGCCGCGCGGCTAGCGGCGGCGCACAGGCGTTGCAGATGGCTCCCGCGCCGGGCGCCGGATAGGTTCGCACCTGTGGCGACACAGTCCCAGCGCTCGGCGGCTCCCGGCCCGACCACGGCCGCCCGCGTGACCGCGCGCACCCCCGCGACCCGTGCGCGCATCGGCCGCATCCCGGTGCTCGACGTCTACCCCGTCGCGGAGGACGGCCTGTTCCCGGCCAAGGCCACGGTGGGCGAGGCGATCCCGGTCCGCGCCACGGTGTTCCGCGAAGGCCACGACGCGTTCGGTGCCAGCGCCGTGCTCGTCCGCCCCGACGGCACGGTGCACCAGCGGGTGCGCATGGTCGAGGTGGCCCCTGGGCTGGACCGCTACGAGGGCTGGGTGGTGCCCGACGCGACGGGCGCCTGGCGCTTTCGTGTCGAGGGCTGGGGCGACCCGTACGGCACGTGGTCGCACGACGCGCCGATCAAGGTCCATGCCGGGATCGACGTCGCGCTCGTGCTCACCGAGGGCACCCGGCTGCTCACGCGCGCCGCGGCCCGCCCCGAGGTGCCGCCGCAGGACGTCGCCCTCCTGCGGGCCGCGGCCGCCGGCCTGGCCGACGAGCTGCGCGCCCCGCAGGAGCGGCTGGCCGCCGGCCTGGCCGCGGACGTGGTGGCCGCGCTGGAGCGAACACCGCTGCGCGACCTGGTCTCGTCGTCCCGCGACTACCCGCTCACCGTCGACCGGCCCCTGGCCCTGGCCGGCGCGTGGTACGAGATGTTCCCCCGCTCGCACGGCGCCCACCGCGACCGCCAGACCGGTGCGTGGGTGTCGGGCACCCTCCGCTCGGCGGCGGAGGAGCTGCCACGGATCGCCGCGATGGGCTTCGACGTGGTCTACCTCACGCCCATCCACCCCATCGGCACCACGTTCCGCAAGGGGCGCAACAACGCCCTGGAGGCCGCGCCCGGCGACCCGGGCTCCCCGTACGCGATCGGCTCGCCCGACGGCGGTCACGACGCGATCGAGCCGGGCCTGGGCACGTTCGACGACTTCGACTGGTTCGTCGGTCAGGCGCGGGGGCTGGGTCTCGAGGTGGCCCTCGACCTGGCGCTGCAGTGCTCTCCGGACCATCCGTGGGTGCACGAGCACCCGGAGTGGTTCAGCCGGCGCGCCGACGGCTCGATCGCGTACGCGGAGAACCCTCCCAAGAAGTACCAGGACATCTACCCGCTGAACTTCGACAACGACCCGGAGGGCATCTCCACCGAGATCCGCCGGATCGTCGAGCTCTGGATCACGCACGGCGTCACGGCGTTCCGGGTCGACAACCCGCACACCAAGCCGCTGCCCTTCTGGGACCGGCTGCTGACGGACGTGCGCGCCACCCACCCCGAAGTCATCTTCCTGTCGGAGGCGTTCACCCGGCCCGCCATGATGCTGGCGCTCGCCGAGGTGGGGTTCCACCAGTCGTACACGTACTTCACCTGGCGAACGACCAAGGAGGAGCTGGAGGAGTACCTGGCCAGCGTGGCCGGCGACCAGGCCGCCTGGTTGCGCCCCGCCTTCTGGCCGACGACGCACGACATCCTGCCCGCCTACCTGCAGGCCACCGGCCTCGGCGGGTTCGCCGTGCGAGCGGTGCTCGCCGCGCTGGGCTCCCCGACGTGGGGCGTGTACTCGGGGTACGAGCTCGTCGAGCACGTACCCCGGCCCGGCGTCGAGGAGCAGGTCGACAACGAGAAGTACGAGTACAGGCCCCGCGACTGGTCGCGCGCCGACCACCTGGGGATCGCCCTGCTCATCGGGAAGCTCAACGAGATCCGGCGCGCCCGGCCGGCGGCGCGTCAGCTGCGCATCCAGCGCGTGCACCGCACGAGCGACCCCGCGCTGGTGTGCCTCTCCCGGCACCTGCCCGCCACGCTCGCGCCGGACGGGGTGGCGGACACGCTCGTCGTCGTCGTCAACCTCGACCCGGTGCACACCCGGGAGGGCACCGTCGCGCTCGACCTGGCGGCCCTGGACCTGGAGGGCACGTTCGAGGTGGAGGACCTGCTCGGCGGCGGACGGTTCACGTGGTCCGGCGAGTCGTTCGTCCGCCTCGATCCCGCGCTGAGCTGTGCGCACGTCATGCGCGTGATCCGCGCGTGACCGAGCACCCGGCCGTCGCACGTCCGGCGGCGCGTGTCGAGCCGACCACGGCGGCGCTGGCGCTGCACGGCCTGCCCGCCCGGCGCCAGCCCAGCATCCCGCCCTCGGACGCCGCGGCGCCGCTCGCCGACGATCCCGAGTGGTACCGCACCGCGGTGTTCTACGAGGTGATGCTGCGCTCGTTCTCCGACTCGACCGGCGCCGGCACCGGGGACCTGCGCGGCCTCATCCAGCGGCTGGACTACCTGCAGTGGCTCGGCGTGGACTGCCTGTGGCTGCCGCCGTTCTACCCGTCGCCGATGCGTGACGGCGGCTACGACGTCGCCGACTACACCGCCGTGGCCTCCCAGTACGGGACGCTGTCCGACTTCACGCAGCTCGTCGGGCAGGCGCACGAGCGCGGCATGCGGATCATCGTCGACCTGGTCATGAACCACACCAGCGACCGGCACCCGTGGTTCCAGGCCTCGCGCTCGGATCCCGAGGGCCCGTACGGCGACTTCTACGTGTGGCGTGACGACGCCACCGGCTACCCGGACGCGCGCATCATCTTCGTCGACACCGAGACGTCCAACTGGACGTTCGACCCGGTGAGACGGCAGTTCTTCTGGCACCGGTTCTTCAGCCACCAGCCGGACCTCAACTTCGAGAACCCCCGGGTGGTCGAGGCGCTCTTCGACGTCGTCCGGTTCTGGGCCGGGCTCGGCGTCGACGGCTTCCGGCTCGACGCCGTGCCCTACCTGTTCGAGGCCGAGGGCACCGACTGCGAGAACCTCCCGGAGACGCACGCCTTCCTGCGCCGGCTGCGGGCCATGGTCGACGAGGAGTTCCCCGGGCGGATCCTGCTCGCCGAGGCGAACCAGTGGCCGGAGGACGTCGTGGCGTACTTCGGCACGCCCGACGAGCCCGAGTGCCACCTCTGCTTCCACTTCCCCGTCATGCCGCGCATCTTCTACGCGCTGCGCGACCAGCGCGCGACGCAGATCGTCGACATCCTCGCCGACACCCCGGCGATCCCGTCCGGGAGCCAGTGGTCGACGTTCCTGCGCAACCACGACGAGCTGACGCTCGAGATGGTCTCCACCGAGGAGCGCGCGGCGATGTACGGCTGGTACGCCACCGACTCGCGGATGCGTGCCAACGTCGGCATCCGGCGCCGGCTGGCGACCCTGCTGGACAACAGCCGCAAGGAGATCGAGCTGGCGCACGCCCTGCTGCTCTCGCTGCCCGGCAGCCCCTGCCTGTACTACGGCGACGAGATCGGCATGGGCGACAACATCTGGCTCGCCGACCGCGACTCCGTCCGCACCCCGATGCAGTGGACGCCGGATCGCAACGCCGGCTTCTCCACCGCCGACCCCGGCAAGCTCTACCTGCCGCTGGTGCAGTCGCTGGTGCACCACTACGCGCACGTCAACGTCGAGGCGCAGCTGGCCCAGCCGACGTCGCTGCTGCACTGGATGCGCGGCATGCTCGCGGTGCGGCGGCGGCATCGCGCGCTCGGCCTCGGCGACCTCGTCATGCTGCCGAGCGAGAACGACGCGGTGCTGACGTTCCTGCGCCGCACGCCGGACGAGACGATCCTCATGGTGGCGAACCTCGCCGCCACGCCCCGCGCCACCCGGGTGCAGCTGCCGACGGCGTACGCCGGCTGGCGCGTCACCGACGTGTTCGGCGGCTCGTCGTTCCCCGCCGTGCCCGCGGACGCGGCGGTCGGCTACACGCTCGGGTCGCGCGAGTTCTTCTGGCTGGACCTGGCGGCACCCTGATGCTCGTCGCCGTCCCACCGCGCGGTGACCCCGCCGACGACGCGCTCGTCGCGCTGCTGCGCGCGTGGCTGCCCGCACGCCGCTGGTTCCCCGCGAAGACCGGCGCCGCCGACGTCGGGCTCGTCGGGACGCTGACCTTCCCCGACGAGCCCACCGGTGCCCGGGTGCGGATCCTCCTGGTGCGGGTGCAGGCCCGGGGCGTGGACGCCGTGCTGCAGGTGCCGTTGGCGTTCGGGCCGGGGCCGGGCGACGTCATCGGCAGCCTCGGGGGGACCACGGTCCGCGACGGTGCCGGCGACCCGGAGTTCCTGCAGCGCTGGCTCGCCGCCGCGCAGGGTCCGGGGGCGTCGGTCGAGCCGGCTGCCGCGCGGGTGATGACGGGCGAGCAGTCCAACACGTCGGTGATCCTGCCGGGCCGCGGGTCGAGCCGTCCGGTGGCCATCCTCAAGGTGCTCCGCACGATCGCCGACGGGTCGAACCCCGACGTCGACGTCCCGCGCCGGCTGGTCGAGGTCGGGTGGGACGGCGTGCCGACACCGCTGGGCTGGCTCGTCGCGCGCTGGACGGCTGGTGACGGCAGCCCGGCCGAGGGGTACCTCGGCGTGATGAGCGCATTCGTGCCGGACGCGGAGGACGGCTTCGAGCTGGCGTGCCACCACGCTCGGGAGCACCGGACGTTCGACGACGAGGCCGCGCTGCTCGGTGGGCTCGTGGCGGACATGCACGCCGCCCTGGTCAGGGGATTCGGCAGCGCTGCCGCCGAGGACGGTGCCGGCGCCGTGGCCCGCCAGGTGGCCGAGCGGTTCACCTGGGCCGTCGGCCAGGTGCCAGCGCTCACGGCGTTCCGGGCCGGCGTGGACGGCGTCCTCGCGGACCTGTCCTCCGCTCCGACGGCGCCGGCGCGGCAGCGTGTCCACGGCGACCTCCACCTGGGCCAGGTGCTGCGCTCGAACGGCCGGTGGTTCGTCACGGACTTCGAGGGTGAACCGCTCGCACCCCTCGCCGAGCGGACCCGTCCCGACTTCGCGGTGCGCGACGTCGCGGGCCTGGTCCGGTCGTTCGACTACGCCGCCGCGGTCGGTGGGTTGCGGGGCGAGGCCGCCGGCGCCTGGTCCGGCAGCGCTCGCCGGGCGGCGCTGGCGGCGTACGACGCGGCAGCCGGGACCACCCTGGCACAGGGCAGCGGCGCGGCCGGCAGCCTGCTGCGGGCGTTCGAGCTCGACAAGGCGCTCTACGAGGCGGTGTACGAGCAGCGCAACCGTCCCAGCTGGCTGCCGATCCCCCTGGCGGGGGTGTCGCGGTTGCTGGGCTAGCCCGACGGGGTGGTGCGCTGGCGCGTGCGGCGCACGGTGGTTGGGTAGGGGGATGACGACCGTCGCTCCCGCCCCGGTTCCTGTCGACGACGACGTCTTGCGACGGGTCGCTGCGGGCCTGTTCCACGACCCGCACGCGGTGCTCGGCGCCCACGCCGGCGACGGCACGGTCACGGTGCGCACGCTGCAGCCGATGGCCGACCGGGTCGTGGTCGTCACGGCCGACGGCCGGACCGAGGCGTCGCACGAGCTCGACGGCATCTGGGTCGCCGTGCTCGATCGCACGGACGTGCCGTCGTACCGGCTCGCCGTCACGCGCGGGGCCGACACCATCGTGCTCGACGATCCGTACCGCTTCCTGCCGACGATCGGCGAGCTCGACCAGCACCTGCTGCGCGAGGGACGCCACGAGCAGCTCTGGACCGTGCTGGGCGCCAACGTGCACCGCTACCCCGACCCGCTCGGCGAGGTCGTGGGTACGGCGTTCGCGGTCTGGGCTCCCACCGCGCAGGCCGTACGCGCCATCGGCGACTTCTCGTACTGGCAGGGCCAGCAGTACGCGATGCGCTCGCTCGGCGACTGCGGGGTGTGGGAGCTGTTCGTGCCAGGAGTCGGCCCGGGCACGGTCTACAAGTTCGAGATCGTCGGCTCGGACGGCGTCTGGCGGCAGAAGGCCGACCCGCTCGCCAAGGGCACCGAGGTGCCACCCGCCACCGCCTCCGTGGTCGTCGAGTCGTCCTTCACGTGGCGCGACGACGCGTGGCTCGCCGCCCGCGCCGCCACCGATCCTCACGACGGTCCGCTGTCGATCTACGAGGTGCACCTCGGCTCCTGGCGTGCCGGGATGACCTACCGCGACCTGGCCACCCGCCTCACCGAGTACGTCGTCGACATGGGCTTCACGCACGTCGAGTTCATGCCGGTCGCCGAGCACCCCTTCGGCGGCTCGTGGGGCTACCAGGTCTCGTCGTACTTCTCCCCGACCGCCCGGTACGGCACACCGGACGACTTCCGGTATCTCGTCGACGCCCTTCACCGGGCCGGCGTCGGCGTCATCATCGACTGGGTGCCGGCGCACTTCCCCAAGGACGAGTGGTCGCTCGGCCGGTTCGACGGATCGGCTCTCTACGAGGACCCGGACCCGCTGCGCGGCGAGCACCCCGACTGGGGCACATACGTCTTCAACTTCGGACGTGCCGAGGTGCGCAACTTCCTCGTCGCCAACGCCACCTACTGGTTCGAGGAGTTCCACGTCGACGGCCTGCGGGTCGACGCCGTGGCGTCGATGCTCTACCTCGACTACTCCCGCGACCCCGGCCAATGGCGGCCCAACCGGTACGGCGGGCGGGAGAACCTCGAGGCGATCTCCTTCCTCCAGGAGGCCAACGCCACCGCCTACCGACGCACGCCGGGCATCCTCATGATCGCCGAGGAGTCGACCGCCTGGCCTGGGGTCACCCGGACCACCGACACCGGCGGGCTCGGGTTCGGCCTCAAGTGGAACATGGGCTGGATGAACGACACCCTGCGCTACATGCAGGAAGCGCCGATCCACCGGCGCTACCACCACAGCGAGCTGACCTTCTCGCTGGTGTACGCCTTCTCCGAGCAGTTCGTCCTCCCGCTCTCGCACGACGAGGTGGTGCACGGCAAGGGGTCGATCTACGGCCGGATGCCGGGCGACCACTGGCAGCGCCTCGCCGGCTGCCGGGCGCTGTACCTCTACCAGTGGACCCACCCCGGTAAGCAGCTCATCTTCATGGGGTCGGAGTACGCGCAGGGCGGCGAGTGGACCGAGCAGCACGAGCTGGACTGGTTCACGCTCGACGACCCCGGGCACGCCGGGGTGCGGCGATGCGTCCAAGACCTCAACCGCGTGTACCGCGACACCCCGGCCCTCTGGCGTCGCGACAACACGCCGGACGGCTTCGAGTGGATCGACTCCGACGACTCCGACGGCAACACTCTCGTCTACCTGCGCAAGGCCCCCGGCGCTCCGACCGCCGCCGTCGTCGTCAACTTCTCCGGCGTCCCGCACGAGCAGTACCGCCTGGCCCTGCCCGCGGGCGGGCGCTGGCGCGAAGCCGTCAACACCGACTCGACCTACTACGGCGGCTCGGGCGTCGGCAACCTCGGGCACATCGAAGCCGACCCCATCCCGCACCATGGCCGGCCGTTCTCAGCCTCGGTGCGCGTGCCGCCACTGGGAGGCGTCGTCTTCATCGCCGAAGACTGACGCCGGCGGCCAGCACCCACTCCGGGGCCGACGAGCCCCGATGCTTCTGCTCTCGGGTCGGTGCGCAGCCCCGCCTCCAAACGCGTCGCGCCTCCGCGCGTGGAGCGCTGCTCGGCGGAGGGCCGCACCGCTCTCCTGCGGGTGCCGTGCTGCTGCGCGGTGCATGCGGAGCCACCTGGTGGGGACCGGGCTGTTGCGATGTGTGGGTGGGTGCAGAAATGCCCCCCGATGGTGGTCGGGGGGCATTTCTGAATGGGTGTC
>JAJYSG010000010.1 GCA_021793675.1 Actinomycetes bacterium | reverse complement strand
CGTGACGGTGGCGTGCACCAGCTCGCCGATGCCGTACCCCGCGAGGAACACGGCCGAGCACCCCGGCGTCACCACGGCCCCGGTGCGGGCGGCGAGCACCGCCGCCAGCAGACCGTCGGCCGTGCCGACGCCGCACTCGTAGCCGGTGCCCGCCACCGCGTCGACGAGGGCCACCGCCAGTGCCTCCTCCGAGCCGTGGTACCGGCTCGCACCATCCGCCGGCAGCAGCAGCAGGCCGGGCCGGGCGACCTCGACCCCCGCGACGACGCTCTCCACCCCGACCGCGACCGGCTCGAACGCCCGCACGTCACGCGCATCGTCGGCGGCCAGCAGCACGAGCTCCGGGCAGCAACCCTGCGCCTGGCGACGGCGCATGCCACGGCGCACCCCCTCGGCGCGGGCGAGCGCCGAGGTCGCCACGATCCGCTGCCCGTCGTGCACGGCCGCAGGCAGGTGACCGGGGACGCCGACCGCCGCGGTCGCGGCGGCGACCGGCCAGTCAGGCACCCAGACGACCGTGGTCCGCGTGGGCCCCGACGTGCTCATCCGACGAGCCTCAGTCCCTCGCCGGGCGCCGGGGCGGCCGCCGCCATCGGCTCGTCGGGCGCCTGTGCGCCCAACGGCAGCACCAGGTCGACCGCCTGCTCACCCCCGACCCCGCGCCCGGTGCGCACCACGCGCAGCCGGTGCGCGCGCAGCCAACCGTCACCCGTCCCGATCCCGGTCCACCGGCCGGTCTCGACGACGAGCGTGGTACCCGCACCCGGCCACGCGTAGGTCGGCACGAGCACCGCGCCGCGGTCCCTCGCCCGCGCCGCCAGCCGCCGTCGGTCCGCGTCCGTCAGCCGGGCCACGGGGCCGACGACCACCACGTCCAGGCCGTCCAGCAGCGCCGCCACCACGGCTGCCGCATCGGCTCCGGGGGACGGCACCATCGCCAGCCTCCCGAGGTCCACCCCGGCCTGCGAGGCCGCGAGCACCCCCAGGTCCGGCCGGCCGACGACGGCCGCCCACGCGCCGTGCGCGCACGCGCTGGCCAGCAGCGTCAGGAGCAGCGACGTCGACCCCTGCACCACGGTGGTGCCACCGCGGCGCAGCCCCTCCGGCAGCAGCGGCGACAGCGCCGGCGGCACCGCCATCGGGGGCCGTTCGGCGGTGATGAGGGCGGGCCGGGCCGGTCCGTCCTCGACCGCCGAGGCGACGGGCGGCGCCGCCGCCGGGACCGCACGCACGCTGCGGGCTCCCGTGCGCAGCTCCGCGCGGGCCAACGCCTCCCACGCGAGCGCGGCACGTTCCGCACGGGCCTGCGCCGCCACCTCGCGGGCCTCTGCCACGGCCGTCATGCCCCGCCACCGACCCTCTCGACATCACCATCGTCGAACACTTGTTCGATGATGCCAGTACACGCCGACACGCCTGCGCTGTCAATCGACCGCGAGCGCCGCGGCCGGCTCCGGACGATGCTGGAACCCACCACCGACACGGAGGTCCCCCATGACGTCACTCACCCGTCCGGCCGCGGAAGACCCCTACGCCAAGCTGCCGCCGCTGCCCTCCTTCAGCCTGACGAGCCCCGACGTCGCCGCAGGTGCCCGGCTCGCCGCCGACTTCGTCGCCGACGGCAGCAACACCTCGCCGGCGCTGGCGTGGTCCGGCTTCCCCGCGCAGACCCGGTCGTTCGTCGTCAGCTGTTTCGACCCCGACGCGCCCACCCCGTCCGGCTTCTGGCACTGGGACGTCGTCGACGTCCCGGCCACCGTGACGGCGCTCGAGCGTGGCGCCGGGGCGCACGGCGGCCACCGCCTGCCCCGGGGGGCGTTCCACGTCCGCAACGACGCCGGCGGCGACGGCTACGACGGCGCGGCACCACCGGCGGGCGACCACGAGCACCGGTACTTCTTCGCGGTGCACGCCTTGGACGTCGACTCGCTCGGCGTCGGCCCCGGCACCAGCAACGCGGGCGTCGCCTTCCACGTCGCGTTCCACGCCCTCGCACGCGCGACGCTCGTGGCGACCTACTCCCGGTAGCCGCCGGGCCGGCCGACCGCGCAGGACGAGCGGCGCCGGCCGGAGTTACCGTGCGGTCATGCCGACGCTGACCTGGGTACCCGCCCTCGCCCGCCCCGACCTGCTGGCTCCGGCCACGGCCGCCACCCTCACCGCCTGGGCGGCGGACGTCCCGGCGGTGGCCGACGAGGTGATGGTCGCCGAGATCGACCCCGACCTGGCCGACACCGCGACGCTCAACAACGCGTTCGGGCTGCCCACCGCGGGATCCGTCAACTGCGTGCTCGTCGTCGGCCGGCGCGCCGGCGCGGAACGCTTCGCCGCCGCGGGCGTGCGCGCCACCGCACGCGCGGACGTCAACACCGTCGTCAAACGGCTGCTCGACGTGCGCAAGGCGACGTTCCTGCCGGTGGAACGCGCGACCGCGCAGTCCGGCATGGAGTACGGCGGCATCACGTTCCTCGGCCTGCCGGCGCAGTACCGCGTGCTCCTCGACGCCTCCGTGGCGTCCCTGCACCCGGAAGCCGGCGACCGCGTGGTCATCGGCAGCGGCGTGCGCCGCTCCAAGCTGTCGCTGCCCGGGGCGCTGCTCGGCGCCGCCCCGGGTGTCGAGCTCGTCGAGGGGCTGGCGCTCTCGTGAGCGAGCGGAGCGCACCGAGCGCACCCGACGGGCCGGGCCGCACCGGCGCACCCGACGGGCCGGGCGGGCACGACGAGCCCGCCGGCGGCGAGGCCCGCGCCGCCGCCGCCCTGGCGGCCGCAGGCATCCGCTACACCATCACGCACCATGGACCGGTGAGCTCGGTGGCCGAGGCCGCCACGGCCCGCGGGCTGACTCCGGCCGACGTCCTCAAGACCATCGTCGTGCGACGCGGGGACGACGACTTCCTCTTCGTCCTGGTCCCCGGCGACCGGACCATCTCCTGGCCCAAGCTGCGCGCGCTGCTCGGCATCAGCCGGATGTCGATGCCGGACGCCGCCACCGCCCAGGACGTCACCGGCTACGAGCGCGGCACCATCACGCCGTTCGGCTCGCTGCGTGCCTGGCCGGTCGTCGCCGACGACCGGGTCACGGGTGGCCGCATCGTGTCCATCGGCGCCGGGGCGCACGGCGTCGCCGCCATCCTCGTCGGCGACGACCTGGTGCGGGTGCTCGGGGCGACGGTGGCGGACGTCACGGAACCGGAGGGGTGAGCGCGCGTCATCGGGATCGCCGTGCTGGTGGCGGCGTCGCCTCACGGGTCGCGCGGCGTCCACCCCGCGTGAGGACGTGGCGGCGGTTCGCCGTTCTTCGCTCTCCTCAACGCCCCGGGGCGGCCAGCAGCAGGTAGCCGTCCTGGTCGACGAGCACGCGGTAGCCGAGATGCAGGGCGTCGAGCGCGAGACGCCGCAGCTCGGCGCCGCCGACCGGGAACTGCTGCGCCGTCGTCGTGTCGGCGACGACGTAGTCCGCGTGCGACACGGTCAGCGGTGTTGCGCCGAGCAGGCTGACGTCGTCGCGTGCGGTCAGCTGGGGAACGAGGCTGTTCGACGCGGCCACAGTGACGCCCGCCGGGATGCGGTCGAGGATCTCGCGGCCGAGGACGACGTGCTCCGGAGTGGACCAGAAGCCGGGTCGGGCGACGTCGAGCAGACCCGACGAGAGGCCGGGCGGCGGCGCCAGGAGGCACACGACGGTGGCGGTGGCGCCCAGTGCCAGTCCCCACCGGCGTGCTGCACGGGTTGCCGCTCCACGAGCCAGGACGTCGACGAGCGCCGCGAAGACGACCGGCATGAGCACCGCCGAGTAGTGGTAGGCGGTACCCCAGTAGGGCGGGTAGTCCGACAGCAGACGCCAGGCGAGCGTGGGCGCCGCAACCCAGACGAGCGACGACCGCGCCGCCAGCAGGCCGGTCGGCAGCAGCACCATGACGAGCGTCGCCAGCTTGGTGCCGTTGGTGAGCAGCGTGGGCAGCCGCCACACAGCCTCGAGGCCGAGCCGTCCGGCGTAGGTGTCGGTGCCGGCCGGGCTGATCGCCGGGATGACGACCGCCATCTCGATGAGCGTCGCGGCCGCACCACCGAGCGCGGCGACCAGACCGAGCCGGCGCTCCCCCCGCCACGCGACGAGCAGGCCGATCACCGCCAGCGTCAGCCCGAGGTCCTCCTTGACGAGCACGAGCGGCGCAGCCCACGCGATCGCCCCGCGGAGCCGGCCGGCACCCAGGGCCGACAGGGAGAAGGCCAGCAGCGGCACGGCGAAGGCGACCTCGTGGAAGTCGAAGACCACGGCCTGGGCGATGCCCCACGACAGGCCGAAGCCCAGCCCGACGACGAGCGCCGCCCCGGTCCCGGCCACCCGGTGCGCCCACCGGACAAGGGGCACCACCGCGATCCCCAGCAGCAGCGCCTGGGCGACGAGCAGCGTGCCGGGCCCGGGGAACAGCCGGTACGCGGGCGCCAGCACGGCGGTCACGGGCGAGAAGTGGTCGCCGAGCAGCGGGAAGCCGGGCCCCTTGAGCGTCGACGTCGGCCAGTGCCCGGACGCGTACGAGCGCACCTCCTGCTCGAAGATGCCGAGGTCGAAGCCGGTGGTGCGCAGGAGCGCATGGCGGCGCAGTGACACCGCGGCGTACAGGGCGGACAGCCCGAGGGCCATCGACGCGGCGAGCCACGTGCCCGGATCGCGTCCGGGACGCGCCATCGACGGAGCAAGGACGCGCGGGCTGCTGAGGATCGCCACCCGAGCACGGTGCTCGGCTCTTCCTGACGCGCCGCTGACCGCGACCCGGGGCCGGCCACCGCCGTGTGGCATGTTGTGCCCGTGCGGATCCTCCTGGTCGAGGACGAGCGACGCCTGGCGCAGGTGCTGGCGCGCGGGCTCGGGCTCGACGGCTTCGTCGTGGACGTTGCTGACGACGGCCGCGCCGGGTTCCTCCTGGCACGGACCGGCGGCTACGACGCGATCGTGCTCGACCTCATGCTCCCGGCCATGTCCGGGCTGGAGGTGTGCCGCTCGCTGCGGGCCGAGGACGTCGTCACGCCGATCCTCGTGCTCACCGCGCGGGACGCGGAGCGCGACGAGGTGGGCTCGCTGGCGGCAGGCGCCGACGACTACCTGCGCAAGCCCTTCCGCTACCCGGTGCTGCTGGCGCGGCTGCGCAGCCTGCTGCGCCGCTCGCCGCTCGTCGGCGGTGACGTCTTCCGGGTCGGGGACCTCGACATCGACACCGTGCGCCGCGAGGTGCATCGCGGTGGGAGCGCCGTGCCCGTGTCGGCCCGGGAGTTCGCCCTGCTCGAGGTGCTCGCGCGCGCCGACGGCGCCGTGCTGAGCAAGGAGGCGATCCTCGTGGCCGCCTGGCCCGGCGAGGCCGACGACGTCAACCTCGTGGAGGTCAGGGTGAGCGCGCTGCGCCGCAAGGTCGACGCGCCCTTCGACCGCCGCTCGCTCCAGACGGTCCGCAGCGCCGGGTACCGGCTGGTCGACGACCGGGGGGCGTCCCGGTGAGGGTCACGAGCGCCACACAGCCGTGGCAGCGGATCGACGTGCGGGTCGCCGCCGCCGCGGGCCTGGTCGCGGCGGTGCTCCTGGTCGGCGGCGTCCTCTGGTTCCGCGCCGAGGTGCACCGCCAGCAGGTGGACGTCACACAGCAGACTGCCATGACCGAGGCACTCGACCTGCTGATCGCCGCCCCGCGCTGGGCAGATGCGATCAAGCCACCCGCCTATGTGCCGTACCAGCTGTTCCGCAGCGACGGCACGTTCGTGGACGGAGCTGACGAGTCGACGGTGCGGAGACAGGGATGGACGGGGCCGATGCCCGACCCTGCTGCCGCCCCGTCGCAGGAGACCCTCACCGGGGTCGCCACCGTCATCGTGATGCCGTCTGCTACCGGCGTCTCCAAGATGCCGGACATGGTGACCGGCACGCTCACCGGCAAGCGTGACCAGATACTGGTGCGGGGCGACACCACTGGCTACCACGTCTACGTGTACGTCACCCCGGCCGCCGCGGACGCCACGGTCGCGGGCATGAGCCGCTACCTCTGGTGGGGAGCGGCACTGGCCTGGCTGCTCGTGACGGCCACCGCCGCCGTGACGGTCCGGCTGGCACTACGTCCCGTCGAGCGGATGCGACGGGAGGCGGCCCGCATCACCTCGACGGCCAACGGCACACGCCTGTTGCCCACGCGGCGGCACGACGAGCTCGGCGCGCTCGCCGCCACGCTCGACACGATGCTCGCCCGGTTGGACGACAGCTTCCAGGCCCAGCAGCGGTTCACCGCCGACGCCGCGCACGAGCTGCGCGGCCCGCTCACCTCGTTGCGGGCGGCGGTCGAGGTCGCCCTCGCCCACCCCGAGGACGTCACGGCCGATGAGACGCTGCGCCACGTGCTCGCCGAGATCGAGCGCCTCCAGGACCTCTCCGAGCAGCTCCTGGCGGTCAGCCGAGCCCGATCGGCGACCGCTGCGCCGGGCGCGGCCACCGATCCGGACGCTGCGGTCGACCGCGTGCTCGCCGGCTACCCCGCCCCGGACGCCGAGCGGGTCCGCGTCGTCGACAATCGGACCACCGCCCGCCCGGCGTCGATCGCGCCTGCCGACCTGCACCGGGTGCTGCGCAACCTGCTCGACAACGCCTTGGGCCATGCCGCGACCGGCGTCCGGGTCGACCTCGACGACGAGGGGCCGGACCTCGTCGTGCTCACCGTGACCAACGACGGCGCACCCATCCCCGACGAGCAGCGGGAGCGGATCTTCGAGCCGTTCGTCCGGCTGGACGAGGCCCGGAGCCGCGACGACGGCGGAACCGGGCTCGGGCTGACGATCGTGCGCGGCCTCGTCGAGCGCGCCGGCGGATCCGTCACGGCCGGCTCCCGCGACGGCCACACCTCGTTCGTCGTCCGGCTCCCGGCGAACCGGCCGGTCGCAGCCCTGCTCCCGGTGCCGTGACCACCTGCGCCCCACCGCCGCATCCGCCGGTCCGGACCGCGACCGGTGCCGCTACCGCCGCGTGGCCCACAGCGCCACGGCCAGCGCGCTGGCGACGTTGAGCGAGTCCACTCCCCCGCTCATCGGGATCTTCACCACGACGTCGGCGGACGCGATCGTGCGCGGCTTGAGCCCGTCGCCCTCGGTGCCGACCACCAGCGCGAGCTTCTCGGGCGGATCGGCGGCGAGCTCGTCGAGGCTGATCGCGTCGTCCGACAAGGCCAGGGCCGCGACGACGAAACCTGCGTCGCGCAGGGCGTCGATGCCGGCCGGCCACGGGTCGATGCGGGTCCACGGCACCTGGAAGACGGTGCCCATCGACACCCGCACCGACCTGCGGTAGAGCGGATCGGCGCTGCGGGGCGTGACCAGGAACGCGTCCGCGCCGAGCGCGGCACAGGCCCGGATCCCCGCCCCCAGGTTCGTGTGGTCGACGATGTCCTCGAACACCACGACGCGCCGCGCGCCCTCCAGGACGGCCCGCAGCGGCGGCAGCTCCGGCCGGTGCATCGCCGCCAGCGCCCCGCGGTGCACGTGGAACCCGGTGATCGCCTCGAGCATCGGCTCGTCGGCGACATACACCGGCACGTCCCCGCCGGCCGGCGCCGCCGCCAGCATGGCCAGGACGTCGGGCAGCCAGCGCGGTGCCAGCAGCACCGAGCGCGGCCGGTGGCCGGCCGCCAGCGCCCGCGCGAGCACCGTCGAGCTCTCGGCGATGTACAGCCCGGCCGCGGGCTCGTGCCGGGAGCGCAGCGCGACGTCCGTCAGTGACACGTAGTCCGCCAACCGCTCGTCGGCGGCTTCGGCCACCGGGAGCACCTGCGGGTTCAGCACGGTCAGATCCTGTCAGTCCGCACCGGCCACCCGGCGCAGCGCCCGGCCGCCGAGCGTGGCCGCCACCGCGCCCGCGAGCGCGAACAGCGGCACGGCGACGAACGCGGTGTGCATCCCGACCCGGTCGGAGAGCCATCCCAGGAGGAACGGCGCGATGCCGATCGACACGGCGCCCCACAGCGTCGCGTCGCCCTGGGCGCGGTCCGAGTGCCCCGGCGAGGCGGCCAGCAGCAGCGCGATGGACAGCGGGTACTGCACGCCGAGGCCCAGCCCGGCCAGCACCAGCCCGGCCAGGGCGACGCCCGTGCTCGTCGTCGTCCAGAGCACCGCCCAGCCGACGACGGTGAACAGGAACCCCGCCACCAGCAGGCGCGCCGGCGGGACGCGCAACGACATGGGCCCGATGATCAGCCGGATCGCCGTCATGCCGGCCACCAGCCCGGCTGTCGCGGCGGCGGCGATCCCCGCGCCGGCTCCGGTGCGGGCGATGAGCAGCGCGGTGGACCAGTAGGTGGTGGCGTTCTCGACCGCGATGGTGGCCACGACGCCCCCGAGGAACAGGATCGCGGCCGGCGACCGGCGCCACCGCTGCGGCGCAGGGGTCTGGTCGCCGTGGGGTGCCGCGGCCGGTGCGGCACGCCGCGGCAGGCTGGCCGTGTCGGGCAGCCGGGCGACGAGCACCAGGACGACGACCGCGAGCAGCGCCGTGACCAGCACACCGACCCGCCAGCCCCAGCCGATGGCCACCGCCGCGCCGACCGCCAGCGGCCCGAGCAGGCCGACGCCCGATCCGACCGCGTTGCCCTCGCTGATCGCCGCCGAGGCGGCGCGCCCCTGGTGCAGCGCCAGACCCACCTGGGTCGCGGAGATGAGGACGTTCCCGCCGATCGACAGCACGAACATCGCGGTGAGGGTCCACGCCAGCACCGGCCCGGTGAGCAGCCCGACGACGCCCACCACCACGAGACCACCACCACCGAGGATCGCGGCGCGTCTGCCTTGGCGCAGCACCACCCGCGGCGCGACGAACGATGCGACCAGCCCGCCGGCGGCCATCGCCGTGCCGTGCAGGCCTACGAGCGCGTCGCTGATCCCGAGATCGCGACCCAGCAGCGGCACGCTGGGGTTGAAGCTGTACAGCAGCCAGCCCCACACGGTGTACGAGCCGTAGAGCGTGACCGTCAGCCGGTCCCGGACCACCCGGGTGGCGGGGACGGGTCTGCTCCGCGATCGAAACGATACGAGGGGCACGCCCGAAGCCTAGGGCTTCCCGGACGCCGCGACGGCCGCGTGCCCGGGGATCGTCCCGGGCATGCGGCCGTCGCGGTCCGTGCTGGTCAGGACTCCTCGACCGCCGCCGAGGCGAACTGGCTCTCGTACAGCCGGGCGTAGGCGCCGTGCGCCTCGAGCAGCTCGGCGTGGGTGCCCTGCTCGACGATGTCGCCGTGCTCCATGACGAGGATGAGGTCGGCGTCCCTGATGGTCGACAGCCGGTGCGCGATGACGAACGAGGTCCGCCCCTCGCGCAGCGCCGCCATGCCCTTCTGCACCAGCACCTCGGTGCGCGTGTCCACCGAGCTCGTCGCCTCGTCGAGGATGAGGATCGTCGGGTCCACGAGGAAGGCGCGGGCGATCGTCAGCAGCTGCTTCTCACCCGCCGACAGGGACCCGCCTTCGTCGTCGATCTTCGTGTCGTAGCCCTGGGGCAGGGTTCGGACGAAGCGGTCGACGTGCGTGGCCGTGGCCGCCGCGACGACCTGCTCGCGAGTCGCCCCGTCCACCCCGTAGGCGATGTTCTCGGCGATGGTGCCCTCGTACATCCAGGTGTCCTGCAGCACCATGCCCATCTGGGACCGCAGCTCGTCCCGCGTCAGGGTGCGGGTGTCGACGCCGTCCAGCGAGATCCGACCGCCGTTGACCTCGTAGAACCGCATGACGAGGTTGACCAACGTCGTCTTGCCCGCCCCCGTGGGCCCGACGATCGCGATCGTGTGCCCAGGCTCGGCGACCAGCGACAGGTCCCGGATGAGCGGCTTCTCGGGGTCGTACTGGAAGGCCACGTGCTCGAACTCGACCCGCCCCTTGACCGGCTGGGCGAGCTTGGCGGCGGGTATCGGGTCGGGCGACTGCTCGTCGGCGTCCAGCAGCTCGAAGACGCGCTCGGCCGAGGCGACGCCGGACTGCAGCAAGTTCGCCATGGCCGCGATCTGGGTGATCGGCTGGCTGAACTGGCGGCTGTACTGGATGAACGCCTGCACGTCGCCGAGCGTCAGCGTGCCCGAGGCGACCTTGAGGCCACCGACGACGGCGATGATGAGGTAGTTGAGGTTCGCGATGAAGCCGAGCGCGGGCTGGATGATCCCGGAGATCGCCTGGGCCTTGAAGCTCGCGTCGTAGAGCTTGCCGTTCCGCTCGGCGAAGACCTTCGCCGCCTGACGCTGCCGTCCGAACACCGTCACCAGGGCGTGCCCGGTGAACATCTCCTCGATGTGCGCGTTGAGCTCGCCGGTGTGCGTCCACTGCGCGACGAACTGCGGCCGTGAGCGCTTGGCGATCGCGCCGGCGATGGCCAGCGCCAGCGGCACGGTGACCAGCGCGACGAGCGACAGCTCCCAGGAGATCGTGAACATCATGACGAGCACGCCGATCACGGTCAGCACCGACGTGATGAGCTGCGAGAACGTCTGCTGCATGGTCTGGGCGACGTTGTCGATGTCGTTCGTCACGCGGGACAGCAGCTCGCCGCGAGGCTGCCGGTCGAAGTACGACAGCGGCAGCCGGCCGAGCTTCGACTCGACGTCGCTGCGCAGCTGACGGGCAGTGGTCTGCACCATCCGGATGGTGAGCCGGAACTGCAGCCAGCCGAACACCGCGGACACCACGTAGATGCCCAGCACGAGCAGCAGGATCATCAGCAGGCGGCGGAAGTCCACGCCCTGCCCGATGTGGACGTTGTGCATGCCGGCGAGCAGGTCGGCGACCTGCCCCTCGCCCCGGGCGCGCAGCGAGGCGATCACCTGGTCGACGCTCACCGTGCGGGGGTCGACGCCCGCCGGCAGCTGCTTGGCGATCATCCGGCCCATGAGGCCCTCGAAGATGACGTTGGTGCCGTTGCCGAGGATCTTCGGCCCGAGCACGGCCGCCGCGACCGACAGCACCCCGAGCAGGACCATCCCGACCAGCCGAGCCCGCTGCGGCCGCAGCAGGCCGACGAGTCGCTTGCCGGAGCCCTTGAGGTCCTTGGCCTTCTCCCCCGGCATGCCCATGCCGCCCATCGGACCGCCGCCCATAGGCCCGCGCCGGCGCGGTGGCCGCACGACCGCCGCCGCCGGGGTCCCCTCGCCGTTCTCCTCGGCGCTCATGCCGCTTCCTCCACGCTCAGCTGCGAGTACACGATCTCCTGGTACGTCGGGTTGCTCTCGAGCAGCTCGGCGTGGGTGCCGGAGCCGACGATCCTGCCGTCGTCGAGGACGACGATCCGGTCGGCGTTGCGGATGGTCGCGACGCGCTGCGCCACGACGACCACGGTCGAGTCCCGGGTCTCCGGCACGAGCGCGGCGCGCAGTGCGGCATCCGTCGCGTAGTCGAGCGCGGAGAACGAGTCGTCGAAGAGGTAGATCGCAGGTCTGCGGGCGATCGCCCGGGCGATCGCCAGTCGCTGGCGCTGGCCGCCGGACACGTTGGTGCCGCCCTGCGCGATCGGCGCGTCCAGGCCGCCCTCCATCGCTTCGACGAAGCTGCGCGCCTGCGCCACCTCGAGCGCGTGCCACAGCTCCTCGTCGGTCGCGTCCGGCGCACCGAACTGCAGGTTGGAGCGCACGGTGCCGGAGAACAGGTAGGGCTTCTGCGGCACGAGCCCGATGAGGCCCCAGAGCTCGTCGGGCGCGACGTCCCGCACGTCGACGCCACCCACGGTCACCGTGCCGGCCGTGACGTCGTAGAGCCTGGGCACGAGGTTCACCAGCGTCGTCTTGCCCGAGCCGGTCGAACCGATGATCGCCGTGGTCCTGCCCGGTTCGGCGAGCAGGTCGATGTCCTGCAGCACCGCGTCCTCGGCGCCGGGGTAGCGGAACTCCACCCCGGACAGCTCGAGGCGTCCGCGCTCGGTGCCGGCCGGCAGCGGCACCGGCCGGATCGGCGGCAGCACGGTCGGCGCGGTGTCGACCACCGCAGCGATGCGCTCGGAGGACACCATGGCGCGCGGGATCATGACGAAGATCAGCGAGCTCATCATCACGGCCATGAGGATGAAGACGATGTAGCTGATGAACGCGGTGAGGGCACCGATCTGCATCTGACCGTTGTCGATGCGACGCGCTCCGAACCACAGCACGGACACGCTGGTCGCGTTCATGACGAACATCACCATGGGGAACAGCACCGCCATGTACATGCCGGCACGGACACCGGCCTCGTAGACGTCCTCGTTGGCTTTGCCGAACCGCTCGCGCTCGCTCGCCTCCCGGACGAACGCACGGATGACGCGCACGCCGGCCAGCTGCTCGCGCATGACGCGGTTGACCGCGTCGATCCGCGCCTGCATCTTGCGGAACCAGGGCACCATCTTCGTCACGACGAACGAGACGACGACCGCCAGCACGGGCACCACGACCAGCAGCACCCCGGACAGCGCGACGTCCTCGCGCAGCGCCATGATGACGCCGCCGACCAGCATGATCGGCGCCATGAGCATGATGGTGAACGTCATGAGGACGACCATCTGCACCTGCTGCACGTCGTTCGTCGTGCGCGTGATGAGCGTCGGGGCACCGAACGAGCCCATCTCCTGCTGGGAGAAGGCCTGCACCCGGTCGAACAGCCGGGCCCGCATGTCGCGGCCGAGCGCCATCGCGGTGCGCGCGCCGAGGTAGACGGCGCCGACCGCGCAGACCACCTGGGCGAGGCTGACGGCGAGCATGATGCCGCCGAGCCGCCAGATCTCGTGGGTGTTCCCCACCGCGACGCCCTTGTCGATGATGTCGGCGTTGAGGCTGGGGAGGTAGAGCGTCGCGACGACCTGCACGATCTGCAGGACGACGACCACGAGCGCCGTGCCCGCGTAGGGACGGAGATGCTCGCGCAGGAGCCGGACCAGCATGGGTCTCCCTCTCGGAGATGGACGGTGCTAGGACGTGACCGGCACGGGGTGCAGCACCCCGTGCAGGAAGAAGTCGACGACGAGGTCCGGGGCGGCCTCGGTGGTGCTCAGGCCCAGCCGGAAGCGCCCGGCGGACTGCACCACCGTGCCCATGAGCATCGCCTCGAGCAGGAGGATCGCGCTGTCGATCGGGAACCGGATCCGGTCGGCGTCGGGCTCGAGGAGGCGCCGCAGCTGCGCCCGCACGAGCACCTGGGTGGCCTCCCGGCGCTGCGCCCAGCCCTCGTGCGGACCGGCGTGCGCGCCGCCCCGTCGGGGCCGGTCCCCGTCACGGGGGTGCCGGTGGAACGTCGACATCCACAGCGCGAAGTCGCCCATCCGGGCCACGCCTGCCTGGACGGCGGCCGCGACGCGCTGCTCGATGGGCAGGTCGACGTCGATCGCCGCCAGCGCGGCGACGAACTCGGCCGAGTCGAGGGCGGCCGCGATGGCCTCTCGGACCAGCGAGTCCTTGTCGTCGAACACCCGGAAGAGCGTGCCCTCCGCGACCTGCGCCGCCTCGGCGAGCTCCCGCGTCGTCACGTCCGTGCCGCGCGCCCGCACCACGGGCAGCACAGCCCTGAGGATCGCCAGGCGCCGCTCGTCCGGCGGCAACGGAGCGGCACGCCCGGACCGACCAGAAGGCATCTGCACGGCTCCAGCGTAAATGAGTGAGTACTCACTCAGCAAGTTCCGGCGGCACCCTGGTCCTCGGGCCGTCCTCGCGCGCCGGGGCGCCCGTCGCGACGGAGCCATGCGACCGGCCCGCACGAGCGGCGGATCGCATGGCTCCGGGGTGGGTCACTCGCCGGTCGGCTCCTCCGGGGCTTCCGGCGCCACCGGCCGCGCGTGCCCCGCCCGTGGTGCACCGCTCGGGCGCTGCCCTGCCTCGACATCGGGGTTGAACGGCATGCCGCTGCGCGAGCCGGCGTCGGTGGCATCCGCCGTGGCCGCCGCGGACTGGCGGCGCGCCTCGGCGAGCGCCTCGGCGGCGGTCGGCAGCGACACCGGCGGCAGGTTGCCCGTCGGGTACGCGACGGACCGCTCGGCCGCCGTAGCCGACGGCTCGTCCGGCGAGGGCGCCCCCGTCCCGGCGAAGCCGCGCGCGAGCTGACCGAGCGCCCCGGACAGCTCGGCGGGCAGGAACCACATGGTGCTCGACGGGCTCTCGGCGATCTTCGGCAACGTCTGCAGGTACTGGTACGCCAGCAGCTTCGGGTCGGCGTCGCCACGGTGGATCGCGTCGAACACCTGGAGGATGGCGCGCGCGTCGCCCTCGGCGCGGAGCACCGCCGACTGCGCGTCGCCCTCGGCCCGCAGCACCGCGGCCTGCTTCTCCCCCTCGGCCGTGAGGATCTTGGACTGCTTGACGCCCTCGGCGGTGAGGATCGTGGCGCGACGGTCGCGCTCGGCGCGCATCTGCTGCTCCATCGAGCTCTGGATGGTGGGCGGCGGGTCGATCGCCTTGAGCTCCACGCGGTTGACACGGATGCCCCACTTGCCCGTCGCCTCGTCGAGCACCCCGCGCAGCTGGCCGTTGATCTGGTCACGGCTGGTCAGGGTCTGCTCGAGGTCCATGGTGCCGATGACGTTACGGAGCGTGGTGACGGTGAGCTGCTCGATGCCGGTGTAGTAGTTGGCGATCTCGTAGACCGCCGCCCGCGGCTCGGTCACCTGGAAGTAGATGACGGTGTCGATGGACACGACGAGGTTGTCGGAGGTGATGACCGGCTGCGGCGGGAACGACACCACCTGCTCCCGCAGGTCCACCCGGGCGCGCACGCGGTCGACGAACGGGACGAGCAGGTGCAGGCCCGCGTCCAGCGTCCGGGAGTAGCGCCCCAGCCGCTCGACGATGTAGGCCTCCGCCTGCCGCACGATCCGCACGGCACGCATCAGCGCGATGATGACGAAGAGCGCGATCAGGGCGAGGACGACCAGGCCGATCGCTTCGCCGACGTTGACGTTCATGTCACTCCTCGATGGGTTCGACGACGGCGGTCGCGCCGTCGATCTGGGTCACGCGCACCGGCGTGCCCGCCGCGACGAGCGCGCCCGTACGGGTCCGCGCCGTCCACACCTCGCCGCCGATCTTCACCCGGCCGCCGTTGCCGGCCACGTCGGTGACGGCCACCGCCTGGCGCCCGACCAGCGCGTTGACGTTGGTCTCCACGAGCCGCTGCCGCGTGCGCAGGCGCCGCAGCAACCACGGCCGCAGCGTGAACAGCAGCAGCACGGCGACGACGACGGCGACGATCACCTGCACGACGACCGAGGCGCCGAACCCCGCAGCGACGGCGCCGGCCAGCGCACCGCCCGAGAGCATGAGGAGAACCAGGCCGAGGGAGAGCTCCTCGGCGATCGCCAGCACCAACGCGGCTCCGAGCCACCACAGCCAGGCCACGGCGTCCCCCTCCCGGGCAGCGCCACTTCAGCGGTGCTGCCTGGCTCGACACTAGCGCGAACTGTGCCGATGCCGGTGGGCCTTCGCGGCCGGCCCGTCAGTGGGCGCCGGTGCGCACCGTGCTCGGCACGGCGCGTGCCGACCAGCGCTCGCCGTGCCGGTCGAGCTCGAGCTCGACCCCGAACGTCGTCGACAGGTGCTCGGCGGTGAGCACCTCGTCGAGCGGACCGGCCGCCTCGACGTGGCCCTGCCGCAGCAGGAGCACGTGGGTGAAGCCGGGCGGGATCTCTTCGACGTGGTGCGTGACCAGCACCAGCACCGGCGAGCGCGGGTCGCGCGCCAGCTCGGCCAGGGCACCGACCAGCTCCTCACGACCACCGAGGTCGAGACCGGCGGCGGGCTCGTCGAGCAGCAGCAGCTCGGGGTCGCTCATGAGCGCGCGGGCGATCTGCACCCGCTTGCGCTCACCCTCCGACAGCGTGCCGAAGTAGCGCCGCGCCAGGTGGTCGACGCCGAACACCGTGAGCAGGTCGTTCGCCCGGGCCTCGTCGAGGTCCTCGTACTGCTCGCGCCACCGACCCGTGACGCCGTACGCGGCGGTGACGACGACGTCACGCACCAGCTCGCCGGACGGGATGTGCTCGGCCAGTGCCGCGCTCGACAGGCCGATGCGGGGGCGCAGCTCGAACACGTCGACACGGCCCAGACGTGCCCCGAGGACGTCGGCGGCGCCGTGGCTCGGGTGCATGCGTCCCGACGCGATCTGCAGCAGCGTCGTCTTCCCGGCGCCGTTGCGTCCCAGCACCACCCACCGCTCGCCGTCGCGGACGGTCCACGACAGGCCGTCGAGGATGGTGGTCGCGCCCCGGACGATCGAGACGTCCTGCAGGTCCAGGACCTCGTTCATGACGCCACCACCCGCGGAGCACGAGCACGACCACCGGTGGTACGAGGTGACATCACGCGGACATCCTCCCAGGACGACGGCGGCGCTCAGGCATCGATCTTGCTGCGGTCGAGCTCGTCGGCGTGCTCGACGATGAAGTCCCGACGGGGACCGACGTCGGAGCCCATGAGCATGTCGAAGACCTGCTCCGCGCGTTCGGCGGCGGCCACGGTGACGCGCCGCAGCGTGCGGTGGCGTGGGTCCATGGTCGTCTCCGCGAGCTGCTCGGCATCCATCTCGCCGAGGCCCTTGTAGCGCTGGATGTCGTCCGAGTAGCGCCGGCCGGCCCGCTCGAGCTTCTTCAGCGTGGTGACGAGCTCCGCCTCCGAGTACGTGTAGAGGTACTTGTCCTCGTCGGCCTTGCGGTTGCCCATGAGCTCGATCCGGTGCAGCGGCGGCACCGCGGCGTACACCCGGCCGGCGGCCACCATCGGGCGCATGTACCGGTAGAACAGCGTGAGCAGCAGGGTACGGATGTGGGCGCCGTCGACGTCGGCGTCCGTCATCATGATGATCTTGCCGTAGCGGGCCTGCTCCAGGTCGAACGTGCGGCCCGAGCCGGCGCCGACCACCTGGATGATCGCCGCGCACTCGGCGTTGTGGAGCATGTCCGAGATCGAGGCCTTCTGGACGTTGAGGATCTTGCCGCGGATGGGCAGCAGCGCCTGGTAGTCCGACGAGCGCGCGAGCTTGGCGGTACCGAGGGCGCTGTCCCCCTCGACGATGAACAGCTCGCTGCGCTCGACGTCGTCGATGCGGCAGTCGGCCAGCTTGGGCGGCAGCGAGCTGGACTCCAGCGCGGTCTTGCGGCGCGAGATCTCCTTCTGCTTGCGCGCCGCCAGGCGTCCCTGCATCTCCGCGACGATCTTGTCGAGCAGCGCCGTGGCCTGCGCCTTGACGGCGCCCCTGGTCGAGGTGAGGAGAGCGTTCAGCTCGCTGCCGACGACCTTGGCGACGATGCCGCGCACGGCGGCGGTCCCCAGCACCTCCTTCGTCTGGCCTTCGAACTGCGGTTCGGCCAGGCGCACGGTGACGACCGCCGTCAGGCCCGCCATCACGTCGTCCTTCTCCAGCCGCTCCTCGCCGTTCTTCGCCGAGACCTTGAGACGGCGGGCGTTGGCCGTCACGGCGTCGCGCAGCGTCTTGAGCAACGCCTGCTCGAAGCCTGCAACGTGGGTACCGCCCTTCGGCGTGGCGATGATGTTGACGAACGAGCGCACGTCGGTCTCGTACCCGATGCCCCACCGCAGCGCGACGTCCACCTCGCACATGCGCTCGACCGCCTGCGGCGTCATGTGTCCGCGCTCGTCGAGCACGGGCACCGTCTCGGTGAACGTGCCCGAGCCCGCCAGGTGCCAGACCTCGGTGACCTTCGGGTCGGGGGCCAGGTAGTCGACGAAGTCGACCACGCCACCGGTGTGCCGGAAGGTCTCGGAGTGCGGCCCAACCTCACCCGACGTGCCCGGCAGGCCGCGCTCGTCGCGCAGCGTGATCTCCAGCCCGGGCACCAGGAAGCTCGTCTGGCGCGCGCGCGTGGCCAGCTCGTCGTACGAGAACACCGCGGACGGCAGGAAGATCTGCCGATCCGCCCAGTACCGCACGCGCGTGCCGGTGACGGCCTTGCCCACCTTGCCGACCGTCTCCAGCACCGAGCCGGAGACGAAGGGCTCGAACGGGGCGTCCGGTCCCTCGCCGGCGAACTCCCCCGGCTCGCCACGATGGAACGCCATCCGGTAGGTGCGCCCGTTGCGGTCCACCTCGACGTCCAGCCGCGCCGAGAGGGCGTTGACGACGGAGGCGCCGACGCCGTGCAGGCCACCGGACGCGGCGTACGACCCGCCCCCGAACTTGCCACCGGCGTGCAGCTTGGTGAAGACGACCTCGACGCCCGTCAGGCCCGTCTTCGGCTCGATGTCGACCGGGATGCCGCGCCCGTCGTCACGCACCTCGACCGACCCGTCGGCGCGCAGCACGACCTCGATGTGCTCGCAGTAGCCGCCCAGGGCCTCGTCGACCGCGTTGTCGATGATCTCCCAGAGGCAGTGCATGAGGCCGCGGCTGTCGGTGGTGCCCACGTACATGCCCGGACGCTTGCGGACCGCCTCCAGGCCCTCGAGCACCGAGAGGTGCCGGGCCGTGTAGCTGGACTGGGAGTCGGTCGTCGTCACGCCAGGATGGTAGCCGCGGGTGCCGACGCCCCTCGGTCGGCACGCGGCGGCGGCCTGGGCCGGGAGCGGCTCAAGCACGTGGACCCCGGTGTGTCGACCCTGTGGTGCGACGGTGCAGGACGTGTCACGGACGTCACGACGATGTGACCGGACGTCACGATTCTGTACGCGCAGGGCGAACCTGGGCCACCCGGTGACATGGATCCGCGCCCGGGGTGGTTCTATGGATTCGTGAACGCGACCCAGACCCCCGCCCCGCTGACCGCAGCCGACCGTTGCGACCGTTGCGGCGCGCAGGCCTACGTCCGCGTCCTCCTGCCCTCCGGAGAGCTGCTGTTCTGCGCGCACCACGCGCGTGAGCACGCCGACAAGTTCTCCTCCGTGGCGACCCACGTGCAGGACGAGACCGACCGCCTGCACGCGGAGCACGGCGCGGGCGCCGGCGTCGCGGGCTGACCGCGTCCTACCGCCGCCCCACCACCGCGTCCGTGACCGCGCGGTTCCCTCCGGCGTTACGCGCCCTCCGGAGCAGCCGCGCTGCCCGTCGCAGCACGTCGGTGTGGTCCTCGCCCGGGCGTGCCATCGTCGCGCCCACCGACATCGTCACGCGCAGCACGGCGTCCGGCAGCCCGATGCGTGACTCGGCGACGTAGGCGCACACGCGGCTTGCGAAGGTCCTCAGGTCGTCGTGCGAGACGAGGCCGACGAGCTCGTCACCGCCGTACCGGAAGGCCCGGCCGGGTCCGGGCAGGCACTGCACCAGGGTGTCCGCCACCACCTGCAGCAGCCGATCCCCAGCAGCCCGGCCGAAGCGGTCGTTGGTCTCGGTCAAGCCGTCCACGTCGCAGAGCAGCACGCCGAGCGGCAGCCCGTGGTGGGCCAGGGCCGCCAGCCGGTCGACGAGGTAGGACTCCAGCGACCGGCAGTTCCCCAAGGCGGTCAGCGGGTCCGCACCGTCCGGCACGTCCAGCACGTCCAGCACGTCCAGCGGCGCCCGCTCGGCGAACCGGTCGACGTCCCGCCGGAACGTCTCGACCGCCCCGACCACCGTGCCGTGCGCGTCCTGCAGCGGCGCGGCTCGCACCTCGACCGGCACCGGGTGCCCCTCGCGATGGTGGAGCATCACCCGCACCGTGCGCGGCTGACCGTCGTGCATGGTCTGCAGCAGCGGGCACTGCTCGCCGCAGATCGAGCGACCCTCGTCGTCCACGTGGTCGAGCAGCCCGTCGCCGCAGCAGTGGCCCAGCACCTCGCGCGCCGAGTTGCCGCTGATGTCTTCGGCGGCCGAGTTCCAGGAGGTCACGGTGCGGCCGCGGTCCACGAGGTAGGCGCCGTCCGGCAGCGCGGCGAACGCTTCTGCCGTCGGCGATGCGGCGTTGGTCACGGTGATGCGTCTCTCCCTGCCACACTCCTCGTCCCGACTCCCGTCATGACATCGGCGCACCCTAGGCATCACGACCAGCCCGGACGCCCGCCACACGATGGGGTGACCCCACCCGCGGGCACCGGAGAGACCCTCGGCCCGCCAATTGCGAGATGAACGTCCCGGACAACCGGGACGACCTGCGCGGCCCGGAAGGCGTCGGGCGTGTCGGGCTCGGGCGCACGCCGCCGGTGCCGGCAGTGACGCCGTCCCGGACCAGCCCACGCACCGCCCGAGCTGCGGGCTCCGGGCTCGCCACCGCGCCGGGCGCCACGAGCAACGACCGGGACACCCGTTCGGGCGACGGCGACCGCGGGGTGCTTCCCGGCGATGAGACCATAGGGGTGCGCGCATTCGAGCTCCATCTCTACCCAGAAGGTCGACCTTGATTCGTGCGCCGAGGGGGTCCGGGCTGCCACCTGGACCCCCTCACCTGCGTCATCGCAGCGGTGTCGCCATGCCCGCGCCTTCCCCTGTGGCCGCACCTGCTCCGCATCGTCCGGCACGCAGTGTGGCGTGCACCGCCGATCGGCGGCCGGGAGCGTCCACAGGTCGCACGACCAGGGTTCGCGGACCCTCCCCGGCCGAGGTGCCACCCAGTCGGCGTCCCGGCTCGTGCGCACGGCCGAGCAGAACCCCGGTCGTTGCCCGAGGGATGCCGCACGAGCACGCTCCGGGCCGGTGCACCACCGGGCATGACGCTCGCGCGAACGACACGGGGAGGGCCGCCCGAAGGCCGCCCTCCCCGTGTCCGCCTACGACAGGCTCAGTCCAGGTAGTCGCGCAGCACCTGCGAGCGCGACGGGTGCCGCAGCTTGGACATCGTCTTCGACTCGATCTGGCGGATGCGCTCACGCGTCACGCCGTAGACCTTGCCGATCTCGTCGAGCGTCTTCGGCTGGCCGTCGGTGAGGCCGAACCGCATCGACACGACGCCCGCCTCGCGCTCCGAGAGGGTGTCGAGCACCTGGTGCAGCTGCTCCTGGAGCAGCGTGAAGCTCACCGCGTCCGCCGGCACCACGGCTTCGGAGTCCTCGATGAGGTCGCCGAACTCGCTGTCGCCGTCCTCGCCGAGCGGGGTGTGCAGCGAGATGGGCTCGCGGCCGTACTTCTGAACCTCGACGACCTTCTCGGGGGTCATGTCGAGCTCCTTGGCGAGCTCCTCCGGGGTGGGCTCGCGGCCCAGGTCCTGGAGCATCTGCCGCTGCACCCGCGCGAGCTTGTTGATGACCTCGACCATGTGGACCGGGATGCGGATGGTGCGGGCCTGGTCGGCCATGGCACGCGTGATCGCCTGCCGGATCCACCACGTCGCATACGTCGAGAACTTGTAGCCCTTGGTGTAGTCGAACTTCTCGACCGCACGGATGAGGCCGAGGTTGCCCTCCTGGATGAGGTCGAGGAAGAGCATGCCGCGGCCGGTGTAGCGCTTGGCCAGCGAGACGACGAGGCGGAGGTTGGCCTCCAGCAGGTGGTTCTTGGCGCGCCGGCCGTCCTGCGCGATCCACTCCAGCTCCCGCACGAACCGTCGGGTGTCGGCGTCCGCCTTGGCCTTCTCGAAGCCGGCGAACTCCTTGCCCAGCCTCTCCTCGGCGAACAGGCCGGCCTCGATGCGCTTGGCGAGCTCGACCTCCTGCTCGGCGTTGAGGAGCGCGACCTTGCCGATCTGCTTGAGGTAGTCCTTGACAGGGTCCGCGGTCGCGCCGGCCGTGACGACCTGCTGCGCCGGGGCGTCGTCGTCATCGGCGTCGGAGTAGACGAAGCCGGTGTCATCGCCGCCCTCGTCCTCCGCGGGCTTGGCCGGGGCCTCCTCCTCGTCGACGGACTCCTCCTCGACGACGCTGGCCTCGACCTCGACGGCCTCGACCTCCTCGACGACCTCCTCGACGTCCTCGACCAGGTCGATGTCGCCCTCGGGCTCGATGTCGTCGACCTCGTCCTCGACGTCCTCAGCGTCCACGTCCACCGTGGGATCGACCACCTTCGCCGCCTTCCCCGCCGGGGCCGAGGGCTTGGAGCTCTTGGCGGCACGCTTGCGCGCGACAGGCGCCTCGTCGTCGACGGTCGCGGTCACGCGCGTCTTTGCGGCCGTCGCAGCGGACACGCGACGACGAGAGTCCTCAGGCTCGGGCGAGAGGGCAGGAGTCAACGTCTTGGACGACACGGATTACCTTTCGGCAGCTATCGGCGGCACCGGCACCGCAGCCACGGTCCGACGAACAGACAGATATTGTACCGACGGCCTCCTCGGCCCGACGGTTGTGCACCACCTGACCGGTGGGTGATCCCGGTGCGATGCTCCTGTTCTCGAACGAGCCACGCGCGCGGAAGATTCCCGGCCCTTCTCAGAGTTCGGGCTTGACCGTGAGGACCGGGCACGGCGCATCGAACAGCACCCGCTGCGCGTTGGCGCCCAGGATCAGCTTGCCGACAGGGCTGCGCCGCCGCAGGCCGATGATGACAAGCTCGGCGCGAGTCTCCTCGGCCGTGCTGATCAGGTCCTCTGCCACGTCACCCCCGACAAGCATGCGGATCTCGTGCTCCAGGCCCGCTGTCTCCAGCTCCTCGTGCACCGCCGCCAACGCGACGTCGAGGTCGTGCTGCTGCTCGGACGGCTCGTCGCTCCGCGTGCTGACGACCACCACCACGCGTTCGCGCCGCAGCGCCGACTCCCGCACGGCGGCGTCCAGCGCCGCTCTTCCCTCCACCGTCGGGACGTACCCCACCACGACCGACATGCGACCTCCTGCGCCGGACTACGTCCCGGACCTGGTCCGGACCCGGCGCGACGCTACCGCCGCCTCGCCCGCGGCGCCACGACCGAACGTCGCACGGGCTCACGGCATCGCTCGCACCCAGCCCGGCGGCACACCGCACGACAACGACTCGGCCAGGAGCAGCGCGAGCCGGTAGCCGTCGTCGTCCGCCAGCGCTCGTTCCAGCAGGATCCGGGCCCGGGCGCCGTCGCCACGCCACCAGGCGAGCAGTCCGAGCAGCGTGAGCGCGGCCGCCTGAGCGCCGCGTTCTCCGTGCGCGACGACCGCCTCGAGCACCGACTCGTGAACCCGCGTCGCCGCCGCCGGAGCGGGCACCCCGTCGAGCGGGTCGACGACGAGCGCGAGCGCCCGCCCGAGGGCAGCGTCGTCGTCCGCACCGGGACGCTCGCCACGGACGCACCGCTCCGGCAGGTCACCCTGACCGGGGACGAGCGCGACGAGCACGGCATCGCGAACGCGCACGTCGGTCAGGCCGGCCTCGAGCCGGCCCAGGGCCGCCGCCGTCGGACCGGTGGACCGGCCGAGCTGCTCGTCGACCGCTCGGCGCCAGGCCGCCACCGAGTCGGTCCGCCAGCGTTCGAGGAGGCTCGCGTCGGTGCGAGCCTGCACGTGCCGGGCCCGCCACCGGCGGCGCACCCGGGCGACCGAGCGGCGCGCCTCGCTGCCGGCCGACGGGATCCGCCCGACGTCCTCCCGGCAGCGGGCGACCGCCGACCCGGCGAGCACCATCTGCGCGTTGACCGCAGTCGAGGCCAGATCGGCCAACGGACGCCCGCCCAGCGGGCAACAGGGACCGTCGCAGTCCAGCGAGAGGTATCCCGTCGAGGTCACCGCCCACACCGGCACGTCGCCGAACGCCAGCTCGGCGGCCTCCCGCACGTGCTCGATCGCGGCTGCCACCAGCGGGTCCGGTCCGCACCTCGGGTCCTCGCGCGTGTAGACCACGAGCAGAGCCTGCTCGGCGCCGTCCGCGCCGAGGTGGGACACCACCTCCCGACCGAGCTGTGCGCCGTCCCGAGGGCTCGCGAGATCGGCGAGGTCGACCCGCGCCACGAGCCCGACGCGCCGACGCGGCGGCCGCAGGCTCACCGCCACGACGGACTCGGTCGGCTGAAAGCCCAGCCGGTGCGGGATGAGCGAGAGCAGCTCGCGGGGCTCCGTGACGCGCAGGGTCTGGGTGTGCATGCGCCGAGCACACCGCACGGACGTCCCCGCGACGGGCGCCCTCGGCGGCGCTGTGGACCGCGGGTCGTTGCCCACAGGCCGAAGGTCGACTCGGACGATCGCGCTCATCGCCCGCAGCTACCCTGTCCCGGTGCACTGGCCGACCCGCTCCGCAGCCGGGGCTCTCGTCGCGCTGACGCTCCTGGCCGGTGTCCTGGCCGGGTGCGCGACGAGCGCCCCGGCCATCCTCGTGGGTACCGACCCGGCGCCCACGCCCACCTCCCCCGAGCCGTTGCTGACCGACCGGCCCGCGCCGAACACCGCGACCGGCAAGCTCGCCGCCGGCTTCCCGACGCAGCTGATCCCCGTGCCGGCGGGAGCCGAGATCCTCGTCTCGTCGGCCGCGCCGCAGCCGAACGGCACGGTGCAGGTCAGCCTCAACCTGCGCAGCACGCAGGACGCGGCGTCCTTGCTCCAGGCCATCCGCGGGCCGCTCGTCGCGGCGGGGTTCACCGACTCGCCACCGACCCAGCCGGACCCCAGCCTGGCCGCACAGGCGTCGTTCGTCCGCTCGAGCGGCGCCGAGTTCGTGCTGGTCGGGATCCTCGACCGGGACGGCGTCCGCACCCTGACGCTCGGCGGCACCGTCAAACCCTGAACGCCTCGCGCCGGCGACCCCTCGCCTACTCTGGCCCGATGACCGAGACGACGGGCCCGACCGGCGTGGTGCGCACGCAGGTCGACGCGCTGCTGGCCGCACACGCCGAACGGCTGCACCGCGACGTCACCACGGTCGCGCCGCAGGCCGCCTCGCTGGCCGCAGCCGTCGCCGGGCTGCTGTCGAGCGGCAAGCGGCTGCGCGCCTCGTTCGCGTACTGGTCCTGGCGCGCCCATGGCGGCCTGCCGGGGACGCCCGGCGAGGCCGCGGTGCTGCGGGCCGGGGCGGCGCTCGAGCTGTTCCACGGAGCCGCGCTGTTCCACGACGATGTCATCGACGACTCGGACACCCGCCGAGGACGGCCCACGGCGCACCGGGAGTTCGCCGCGGCGCACCGCCGCGCGGGTCTCAGCGGTGACGCGGACCGCTACGGAGCCTCCGTCGCGATCCTGCTGGGCGACCTGGCGCTGATCGCGAGCGACGCCGAGTTCGCTGCCGCCATCGCGATGCTCCCGTCCGCCGCGGCGGGCGCCACCCGGGCGGTGTTCGACGAGATGCGCACCGAGGTCACCGTCGGGCAGTACCTCGACCTGGACGCCCAGTCCCAGCCGTGGGACGACGATCCCGACCGCGTCGAGCTCCGGGCGCGCGAGGTGATCCGGTCGAAGTCGGCTCGCTACTCGGTGGAGCACCCGATGACGCTGGGCGCCGCGATGGCGGGTGCCGATGCCGAGGCGCTGGCGGTCTGCCGCGCGATCGGCCTGCCGCTGGGCGAGGCGTTCCAGCTCCGCGACGACCTGCTCGGCGTGTTCGGTGACCCGGCAGTCACCGGCAAGCCGGCCGGTGACGACCTGCGCGAGGGCAAGCGCACCGTCCTCGTCGCACGGGCGCTGCGGCTCGCCCGCGACGCAGGTGACACCGGAACCGTCGCGCTGCTGCGGTCCCGCCTGGGCGACCCCGCCCTGAGCCCGTCCGACGCGCGGCGCCTGGCGGACGCGATCGCCGCGACGGGCGCGCCCGACGAGGTCGAGAAGCTCATCGACGCGCTCGCCGGCACGGCCCTCGACCTCATCGAGCGCCAGCACTGGCCCGTCGAGCCGCGGACGATGCTGCGCGAGCTCGCGCACCGGTCGGTCGAGCGGCGTTCCTGACGCCGGGCGCTCGTCCGGCTTCCGGCGTCGCCACGAGGTGCGCCGCCTCGATCGCGCGAGCACCGGGATCGCGGCGTCAGAGCTCCGACTGCGCCACCCGTCGCACCTCGGACTTGCGCCCCGCGAGCAGCGCGGCGAGCGGGCTGCAGCCCAGCGCCTCGTCCGGGGAGAACAGCCACACGATCGCCGCCTCGTCGTCGAACCCGACGTCGGTCAGCACCGTGAACGTGCCCTGCAGGGTGGACAGCACGGCCCACGCGGGCGCGTCCTCGGCGGCACCGCGCTGCGCCGGGTTGGCCATGTTGCCGGGAACGAGGAAGGCGGCCGGGATCCGCAGCTCGGGTGGCTCGCCGCGGCGGACACCGACGATCCGACGTTCCTCCACCAGCCTCCTCGCCTTGGCCAGCGGGACGTCGAGCCGCTCGGCGACCTCCGGGACGGTGAGCCATTCGTCGACCAGGTCGTCGATGTTCGCGCTGTTCACCCGCACAGCCTAGGGATGGTGCGGGAGAACAGGACGCTTCGGACACCCGCCTTTCGTGTCACCGGTCGGCCAGTTACAGTGAACATTCGTCACATCAGCCACTTGCGCCACATCCGCATCGCGAAGGAGAGGTATGGCCTCCGCCAACCCCAGGACCGCGGCGATCCGCCGCGTCGCTACCGGGACCGGTGCCACGCTGGCGCTGACGGCAGCCGCCGTCGGAGCGGCGGCACCCGCGCACGCCGACGTGCGCTACACCGTCCAGCGCGGCGACACCGTCAGCCACATCGCGGCACGCACCGGCGTCTCGATCGCCAGCATCGCCGCGGCGAACGCGTTGGCAGATCCCTCGTACATCCGCATCGGGCAGGTGCTCACCATCCCCGGCCGCACTGTCGCAGCGGTCGCCCGCCCGGCATCGCCGCCGGCATCGAGCGGCACCTACACCGTGGCGCGCGGCGACACCCTCAGCGGCATCGCCGTCCGGCTGCACACCACCGTCGCCGCGCTCGCCGCCGCCAACGGGATCAGGAACGTCTCCTTCATCCGCATCGGGCAGGTCCTCACCATCCCCGGCGCCCCCACCACGCCGCCGGCCCCGGCAGCCCCCGCCCCCGCAGCACCAGCGGTGGCCCCGACCCCCGCAGCACCCACCACGGCGCCGACGACCACCAGCTACACGGTCTCCCGCGGTGACACGCTCACGGCGATCGCCACCAGGTACCGGACGACCGTCGCCGCCCTGCAGTCGGCGAACGGGTTGCGCAACGCCTCCTTCATCCGCATCGGTCAGGTGCTCGCCGTGCCGGTGACGGCCACCGCCACGCCGCTCGTCGGCAACACCTTCGCGGGACGGACCTACCCGGCAGCGGTCGTCGCCGCCGCCAACGCCAACCGTGCGACCCTCCTGGCGATCGGTGTGCCGACGCGCGAGCAGATGCGCGCCCTGGTGACGACCACCGCGCAGGCGATGGGCGTCGATCCCGCCCTCGCGCTGGCGGTGGCGTACCAGGAGTCCGGCTTCGACCACTCCCAGGTGTCCCCCGCCAACGCCATCGGCACCATGCAGGTCATCCCGTCGTCCGGCCAGTGGGCCAGCGACCTCGTCGGCCGCCAGCTCAACCTGCTCGACCCCCGTGACAACGTCACGGCAGGGGTCGTGATCCTCAAGACCCTGCTGCGGACCAGCCCGGACCTGCCCAGCGCGATCGCCGGCTACTACCAGGGCGCCACGTCCGTCCACCAGTACGGCATGTTCTCCGACACCAGGCAGTACGTCGCGAACGTCCGAGCCCTGATGACACGCTTCGCCTGAGATGCGCGGGTCCGGCACCGCGCCGCTGCCGGTGGTCGCCCGACCGCCGACCTAGACTGCGGCCGTGGGAACCACCGTCATCGACCCGCTCGTCGGCCGTCTCATCGACGGCCGCTACGAGGTGGTCTCGCGCATCGCGCGGGGCGGCATGGCCACCGTGTACCTGGCGATCGACCGGCGACTGGACCGCGAGGTCGCGCTCAAGGTCATGCACCCGCACCTCGCGGAAGGCGCCTCCGGCTCGGACTTCGTGGCACGGTTCCGGCGGGAGGCCCGCACCGCGGCCCGGCTCGCGCACCCTGGTCTGGTCAGCGTCTTCGACCAGGGCGTCGACGGGGAGACCAGCTATCTGACGATGGAGTACGTCGACGGCACCACCGTGCGCCGTCGGCTCGCCGAGCAGGGCGCGCTGTCGGTGGCGGAGTCGCTGCGCCTCGTCGAGCACGTGCTCGACGCGCTGGCCGCCGCGCACCGCGCCGGGCTCGTGCACCGCGACATCAAGCCGGAGAACGTGCTCCTCGACGGCGAGGACCGCGTCAAGCTCGGCGACTTCGGCCTGGCGCGCGCCGTGACCGAGGTGACGTCGACGACGACCGGCACGGTGTTCGGCACGGTCGGGTACCTCGCCCCCGAGCTCGTCGCCCGCGGCGTCGCCGATGCGCGGACCGACGTGTACGCGTGCGGGATCCTGCTCTTCGAGATGCTCACCGGCCGCCAGCCGTTCACCGGCGAGACGCCGCTCCAGGTGGCGTTCCAGCACGTCAACTCGGATGTCCCGGCACCGTCGAGCCTCGTGCACTGGCTGCCGAGCGAGATCGACGAGCTGGTCGGGGCGCTGGCCGCACGGGACCCCGCCGACCGTCCCGTGGACGCCACCGCCGCACTGGCGCTGCTGCGCCGGACCCGTTCCGCGCTGAACGACGAGACGCTGGCACGGCGCGCCGACGTGCCGCCCAGCGCCGCAGTCCCGGTCACCGACGCGGACGCGGACGAGACCGCTGCCCTGGTGGGCCCCGCCGACGAGACGCTCGATGCCGACCACAGCGCCACCACGCGGCTCGACGGACTGCGGGGCACGACGGTCGCCCTGCCGATCGGCACCGGGCTCCCGCCGGCCGGCACCGGGGCTGCCAGGCCACGCCGGCGCCACCGTGGCCTGGCAGCCGTCATCGCGCTCGTCGTGCTGGCCGCACTCGGTGGCGGCGCCTGGTGGTACGTGAACGCAGGACCCGGTTCGTACACCGTGGTGCCGTCGATCACACCCGGCGTCACCACGGAGAAGCAGGTCCAGGACCTCCTCGCCACGCAGGGGCTGCAAGGCACGCCGGCCATGGCGTTCAGCGACACCGCCCCCAAGGGCACGATCGTCACGCTCGACCCGGCGCCCGGCAAGCGTGTGCCCAAGGGCAGTGCCGTGACGTACACGGTGTCCAAGGGTGTCGACCTCGTCACCGTGCCGGACGGCGTCGTCGGGCAGCTGCAGGAGAAGGCCGCCACCACGCTGAAGGCGGCGGACCTCAACCCCGTCTACGGAGAGCCGCAGTACGACGACACCGCACCCCTCGGCCAGGTGATCTCGGCCACCGTGAAGGCGACCGGGGCCGCCGCCACGGCCGGCATGCAGGTCAAGCGAGGCTCCGACATCCTGCTCGTGGTGAGCAACGGTCCCACGCCGACCACCGTGACCTCGGTGGTCGGCGCCACCGTGGACGCCGCCACCACGCAGCTCGCGGTCGACAAGCTCAAGCTCAATGTCGCCGACCAGCAGTTCAACGACACCGTCCCGGCCGGGCAGATCATCTCCCAGGACCCTGCCTCGGGCGCCACCGCCCACCACGGGGACACGGTCAACGTCGTCGTCAGCAAGGGTCCGCAGCCGATCCCGCTGAAGAGCTACTTCGGCTGGAACGCCGACCAGGCCACGGGCGACCTGCAGTCGCTCGGCTTCCAGGTGAACATCATCACCCTCCCGGCCGGCGCCAACAGCAGGCACGGGACCGTCATCGACCAGAGCCCCACGGGTGGTCAGGGCGCGACCGCGCCGCACGGCTCGACGGTCACACTGACCGTGTACCTCCACTGACCGGTGGTGCCACGGACGCCGCCAGGCGTCCCGGACCCAGCGGCGTCATGACCGGCGGAGCAGCTCCACCACCTGGAACGCGAGCTCGAGCGACTGCTGGTGGTTGAGGCGCGGGTCCACCCGCGTCTCGTACCGCCGCGCGAGCCCCTCGTCGTCGATCTCCTCCGTGCCACCGAGGACCTCGGTCACGTCGTCCCCGGTGAGCTCGATGTGCAAGCCCCCCGGGACCGTGCCCAGCTCGCGGTGCACCTCGAAGAAGCCGGCCACCTCGTCCATGACGTCCGAGAACCGACGCGTCTTGTAGCCCGAGGCCGAGACGAGCCCGTTGCCGTGCATGGGGTCGCACACCCACGTCACCGGACGGCCGTCGGCCGTCACCTTCTCGATGAGCGCCGGCAGCCGGTCACGGACCTGCCCCGCGCCCATGCGGGTGACGAACGTCAGCCGACCCGGCTCGCCGTCGTGGTTGAGCCGGTCGATGAGCGCCACCGCCTCGTCTCCCGTCGCCGTCGGCCCCAGCTTGACACCCAGGGGGTTGCGGACCCGGGAGAAGAAGTCGACGTGCGCGCCGTCGAGGCGCCGGGTGCGCTCACCGATCCACAGGAAGTGGGCCGAGCAGTCGTACGGCGCGCCGGTGCGCGAGTCGATACGGGTCAGCGGCCGCTCGTAGTCGAGCAGCAGGCCCTCGTGGCTGGCGTAGAAGTCGACATGGCGTAGCGCCTCGAAGTCGGCGCCGCACGCGACCATGAAGCGGATCGCGCGGTCGATCTCGGTGGCGATCTCCTCGTAGCGCGAGTACGCGGGGTTGTTCGTCATGAACCCGCGGTTCCACCGGTGCGCCTCCAGCAGCGAGGCGAAGCCGCCCGTGGTGAAGGCACGCACGAGGTTCAGCGTCGAGGCGGACGTGTGGTAGGCGTCCAGCAGCCGGCTCGGGTCGGGCGTGCGGGCCTCCGGCGTGAACTCCCAGCCGTTGACGATGTCGCCGCGGAACGCCGGCAGCGTCACGCCGTCGCGCGTCTCGGTGTCCGACGAGCGCGGCTTGGCGTACTGCCCCGCCATGCGGCCCATCTTGATGACCGGCAGGCTCGCACCGTAGGTGAGGATGAGCGCCATCTGCAGCACCGTCATGACCTTCTGACGGATGCGGTCGGCGGTCGCCTCCTCGAAGATCTCGGCGCAGTCGCCGCCCTGCAGCAGGAACGCCTCGCCACGCCCGGCCGCCGCGAGCCGCGCCTTCAGCTCGTCGGCCTCACCGGCGAAGACGAGCGGCGGCAGTGACGCCAGCCGCTCCCGCGCCCGGCGCACCAGGTCCCCGTCCGGCCAGGACGGCTGCTGATCCACCGGCAGCCGCTGCCACGCGTCGAGCCCCTCGAGCACGCCGGGCTCAGGCGCCACGCTCATGCTTTTGTGCTCTCGGCGACCGGCTGCCCGATGTCCTGCAGCATGGCGCGGAACCACGGCTGGGTGGTGTCGAACGGCTTGCCCCCGGCGATCCGCGGGAACTCGATGGCGCGCAGCCGGTCGCCCGCCTCCTCGTCGTGCCCGATGACGCCGGACTCGCCGCGCAGCGCGCACTCGACCGCCAGGTCGGTCATCGACTTGATGAGGCGCAGGTCCTCGGCGTTCGCTGCCGCGGAGCGGGCGAAGTAGCCCGACTTCTGGACCATGACCTTCTCCGCGCCGAGCTTCTTCGCGAACTGCTTGGCGAACCACTGGCCCGGGTTGATGGTGTCGAGCCGCACGTGGCCGAACGCGTCACGCTGCACCTCGTGGCCGGAGGCCTCCAGCTGCGCCACGATCTCGGGCAGCCCGGCGCCCTCGGACAGGAAGATGTTGACGTTGCCGATCTCGTCCATCACCGCGCGCAGACGGGTGGCCTCGGCGTCGAGGTCGATCGGCAACTCGGGGACAAGCACCGCGTGGATGTCCCAGCGCTCGCGGGACAGGCCGATCTCGGGCACCCACTCCTGGGTGTCCAGCCAGCGCCGGTACTCCGCGGCGGAGGCCGCGGTGAGCCAGCCGCAGTTGCGGCCCATGACCTCGTGAACGATGAGCATGCGGGGCCCGGAGCGGTGCTCGCCGATGACGTTCTGGGCGAACCGCGCGGTCTGCTCGGCGGCGGTCCAGGCCCCGAGCGACTGCCGGATCGGCACCACGTCGTTGTCGATCGTCTTGGGCAGGCCGACGACCGTCAGCTCGAAGCCGTTCTGGTGCAGGTAGGCCGCCAGGTCCGCCGCGGTGGTGTTGGTGTCGTCGCCGCCGATGGTGTGGAGCACGTCGACGCCGTCGGCCTTGAGCTGCTCGGCCGCCACCTGCAGCGGGTCCTCGCCGGGCTTGACCAGGCCGCGCTTCTCCGCATCGGCGCGGTTCGTCAGCTTGACGCGGGAGTTGCCGATCGGCGAACCGCCGAACCGGTGCAGCACGCCGGCGTGCTGACGCACCTCGTCGGACACGACGACCTTCTCGCCCAGCAGCAGGCCGTGGTATCCGTGCTGGTAGGCGATGATCTCGACGTCCGGCGCGATCTCCGTGTACCGCTCGATGAGGCCGCCGACGGCCGAGGAGAGGCACGGAGCGAAGCCGCCTGCCGTGAGCAGGGCGACGCGGCGGACGGACATGGGAGCACACCTCTCGATCGACCAGGACACGCGGGGAGCGCGACAGCGCGCGGCGATCATCCTAGCCACGGGCCACGTCCCGGCTACGGGCCGTCCATCCCCGCGTCAAGCCGGCGGCGCGCCGTTCTCGTCGCCGACTGCCGGCTCGTCGTGCTCGTCCTCGTCGTCGGGTGGCTGCGGCGGCTCGACCTCCGGGACCGGACGCCCGCCCGGCGCGACGGGCTCGCCGACCTCCTCGCCTGCGGCCGCCAGGCCCGCCGCGATGCGGGCCTTCATCGTCGCGGCGTACATGTCGACGTACTCCTGGCCGGACAGGCTCATCAGCGCGTACATGATCTCGTCGGTCACCGAGCGCAGGATGAAGCGGTCGTCCTCCAGACCCTGGAACCGCGAGAAGTCGAGCGGCTCGCCGATCACGGTGCCGATCCGCATGATCTTCGGGATCTTGCGGCCGATCGGCTGCGCGACGTTGGTGCCCACCATCACCACGGGGAGCACGGGCGCACCCGACTCGAGGGCGAGGCGGGCGACACCCGTCTTGCCGCGGTACAACCGGCCGTCGGGGCTGCGCGTGCCCTCGGGGTAGATGCCGAAGAGCCCGCCCTCCTGCAGGCGCCGCAGGCCGGTGTTGAGGGCCGCCTCCCCCGCCTTGCCGCCTCCACGGTCGACCGGGATGGTGCCGACGCCGCGCATGAACCCCGCGACTAGACGGCCCTTGATGCCCTTGCCGGTGAAGTACTCCTGCTTGCCGATGAACACGATGTCGCGGTCGAGCATGAGAGGCAGGAAGAAGGAGTCGATCACCGCGAGGTGGTTGCTCGCCAGGATGGCGGGGCCCGCGGCAGGGACGTTCTGCGCGCCGCGGACCCACGGCCGGTAGACGAGCTTGAGCAGCGGTCCGACGAAGATGTGCTTCATCAGCCAGTAGAACAAGGAGTCCTCCTCGTGCCGCGGCCAGCCCGGGCGACGCGGACTGCTCGGACCGACTCTAGAGTGCCTTCATGGTCCAGCGTCCGGACGACGAGGCCGACCCGCGCGACTTCGACGCGCGCTGGGCCGAGATCGTCGCCGACCTCGGGGAGCCGGAGGCCAACGCGTTCGACGACGAGCCGCTGCCGCCGTCGCCCGGCCCGGCGCTGGCGGACGGACCCGGACGCACGCTGTCCGGCCGCGACTGGGGCGGCACCGACCAGTTCGACGCGGCGGAGGACGCCGTCGACGAGGAGGAGCACTTCGTGCCACCGGATCCCGGCCCCGTGCTGGGCTCCGACCCGTTGCGCGTCCTCACGTGGGCCGTCGCGGTCGGCGTACCGGTGCTGTACGTCATCCTGCTGGTCGCCTGGCACGACCCGCCCGGCTGGCTGGCCCCGGTGGCCGGCGTGCTGCTGCTGGCCGCGATCGCCGTGCTGGTCTGGCGCATGCCGCACCGTCGGGACCCCGACTCCGACTCCGGGGCCGTGGTCTGAGCAAGTTGCGGGCGACGTTGCCCGCTCGGCTGCCATGTCGCTACCGCCGCGCCAGGTCCCCCGCGCCGACGATGCCGGCGTCGTTGCCCATCGCGGCGATCGCGAAGCGCGCCTCCGGGTGGTACCCCGCGGCGGACAGGTGCGCGGCGAACGCCTCGCGGGCCGGCGCCATGACCAGCTCGCCCGCCGCCGACAGCCCGCCGCCGACGACGAAGAGCTCGGGGTCGAGCAGCGCCGCGACGGATGCGGCGCCCTCACCGACCCACCGCCCGATCGTGCCGAGCAGCCCGATCGCCAGCTCGTCGCCCTCCTGCGCCGCGGCCGTGACGTGGTGCCCCGAGATCTTGCGCCACTTGCCGCCGGCCAGCTCCAGCAGCCGCTGTGCGCGGTCCGGGCGGGTCTGCGCTACCGCCTGGGCGTCGCGCACCAGGGCGCTGCCCGAGACGTACTGCTCCCAGCAGCCGTTCTGGCCGCAGCCGCAGTAGTGCCCGTCCGGCACCACCCGCATGTGGCCGATCTCGGCGGCCACGCCCCAGCGGCCACGCAGCAGGACGCCGCCCGAGACGATGGCGCCACCCAGGCCGGTGCCGAGCGTGAGGGTGACCATGTCCTCGACGTCGCGCGCGACGCCGAACCGGAACTCGGCCCAGCCGGCGGCGTTCGCGTCGTTCTCCACGACGATCGGCACGGTGGTGTCGAGCGCCGCAGCCACCTCGCCGCGCAGGTCGTGGTCGCGCCACGGCAGGTTGGGGGTGAAGCCCACGGTGGCCCGGTCGGAGCTGACGAACCCGGGGGCGGCCAGCCCGATCGCGCCGATCTCGTGGTCCGCCATGAGCTCCCGGCAGACGTCGACGACCCCGCGATCGACGCTGTGCGCGTCCGTGGCGTCGGTGTCGCGACGGGTCTGCGCGAGGATGACACCCTCGTCGTCCACGACCCCGGCTGCGATCTTCGTCCCGCCGATGTCCACGCCGATCGCCAGCATCAGAGCCGGTCTCCCTCCAGGCACCCGCCCGCCCACGCGGGCGCAGCCGCCCTACGCTAGCGCCCGGCCACGCACTCCTGGCGTGACCGTGGAGCGGAACACGCGGAGCTACCCGGGACGTTGAGTACAGGGAATAGGTCCAAAGTCCCGTATTGTCGATCTACGTCGTTGCCTGCCGATGGAGTCATGCCATGACCGCGTCCGTCACCCCGCTCGCCGTGACCCTGGAACCGGGGTCCAACCTCAACGACGTGCTCGCCCGCCGGGTCGCAGCCAACCCCGACGCCGTGCTCGTCGAGCGCAAGACGGGGCCGGACGGCGTCTGGCACCCCGTGACCGCGCACGAGTACGACGCCCACATCGTCGCCGTGGCCAAGGGCCTGGTGGCCCAGGGCGTGCAGCCGGGCGACCGCGTCGCGATCATGGCCCGCACCCGCTACGAGTGGTCGCTGCTGGACTGGGCGATCTGGGGCGCCGGCGCCGTGGGCGTGCCGGTGTACGAGACGTCCTCGGCGGAGCAGGTGCTGTGGATCCTGTCCGACTCCGCGGCATCCGTGGTGGTGGTCGAGAACGCGGGGCACGCCGGCGTCGTCGCACAGGTCCGTGACCGGCTCCCTGCCGTGCGCGACGTCCTCGTCATCGACGACGGCGCGATCGATGCGCTGGTCGCCGCCGGGGCAGGCGTGCCCGACGCCGAGATCGAGCGCCGCCGCCACCTGGCGACGCTCGGAGACCTGGCGACGGTGATCTACACGTCCGGAACCACGGGCCGGCCGAAAGGCGCGCAGCTGACCCACGGGAACTTCGCCGAGCTCGTGGTCAACACCATCGACAAGCTTCAGGTCGTCGTCACCGGCGACGACGTGCGGACGCTGCTGTTCATGCCGCTGGCGCACGTGTTCGCACGGTTCATCCACGTGCTCACCGTCGCCGCGGGCGCCGTGCTCGGCCACGCGCCGGACACCCGCACCCTGGTGGCAGACCTGCAGTCGTTCCGGCCGACGTTCGTGCTGTCGGTACCGCGCGTGTTCGAGAAGGTCTACAACTCCGCCGAGCAGTCGGCGGCGACCGGCTTCCGGCGCGGCATCTTCCAGCGCGCAGCCAAGACCGCGATCGTCTACTCGCGCGCGCTGGACACGCCGCACGGCCCGGGACCCTGGCTGCGCACGCAGCACCTGGTGGCGGACGTCCTCGTGCTGCGCAAGATCAGGGCTGCGCTCGGCGGCCGGGTGCAGTGGGCGATCTCGGGCGGCGCTCCTCTCGGCGAGCGCCTCGGGCACTTCTTCCGCGGCGTCGGGCTGCGCGTGCTCGAGGGCTACGGCCTCACCGAGACCACCGCGCCGGTCTGCGTCAACCTCCCCGAACGCACGAAGATCGGCACCGTCGGCCCCGCGCTGCCGGGGTGCGGCCTGCGCATCGCCGACGACGGCGAGATCGAGGCGTCCGGCATCGGCGTGTTCGTCGGGTACCTCAACAACGACGCCGCGACCGCCGACGCCTTCGACGACGGCTGGTTCCGCACCGGCGACCTCGGCGCGCTCGACGAGGACGGGTTCCTCACCATCACCGGCCGCAAGAAGGAGATCATCGTCACGGCAGGCGGCAAGAACGTCGCCCCCTCGGTGCTCGAGGACCGGCTCCGCGGCCACCCGCTCGTCAGCCAGGTGGTCGTCGTCGGCGACCAGCGACCGTTCATCGGGGCGCTCATCACGCTGGACCCCGAAGGCGTGCCCGGCTGGTTGACCGCCCACAACAAGCCGCCGATGTCGCTCGCCGAGGCGGCGCAGGATCCCGACGTGCGGGCCTCCCTCGACCGGGCCGTGGAGCGGACCAACCAGGCGGTGTCGCGCGCCGAGTCGATCCGCAAGTACCGGATCCTGCCGACCGACCTCACGATCGCCAACGGATACCTGACACCGAAGCTCTCGGTGCGTCGCGCCGAGGTCCTCAAGGACTTCGCCGACGAGGTGGAGGCGCTCTACGCGGGCTGACCGGCGCGCCCGCCGGGGTGTGTCGGTCCGTCTGGTTAGCGTGCTGGCCATGCCCTCGGACCGTCGCCTGCACCCGGTGTGGCGCGACGGCGGGGCGCCGACCGGCGGCGCGGCGGTCCAGCCGACGCTCGACGACCTGGGCGTGCCGCTCAGCGACGTGACGTTCGTCGTCGTCGACCTGGAGACCACCGGCGGCCGGCCGGTCGACGCCGCGATCACCGAGATCGGCGCGGTCAAGGTGCGGGGCGGCGACGTGCTGGGCGAGTTCCACACCCTGGTGGATCCGGGCGGCCCGGTGCCGCCGTTCATCCAGGTGCTGACGGGGATCACCACCGCGATGCTCGTCGGCGCGCCGCGGATCGAGCAGGTGCTGCCGAGCTTCCTGGAGTGGGCGCGCGGATCGGTGCTCGTCGCCCACAACGCACCGTTCGACGTCGGGTTCCTGCGCGCGGCCGCCACGGCGCTCGGTCACCCGTGGCCCGGCTTCCGCGTCGTCGACACCGTCAGGCTGGCGCGCCGTGCCGTCACGCGCGACGAGGTGCCCAACTACAAGCTCTCGTCGCTCGCGGCGTTCTTCCGGGCGACGACGACGCCGGACCACCGAGCCCTGGACGACGCCCGTGCGACGGTGGACGTGCTCCATGCGATCCTCGGCCGCCTCGGGCCGCTCGGCGTGACGTATCTGGAGGACCTGGAGACGGCATCCGACCCGGTGCCGACCGACGTGCGACGCAAGCGGACGCTGGCCGACGCGCTGCCCGACTCCCCCGGCGTCTACCTGTTCCGTGGCCCGGGCGACGAGGTGCTCTACGTCGGGACGTCCACGACGTCGGTGCGCGGTCGCGTCCGTTCGTACTTCACGTCCGCGGAGAAGCGGCCGCGCATGGTCGAGATGGTGCGGCTGGCCACCCGCGTGGACCCGGTGCCGTGCGCCACCGCGCTCGAGGCGCGGGTGCGAGAGCTGCGGCTCATCGCCGAGCACGCGCCGCGGTACAACCGTCGCTCCCGCTACCCGGAGCGCATGCCCTGGGTGCGGCTGACGTGCGAGCCGTACCCGCGGCTGTCCGTGGTGCGGGAGGTGCGCGACGAACCCGGCTCGGCGTGGATCGGCCCGTTCGCGTCCGCCGGCGCGGCGCAGCTGGCGGTCGAGGCGCTGCACGAGGCCTTCCCCGTGCGGCAGTGCAGCAAGCACCTGCCGCTGCGCCCCGCGGCCGGGGCGTCGGTGTGCGTGCTCGGCGAGATCGGACGCTGCGGTGCGCCGTGCGTCGGCGGCATCGCACCGGCGGCCTACGACGAGGTGGTCACGGCCGTCCGGGGCGCCATGGCGGACGACCCGGCCCTCGTCGTCGAGCGCCTCGCGGCGCGGATCCGGAGCCTGGTCGCCGTGGAGCGCTTCGAGGACGCGGCCGCCGTGCGGGACCGGATGGCGGCGTTCCTCCGTGGCGCCGCCCGGACGCAGCGCACCGCCCCCCTCGCCCGCATCCCGGAGCTCACCGCCGCCCGACGCACGGACGACGGCGGCTGGGAGCTGGTGCTCGTGCGGCACGGCCGCCTGGCGGGGACCGCGTGCACCGGACGCACCGACGACCCCATGCCGGTCATCGCGTCGCTGCGCGCGACGGGTGAGCACGTGCCGACCCCGGTGCCCCCCGCCGGCGCCGCCCATCCCGAGGAGACCGACCTGGTGCTGGCCTGGCTCGAGCGGCCGGGCGTGCGGATCGTGCACGTCGAGGGCGAGTGGAGCTGTCCGGTGCGATCGGCGCAGCGCGTCGACCCGGTGACGGCGGTTGCGCTCGACCTGGCGCTGCCGCCGACCGGTGAGCCGGAGGAGACGGCCACCCTCGCGCCGGTGGTGCCGCTGCGGCCCGCGCACACGGCATGATGGCGCCATGATCACCGCCATCGTGCTCATCGACACCGACGCTGCCCGGATCCCCGAGGTGGCCCAGACGATCTCCGACGTCCCCGGCGTCAGCGAGGTCTACTCGGTCACCGGCGACGTCGACCTCATCGCGGTGGTGCGCGTGCGCGCCCACGAGGACCTCGCCGACGTCATCGCCAACCACGTGAGCAAGATCGACGGCGTGCTGCGCACCCAGACGTACATCGCGTTCACGACGTACTCCAAGCACGACCTGGAAGCCGCCTTCGCCATCGGCCTGGAGGACTGACCGGCCTCCCGGGCGCCGCGACGGCGGCTGCTGTCAGGCGAGCGTGGCCGCGCGCCAACGGTCGAGCACGGCAACCGCGGCGCCGGAGTCGATCGCCTGCTCGGCGAGCGCGACACCGGCCGCGAGCCGCTCCGGCAGGGTCCCGTCGCCCGTCAGGGTGCCGTCGGCCACCAGCCCTGCGGCGGCGTTGAGCAGCACCGTGCGGCGCACCGGCCCGTCCTCGCCGGCCAGGACACGGCGAGCCACCTGCGCGTTGTGAACCGGGTCGGCTCCCCGCACGTCCGCCAGGTCGATCCGTGCGAAACCGAGGTCCGCCCAGTCGACCACCGTCTCGGTCACGGCGCCGCCACGGACCTCCCAGATCCGGGACGGACCGGTCGGTGCCAGCTCGTCGAGCCCGTCGCTCTCACCACGGAAGACGAGCGCGCCGATCCCCCGCCCCGCCAGCACACCGGCGATGAGCGTGGCCATCCGGGGGTCGGCCACCCCGATCGCGGCCGACTCGGGCTGCGCGGGGTTGGTCAGCGGGCCGAGGAAGTTGAAGACCGTCGGCACGCCCAGCTCGCCGCGCACCGGCCCGACGAAACGCATCGACGGGTGGAACACCCGCGCGAAGCAGAACGTGATGCCCACCTCGGTGGCCAGCGCGGCGACGCGCTCCGGCGGCAGCTCGAGGTTGATGCCCAGGGCCTCGAGCACGTCCGCCGAGCCCGAGGACGACGAGGCCGCGCGGTTGCCGTGCTTGACCACGGTCAGCCCGGCGCCCGCGATGACGAGCGAAGCCATCGTCGAGATGTTGACGGTGTGGGCGCGGTCCCCGCCGGTGCCGACGATGTCCACCGCGCGGACCGGCACGGTGAACCGGGCGGCGTGCGCGAGCATCTCGTCGGCCAGGCCCGTCAGCTCCTCGACCGTCTCGCCCTTGGCGCGCAGCGCGACGAGGAAGGCCGCCTGGCACGAGGGGGGCGCCTCGCCCCGCATGATCTCGCCCATGGCCCAGGCGGCCTGCTCGCGCGTGAGGTCCTGGCGGGCGATCAGCGGCGTGAGGACCTGCGGCCACGTGGTCATCGGGCGGCGGACTTCCCCGCGAGCAGGTCGAGCACCGCCTGGCGCACCGCGACCGGGTCGAGCGGGCGGCTGACGGAGGCGTCCGCGTCCGACCACGACGCGAGCCACGCGTCCTGCGGCCGTCCGAGCAGCACGAGGATCGGCGGGCAGTTGTACGTCTCGTCCTTGAGCTGGCGCGCCACGCCCATGCCGCCGACCTTGTCGGCCTCGCCGTCGAGGACCAGCAGGTCCGGTGCGCCGGCGCGGACGCGCTCGAGGACCTCGTCGGAGGTCGCGGCCTCCACCCAGGTGATGTCCGGGGCGCCGCGCTCGAGCCGACGCCCGACGGCGAGGCGCACCTGCGCCCGCGCGTCCACGTCGTCGCTGTAGAGCAGGATCGTCGGCCCGGTCGGCTGGATCAGCTCGCTCACCACTGCGCCCCTCTTCGTCCGTGTGTTGACTCCACGAATCTTGGCACGTCCGCCCGTGCCGCCGGTCTGCCAACCGGGGCGAGCGCGACCGCACCGGACATGACACATCGGAACCGATTGTCATGGGTCTTAGGGCCCACGTCCGGGCCTGATCGGCCATAATGGCGAACGTGTCGACCGCCGCGGCCTCCGCAAGGACAGCGCCCCACGTGACCGTCAGCCGGCCCAACCCGGTTTCTGTCGGCACCATCGTGTGGCTGGCCTCCGAGCTCATGTTCTTCGCCGGCCTGTTCGCGATGTACTTCTCCACCCGCGCCGCGGTGCCGAACGTCTGGGCGCGCGACACGGTCCACCTCAACGTCGTCTACGGCTCGATCAACACGACGGTCCTGGTGCTGTCGTCGGTCACGTGCCAGATGGGCGTGTGGGCCGCGGAACGCTTCCAGCCCGCCCGCACCGGAGCGCTGTGGCAGGTGTCGCGGTGGGGGCTGCACGAGTGGATCACGCTGACGTACCTCATGGGCGCGTTCTTCGTCGCCGGCCAGATCTTCGAGTACGCCGGGCTGGTCCGCGACGGCATCACCATCTCCTCGACGCCGTTCGGATCGGTGTTCTACCTGGCGACCGGCTTCCACGGGCTGCACGTGATCGGCGGGCTCATCGCCTTCCTCTTCCTGCTCGGCCGTTCCTTCGCGGCCAAGCGGTTCGGCCCGCACGAGGCCACCACCGCGATCGTGACGTCGTACTACTGGCACTTCGTCGACGTCGTGTGGGTCGCCCTGTTCTCCATCATCTACCTGGTGCAATGACGGCCGAGCGAGACGAGGTCCGACACGTGAAGTCACTTGCCGTCCGCCGGCACGACCGGAGGGCGCCGATCGTCCTGCTGGCGCTGGCGCTGGTCGCCACCGGCGGCCTGTACGCCGTGCTGGCCGCTCCCAGCCGCGCGGACGCCGCGCCGCTTCCCGGCCAGGCGGACACCACGACCGGTCAGAAGCTGTTCGAGGCGAACTGCGCGACGTGCCACGGCATGGGAGCGGTCGGTACCGCCATCGCCCCGTCGCTCGTCGGCGTGGGCGCCGCCGCGGTCGACTTCCAGGTCGGCACGGGCCGCATGCCGATGACCGTGAGCGGCCCCCAGGCGCAGGCCAAGCCGGTGCAGTTCACGCAGACCCAGATCTCGCAGCTCGCCGCGTACGTCGCGAGCCTCGGTCCCGGCCCCCAGATCCCGACCGCCGACATGGTGGACCCCAGCAAGGGCGACCCCGCGACGGGGATGGCGGTGTTCCGCACCAACTGCGCCATGTGCCACAACGCGGTCGGCGCCGGCGGCTCCCTCACGGAGGGCAAGTTCGCGCCCAACCTGTGGCACACGACTCCCACGCACATCTACGAGGCGATGCTCACCGGGCCGCAGTCGATGCCGGTGTTCAACGACGCGAACATCACCCCCCAGGAGAAGCGTGACGTGATCGCGTTCATCAAGCAGCAGGGCGGGACCCAGCCCGGTGGGCTGGACCTCGGCGCGCTCGGCCCGGTGAGCGAAGGCCTGTGGGCGTGGGTCGTCGGGCTGGGACTGCTCATCGGCGCCGCGGTGTGGATCGGGGCGAAGTCGTCGTGAGCCAGGTCGACAACCACGGCGGCCCCGCCGACAACCTGCCCGAGCTGCGCACCGCGCCGCCGGTGCCCGAACATTTCGAGAACCCGGGGCTGCCCGAGCACAAGCCGCGTCTCGGCGACGTCGACCCCCGGGCCGACAAGCGACGTGAGCGCATCGTGCTGGCGCTCTTCGCCGTCTCGACGCTCGGCACCATCGGGATGCTCGTCGCGTTCTTCGCCCTGCCCACCGGCAGGGACGTCGCGACGATCCACCGGTCCAACCTCTGGCTCGGTCTCGGCCTGGCGGCCTCGCTGCTGGGGATCGGCCTCGCTGCGATCCAGTGGGCGAAGTCGATCATGAGCAACGAGGAGCGCGTCGAGCAGCGCCACCCCCTGCAGTCCGCGCCACAGGTGCGCCAGGCGGCCGTGCGCAACCTCGCCGAGGGCGTCAAGGACTCCGGCATCAGCCGGCGCGGCCTGCTCAAGACCGCGGTCGTCGGCTCGCTGGCACTCTTCCCGCTGACGATCGCGGTGCCGCTCATCGGCGACGTCGGCGGCAGCTGGGACGTCAGCAAGTTCAAGCACACCATGTGGCGCAAGGGGCTGCGCCTGACCATCGACCCGTCCGGCCGGCCCATCAAGGCGGCGGACGTCACCATCGGCTCGGTGTGGCACGTCATCCCCGACGGCATCGACAAGACCCCTGACCCCCTCGAGGAGAAGGCGAAGGCCATCGTCCTCGTCGTGCGCCTCGACCCCCGCGACGTGAAGTCCGAGCAGATCCCCGGGGGCTCCTACCAGGGGATCTTCGCCTACTCGAAGATCTGCACCCACGTCGGGTGTCCCGTGGCGCTCTACGAGCAGCAGACCCACCACCTGCTGTGCCCGTGCCACCAGTCGACGTTCGACGTCGCCGACGGTGCACGCGTCATCTTCGGCCCGGCCAAGCGTCCCCTGCCGCAGCTGCCCATCACCGTCGACGACCAGGGCTACCTCGTCGCCAAGTCCGACTTCACCCAGCCGGTGGGCCCGAGCTTCTGGGACCGGCTGCGATGAGCACGACGAACCCGACGGCACCCACCGGCAAGGCCGCCGCCGCCACCGCCGACTGGCTCGACCAGCGCACCGGCGTCGGCGTCGCGGTCAAGGGGCTGGCGCGCAAGCTGTTCCCCGAGCACTGGTCGTTCATGCTGGGCGAGATCGCGCTCTACTCGTTCATCACGTTGCTCATCTCGGGCACGTTCCTCACCATGTTCTTCGTCCCGAGCGCGGACGAGGTCACGTACACCGGACCCTGGACCGCGCTGCAGGGCACGACGATGTCCGCGGCGTTCGCCTCCACGCTCAAGCTGAGCTTCGAGGTGCGCGGCGGCCTGCTGATGCGCCAGGTGCACCACTGGGCGGCGCTGATCTTCCTCGCCGCGATCGTCACGCACATGATGCGGGTGTTCTTCACCGGCGCCTTCCGCAAGCCGCGCGAGATCAACTGGGTGATCGGCTTCGTGCTGCTCACGCTCGGCCTGGCCGCGGGCTTCTCGGGCTACTCGCTGCCCGACGACGTCCTCTCCGGCAACGGCCTGCGCATCACGGACGGCCTCATCCGCGGCATCCCCATCATCGGGACGTACCTGTCGTACTTCGTGTTCGGGGGCCAGTTCCCCGGTACCGCGATCATCCCCCGCCTCTTCACGGTGCACGTGCTGCTGGTGCCCGGGCTGATCCTGGCGCTCGTCGGGCTGCACCTGGCGCTGGTCTTCCTCCAGAAGCACACCCAGTTCCCGGGCTCGGGCCGGACCAACGGCAACGTCGTCGGGTACCCGCTGTTCCCGGTGTACACAGCCAAGGCCGGCGGCTTCTTCTTCGTCGTGTTCGGCGTCATCGCGCTCATGGCGGCGACGATGCAGATCAACCCGGTGTGGAACTACGGGCCGTACGACCCCGCACCGGTGTCGGCCGGCGCGCAGCCGGACTGGTACATGCTCTTCCTCGAGGGAGCGCTGCGCCTGATGCCGGGGCAGGCCGAGGTGGTCTTCGGCAGCTACACCGTGCCCTTCAACGTCCTCATCCCCGGCCTGGTGGTGCCGCTGCTGCTGCTCGGTCCGCTCGCGGTGTACCCGTTCGTCGAGGCGTACGCCACGGGAGACAAGCGCGAGCACCACCTGCTGGACCGGCCGCGCAACGCGCCGTTCCGCACCGCGTACGGCATGTCGATCCTGGCGGAGTTCTTCGTGCTGGTGCTCGCGGGGTCCAACGACCTCATCGCCACGCACTTCCACCTCTCGCTCAACGACATCACCTGGACGCTGCGCTTCGCCTTCTTCATCGTGCCGGGCATCGTCTTCGTCCTCACCCGTCGGGTGTGCCTGGCGCTGCAGCGCAAGGATCGCGAGGTGGTGCTGCACGGTCACGAGTCGGGCCGGATCGTGCGGTTCGCGTCCGGAGAGTACGTCGAGGTGCACACCCCGCTCGACGAGCACGAGCGCTGGATCCGGGTGCAGCACGAACCCGTGCGTCCCATCCGGATCGCCCCGGCCGAGGACTCCCGCGGCGTACGGCGTCCGCACTACCGGTCCGACGTGCGCCGCCAGCGGCTCTCCCGGCTGTTCTTCGAGACCCGGGTCGAGCCGGTGACGCCAGCCGAGTACGCGGCGGCGCAGGAGCATCGCGCGATCGCGACCGGACCCGGTGACGCCGGACATGAGCAGATCGTTGCCGGGACCGGCGATCACGCCTCGCGCTCCTGACGTGCGGAATCATCCACCCGGGAACGCGGTTGCACCGAAGGGCGTGCCGCGCGGTCGCGTGGTACGACTGACACAGGGGCCCCCGGCAGCAGCCGCGGTGGCGCTTGATGGTGCGAGACCTCGTCGTGGCAGAACGCCGCGACCGGACTGCAGGAGAGGCACTGATGGCTGACTACACCGTTCCGGACCTGCCCTACGACTACGCGGCGCTCGAGCCGCACATCTCGGGCCGGATCATGGAGCTGCACCACGACAAGCACCATGCCGCGTACGTCGCCGGGGCGAACACCGCGCTGGAGAAGCTCGCCGAGGCCCGCGAGAAGGGTGACCTGGCGGCCGTCAACCTCCACGAGAAGAACCTGGCGTTCAACCTCGGTGGGCACGCCAACCACTCGGTGTTCTGGCAGAACATGTCGCCGGACGGCGGCGACCGGCCCGACGGCGAGCTGGCTGCGGCGATCGACGAGTTCTTCGGCTCGTTCGAGAAGTTCCAGGCCCACTTCGCGGCGAACGCCACGGGGATCCAGGGCTCGGGCTGGTCCGTCCTCGCGTGGGACACGCTCGGCTCGAAGCTCGTCGTCTTCCAGCTGTACGACCAGCAGTCGAACGTGCCGCTGGGCGTGGTGCCGGTGACGATGCTCGACATGTGGGAGCACGCGTTCTACCTGGACTACCTCAACGTCAAGGCGGACTACGTCAAGGCGTGGTGGAACATCGTCAGCTGGCAGGACGCCGCCGCCCGCTTCGCGCGCGCCCGCACCACCAGCCTCATCCTCCCGGCCTGACCCACCGATCCCGACCGATCCCCTTTCCTTCCGCTTCCTCCTCTGCTCCCTCCTCTGCTCCCTCCTCTGCTCCCTCCTCTGCTCCCTCCTCTGCTCCCTCCTCTGCTCCCTCCACTTCTGTTCCTTCTGTGCCAACGCTCCTTCTGTGCCAACGTCCGAGGGTTCGGCTGCTCAGGCAGCCGAGCCCTCGGACGTTGTGGGGTGGGGAAGTGGGGGGGGGGCGCGGGGGGGGGGCG
>JAJYSG010000048.1 GCA_021793675.1 Actinomycetes bacterium | reverse complement strand
TCGTCGGACAGACCGTCGGCTCCCAGATCCTGCTCGTCGTACCCCCCAGCCTCGGCTACGGCACCACCGCCCAAGGCTCCATCCCCGCCAACTCCACCCTCGTCTTCGTCATCGACATCCTCGCCGCCGCCTAGCCCGGCCGGCCGGTCCCGGACGACGGTCCCTCGCCTGGCGCGGCGAGGGACCGTCGTCCTGTCGCGCTCGGCCCGCTGTGGCTAGCCTGGCCAGACGGAACTCCCCTAAGGAGACGACATGGACCAGGCAACGAAGCCCAGAGTCCGCACCGTGGCGCTGCTCGGCGCCAGCGGTGCCGGCAAGACCACGCTCGCCGAGGCGCTGCTGCACCGCGCCGGCGTGCTGACCCGGCCCGGGAAGGTCGAGGACGGCACCACCGTCACCGACCACGAGCCCGAGGAGATCGCGCGGCACATCTCGCTGTCCCTGGCGGCCGCGCCGTTCACCTGGCAGGCCGACGACGGCCACACCTACGACCTCACGCTGCTGGACGCGCCCGGGTTCCTCGACTTCGCCTCGTCGGTCGACGCCGCGGTGGCCGCGGCCGACGTCGCACTCATCGTGGTCTCCGCCGTCGAGGGCGTGCAGGCAGGCACCCACCTCGCGTGGCGGGCCGCCGCCGACCTCGGCGTGCCGCGGATGTTCGTCATCACCAAGGAGGACAAGGCCCGCGCCGACTTCCACCACGTGCTCGCCGAGCTGCGCGAGTCGTTCGGCGACGGGCTGGTGCCCCTCGAGCTGCCGACCGGCGAGGAGTCCGCGTTCGAGGGCATCGCCGACGTGCTGGCCGAGGAGGCCTACGCCTACGACCCGGACGGCCGGCACCACAGCCAGCCGGTGCCGCAGCAGCTCACCGACGAGGAGCACCAGCTGCACGACGAGGTCACCGAGGAGATCGTCTCGCACGACGACGAGCAGCTCGAGGCCTACCTCGGTGGCGAGGTGCCGAGCATCGCCGACCTGGAGAAGACGCTCGCCGCCGAGGTGCGCGCCGGCGAGGCGTTCCCGGTGCTCATCGCCTCCGGCCTCACCGGCGTCGGCATCGACCGGCTGGCCGACCTGGTGTGCGAGCTGTCCCCCGTGCCCACCGAGTCCGTCACCACGGTCTACGCGGGCGACACGGCGATCGAGGTGGCGCCGGACCCGGCCGGGCCGGTGCTGGTGCACGCGTTCCGGACCGTCGCCGACCCGTTCGTCGGCCAGGTCACGCTGTTCCGCGTGCTGTCCGGCACCATCCACGCGGGCGACAAGCTCATCAACACGACGACCGGCACGGAGGAGCGGCTGCCCGGTCTGTTCCGGATGCGCGGCAAGGAGCACCTGCCGGTCGACGAGGCGGTCGCGGGCGAGGTCGCTGCGGCGCCGAAGCTGGCCGGCACGCCGTCGGGCTCGCTGCTGGCCGGCAAGGGCGCGCCGGGCGGCACGTCGCTGCGCGCCCGCCCCGGCAAGGCGCGGCAGCCCGTGTACGGGCTGTCGCTCGAGCCCGTCACGCAGTCGGACGACGACCGGCTGTCCGGCGCGCTCGCACGGCTCGTCGCGGAGGACCCCACGCTGCAGGTGGACCGCGTCTCCGACAAGACCGTGCTGCGCGGGCTCGGTGACACGCACCTCGCCGTGGCGCTCGAGCGGCTCGCCCGGGTGTTCTCGGTGCACGTGACGACGTCGCCGGTGCCGGTCGGGTACCTGGAGACGATCGCCGGCACCGCCGAAGCCGAGGGCAAGGTCAAGAAGCAGTCCGGCGGGCACGGCCAGTACGCCGTGGTGAACATGAAGGTGTCGCCGTTGCCGCACGGCAGCGGGTACGAGTTCGTCGACTCCGTGGTCGGCGGCTCCATCCCGCGCAACTACATGGCCGCCGTGCAGAAGGGCATCCAGGAGGGCATGACCCTGGGCGGGCCTCACGGGCACCCGATCGTGGACGTCAAGGTCGAGGTGTACGACGGCAAGTCGCACCCGGTCGACTCGTCCGACATGGCGTTCCGGACGGCCGCGGCGCTCGGGCTGAAGGAGGCGCTCGTCGCCGCCGGCTCGGTGGTGCTGGAGCCGGTGTCGCGGATCTCGGTGACCGTGCCGACGTCCGTGCAGGGCGACGTCATGGGCGACCTGTCGACGCGCCGGGGCCGCATCGCCGACACGGCCTCGCTCGACGACGGGACCGTGCGGATCGAGGCGCTGGTGCCGGAGTCCGAGCTGGCCCGCTACGTCCTCGACCTGCGTTCCATCACCGGGGGCCGCGCCGAGCTCACCATGGAGCCCGACCACTACGACATCCTCCCGAGCCACCTCGTCCCCGCCTGACCCCCCGCTCCCCCACCCCATCCACTCCCACCCCACTGCAACGTCCGAGCCTTGGGTGGCCCTGGCCACCGAAGGCTCGGACGTTGCAGTGGGTGCGGTGGTCAGGGGGGCGCGAGGATGGGGGCATGGCCCGGTACGTGGAGGTGCATCCCACCAACCCCCAGCCGCACGCGATCGCCCAGGTGGCGGACATGCTGCGGCGCGGAGCCGTCGTCGCCTACCCGACCGACTCGATGTACGCGCTGGGCACCCGCATGGAGGACCACGACGGCGCCGAGCGGATCCGCCGCATCCGGCACCTCGACGAGCGGCACCACTTCACGCTCGTCTGCGCCGACTTCGCCCAGCTGGGGCAGCTCGTCATCCTGTCGAACAACGCGTTCCGCGCGATCAAGGCGGCGACGCCGGGGCCCTACACGTTCATCCTGCCGGCGACCTCCGAGGTGCCGCGCCGGCTGGCCCACCCCCGCAAGCGCAGCGTCGGGGTGCGGATCCCGGCCAACGCCGTCGCGCAAGCGCTGCTGCGTGACCTCGGCGAGCCGCTGCTGTCCTCGTCCCTGCTCATGCCGGGCGCGGACTGGCCGCTCACCGAGGGCTGGCAGATCAAGGAGGAGCTGGACGACGAGCTCGACGCCGTCCTCGACGGCGGCGAGGCCGGCACCGAGCCGTCCACGGTCGTCGACTGGACCAGCGGCGACCCGGAGGTGGTGCGCGTCGGCGCCGGTGACCCCGACCGGTTCTCGTGACGGGCGACCCGGGGACGGCGGGGCGGCGGTACGTCGCGGTCGTCGGGCCGTCGTCCAGCAGGCCGGAGCACGACGAGCTCGCCGAGCAGCTCGGCGCCGAGCTGGCGCGCCGCGGTCACGTCGTGGTCTGCGGGGGTGGCGCCGGCGTGATGGCGGCGGTGGCACGCGAGGCGGCCGGCCGGGGCGGGCTCGTCGTGGGGCTGCTGCCGGGCGACGACCGCCGGGACGGCGACCCGCACCTCACGGTCGCGATCCCCACCGGCCTCGGAGAGCTGCGCAACGGGCTCGTCGTGCGCGCCGCGGACGTGGTGGTCGCCGTGGGCGGCTCGTGGGGCACGCTGAGCGAGGTGGCGCTCGCGGTCCGGACCGGTGTGCCCGTGGTGGCGATCAGGTCCTGGCGGGTGCGTGGCGCGGCACCGGCCGGTCCGGGTCCGGCGCCCGGTCCGGGTCCGGCGCCCGGCGCGGAGGACGACGAGCCACCGGGCATCCGCCACGTGCCGGACCTGGCCGCGGCCCTCGCCGTGCTGGACCGCCTGCTCGCCCGGGGCTGACCGGGGCGGGGCGACCGGTCCCCGCTCTGGCTGCGCCGCCTTCGAGGCCGGGGGCACGGCTGGACCTCTCGATGCGCAGCCCGCGCGGGACGGCCCGCATCACCAGGCCGACCGCGTGAGGACGGCCCGTCCCACCGCGGCGAGCCCGTCGACGCGGCGCAGCCGGGGGTCGGCCGCCAGGTCCGAGGGCAGCCCGACCATGGGGTCGACGGCGTACGTCAACGCGCCCGAGCCGAGCGCGGCGCGGACGCCGGTGGGCGAGTCCTCGACCGCGGCGCAGCGGCCCGGGTCCACCCGCAGCTCGTCGGCGGCCAGCAGGTACGCGTCCGGCGCGGGCTTGGGTCGCACCGGGCCGTCGCCCGTCACGACGACACCGAAGACGCCCTCCGGGAGCTGGGCGACGACGCCGTCGACGATCGACGCGTGCGTCGCGGTCACCAGGGCGCACGGAACGCCGAGGCGGCGCAGCGCGAGCAGCAGCAGCTGAGCGCCCGGACGCCACGGCAGGCCGCGCCGCAGCTGCGCCGCGACACCGGCGTGCAGCCGCTCCGCGACCTCGTCGGACGGCAGCGGGACGCCACGCCGGGCGATCTCGGCGCAGAGCGCAGGCACCGACCACCCCCGCACGGCGTCGTCGTCGTCGGGCAGCCAGACGCCGCCGTGCGCGCGCACCAGGGAACCGACCGTGGCCGCCCAGATCGGCTCGGTGTCGAGCAGGGTGCCGTCCATGTCGAAGAGCACCGCGTCCGGGCGGGGGTCGTCGGGCGCCGGCTCCCAGGGCTCCAGGCCGCCGGCCACCGGCCCGGGCCGCTTCAGCACGTCGGTCATGTCCACCCCCCTGCCCCGCCCGCGGGGCGTCGCCGGCCCCGCCCGGTGGCCCGCCTGGCGCCGGGCCACGCCATCGTCACCCGGCGTCCGGCCGGCGGCCAGGTGCAGGACCGAGAGTTCACCAGGACGTCACACGGGCGCCGCGCCGGAACCCTGCCGTCGCACGGCGGAAACACGCGGTTGACGCGCGCCCGGTGACCGGCGCCGGTGGGCGGTCGCGCCATGGCGCGACGGCACCCTCCGGGCGGTACCGCCGCCATGCCGCTCGACGCCGCGCCGTGGGGCGCCACGTTCGGGACGCTCGTGGACCGCTGCGGCACCAGCCGGCGGGTGACGATCGCAGCGCGCCAGGGGTGACCGCCCCGGCGTGCAGGGCCCCGCCGCCGGCGACGTACGCTCGCGGCGTGGCTCTGCTCTTCGAACCCCTCACCCTGCGCGGCACCACGTTCCGCAACCGTGCCTGGCTCCCCCCGATGTGCCAGTACTCGGCCGTGGACGGCGTCCCGAACGACTGGCACCTGGTCCACCTGGGGGCGCGGGCGGTGGGCGGGTTCGGGCTCGTCATCGCCGAGGCGACGTCGGTGGTCCCGGAAGGCCGCATCACGCCGCACGACGCGGGCCTGTGGAACGACGAGCAGGCGGAGGCGTGGAGCCGGATCGTCGACGTGGTGCACGCGCGCGGGGCGCGGGTCGGCGTGCAGCTGCAGCACGCGGGACGCAAGGCGTCGGTGTTCCGGCCGTTCCACGAGGGCGACGGCACGGTGCCGGTCACCGCGGGCGGCTGGACCACGGTGGCGCCCTCCCCGGTGCCGTTCCCGGGCCTCGCCGAGCCGGTCGCGCTGTCCGACGAGCAGGTGGCAGCCATCCCGGCCGCCTTCGCGGCCGCCGCGACGCGCGCCCTGGAGGCGGGCTTCGACACCGTCGAGCTGCACGCCGCGCACGGCTACCTGCTGCACCAGTTCCTCTCGCCGCTGTCCAACCTGCGCACGGACCGCTGGGGCGGCACGCCCGAGAACCGGGCGCGGCTGCTGGTGGCGACCACGGATGCGGTGCGCGCGGTGTGGCCCGACGACCGGCCGCTGCTGGTCCGGCTGTCCGCGACCGACTGGGCCGAGGGCGGGCTGACCGTCGACGACGTCGCGGCCGTCGCGGCCGTGCTGCGCGAGCACGGCGTGGACCTCATCGACGTGTCGACCGGCGGCAACGTCCCCGTGCCGGTGCCCGTCGCGCCCGGCTACCAGGTGCCGGCGGCCCGCCGCGTCCGTGAGGTGTCCGGGCTCCCGGTGGCGGCGGTGGGACTCATCACGGACGGCGCCCAGGCCGAGGCCGTCCTCGCGGAGGGATCGGCCGACGCCGTGCTCGTCGGCCGGGCCGCCCTGTTCGACCCGTCGTGGCCGCTGCGTGCCGCCCACGAGCTGGGCGTGCCGACGCCCGCGCTCGCGTTCGTCGGCGCCGACGCCCGGGTGCTGCCCGGTGAGCCCACGGGATGGCCGGTGCAGTACGAGCGCGGCTCCTGGAACTGAGCGGTCCCGGCGCCGCCGGCGACCTATCCTCGTCGTCGGCTGCGGCGGACGACGGCCGAGGCGGGACGAGGACGAAGGACGCACATGAGCAGCGGCATCCTGGTGATGATCGACCGTCCCGCGCGCGGACAGGCCGGCGACGGCGAGCCGTTCCGGGTGGTTCCGGCCGACCAGCCGGCGCTGCGCGCCACGGTGCTGGCCGCCACGCGCGGTGACGGCGTCTTCGAGACCGCCGCGATCCGGCGCGGCGCGGTGCAGGCCGCCGCGGCCCACCTGGCGAGGTTCGCCCGCTCGGCGGCGATGCTCGACCTTCCGGAGCCCGACCCGGAGGTCTACCGCCGAGCAGTCGAGCGCGGCATCGCGCTGCTCGACGACGCCTCGGACGCCGCGGTGAAGTACGTGCTCACGCGCGGCGACGAGGAGGACCCGGCGGCAGGTCCGCTCGGCTGGGCGCACGTGCACGTCTCGGAGGACTTCACGGCCGCCCGGCGGGACGGCATCTCGGTGGCGCTGCTGTCGCGCGGGTACGCGCTGGACGTCACCGAGACCTCGCCGTGGCTGCTGCAGGGCGCCAAGACCCTCAGCTACGCGGTAAACCGTGCCGCGCTGCGCGAGGCGGCGCGGCGCGGCGCCGACGACGTGCTGTTCACGACGACCGACGGCTACCTGCTCGAGGGCCCGACGAGCTCGGTCGTCGCCCGCTTCGGCGGCACGCTGGTCAGCACGCCGCCGGAGGCCGGCGTGCTGCCGGGCACCACGCAGCAGGGCATGTTCGCGTACGCCGAGGGCCTCGGCCTGGGCACGCAGTTCCGCGACATCCGCGTCGCGGAGCTGGTCGGCGCGGACGCGCTCTGGCTGACCAGCTCGGTCCGGCTGGCGGTGCCGGTCACGGCGGTCGACGGCGTGCCGTGCCGGATCGACGGCGCCCTCACCGCCGCGGTCAACGCCGCCCTCATGGCACGGACCGACTGAGCCCGTCGGAACCTCTCCGGTTTTCCCCCGGCGAGGTCGTTGCTTGGTGGAATCATGAAGGTATCGTTGGCCGCGCAGGGGATTCAACGAGGGAGCAGCCCGTGGACGACTTCGGTGTCCGGGCGGACGGCGAGTCCACGCCGGGCCGCCGGCGGGCCTGGGTCCTGGCAGGCGTCGGCCTGGTCGTCGTCCTGCTCTCCGGCGCCAGCACGCAGTCCGGCAGCGTCGAGCCCTCCACCATCGACACCGTCGCGCTGCGACCCGTCTACCACGACCGCTACGTCACGCCGTCGGACGTCGCCTGGCTGCAGACGGAGGGTCTGGCGACGGTGCCGGCCGTGAACCGCGAGCTCGTGTGCCAGGGCATCGAGGTGTACTTCGACACCAGCGCGGAGCGCGCCGCCTACCTGGCGGACTACGCGGCACGGCACCCGGTCGAGCCGGCCTACCTCGCCGGCGACCCCTGCCTGCCCTTCCGGGACGCGCCCCGGTACGTCGACGGCGGCTGACGACGCCGCGAGCGCTCAGGCGCCGACGTCGCGGACGTGGTGCAGCACGTCGTGCAGCAGGTAGGTGCCCAGCGTGCGCACCGTGAACGCCGAGCCGTCGGAGCGCCGGCCGGGCCGGTCCCAGGCGTCGTCGGGCACCGCGTCGCAGTCGGCGGCCAGCCGCGCCGCGGCCGCGGCGAGCTCCTCGGACACCGCGGCGGGGTGCTGCAGGTCGTAGCGGTCTGCGACGGCGGTGGCGTCCTGGTCCCAGCTGGCGAACCGGGGATCGTGCTGCGTGAGCATCAGCCGCAGCCGCTCGTCGAACAGCCGCAGGACGTCACGGACGTGCGCGCCGTACTCCAGCGGCGACCAGACCGTCGGCGCGGGGCGCCGCCGCACGTCGGGGCGCGCCAGCGCGGCGGCCCAGCGCGGCACCGTCGCGCGCAACGCGTCGCCGAGCGCGTGCGGGTCGACCGCCGACGGGTCGAAGCCGCACTCCGGGCAGGGCCGCTCCAGCACCCACGTCCAGTCCTTGCCGTCCGGCTCGATCGGTGCGGGCGTCCCCGTCACAGCGTGGTCCCCCGCATCGCCAGCTCGTCGTCGGACACGGGGAAGCCGCCGTCGTCGACCACCACGCCGCCCGCGGCCCCGAGCACGGCGCGTGCGGCCCGGGCGACGACCTGAGCCACCCGGGTCCGTGCGATGAGGTGAGTCCGTGACGGCTGCTCGGCGGTCAGCTCCGCCGGGTCCGGCGGACGCCAGGCGACGGTGTACGTCCAGGGCCCGTGGTCGCCCCACGACAGTCCGGCGACCGCGACCGGGACGGCGGTGCGCCGCGCGACCGTCACGACGACGCCGCCGTCGAACTCGAACCGGGACGTCATCGCGTAGCCACCGTCCGGGCCACGCTCGACGCGTCCGAGCCGCGAGCCCGCGAGCGCCGGGCGGACGGCCGCCACGAGGTCCTCCGACTCGAGCACCGTCCCGGTCCACAAGGTGAGGTCGACCGCGGCGCCGGGGTCCGGGAGCAGCACCTGCCGGCGGTCGGCCGACACCACGGCGCCGCCCGAGCGGCGGGCTGCCGCGGTCATCCACCCCAGGACCAGCGGATCGGTGACCCGCGGGTCGAGGGCGTACAGGTCGAGGTCCTGGTCCGGCAGCCCCTGCAGCCGCGCGTCGGCCGCCGGCAGCAGCCACGGACCGTCCAGACCGGCCCGCGCCGTCAGCCGGAGCCGCCCCGGGCGGAGCACCGGCTCCTGCACCGCACCGCGGAACCGCCGTTCCGGCAGCGCCGCGTACCCGAAGGTGTCCGCGCCGAGGGGCAGGACCTCCCAGGCGCTGCCGACGAACCAGGCGACGGCGAGCCCGCCGACGTCGACGCCGACCGGGAGCGCGAGGACGTGGCGATCCTCCAGGTCAGTCGGCAGGTCGAGGGCAGCCACACGCTCACGGTACACACGCCGGCAGGATCAGGTCCGGGCGTTGTCGTCCCAGGTACCTGACACGGTGTGGAAGCATGTCAGGATGCCAAAGATCATCGGCGGCTCGCTGCGGGAGCATCGCGAGCAGACCCGGCGCCGGCTCTTCGATGCCCTGTCGACGCTCATGGCGGACCGCGGGTTCGACACCATCACCCTCGCGGACATCGCCGCCACCGCCGGGGTGGGCCGGACCGCGGTCTACAACCACTTCGCCGACAAGGAGGCACTGCTCGTCGACTTCATCGCCGACGAGACCGACCGCTACGCGGCGTTGCTGCAGCGCCGCCTCGACGAGATCGACGACCCGGTGGAGCAGCTGCGCCACTACGTGCGCTCCCAGGTCAGGCTCGGCCACGACCAGCAGTTCCCGGGGACCGACCTGCGGTCGATGGTGTCCCGGCAGACGGCCGCCCGGCTGCACGACCACGTGGTGGCGTTCGAGTCGGTGCTGCGCGGCGTGCTGAGCCGCGGCATCGCCGCCGGGGTGCTGCCGCCGCAGGACCTCGACACCACCGTGCCGCTGGTCAACGCCTGCCTGTCAGCGCACGGCGCGGTCGAGGGCGTCGCGCGCGAGCGGATCGTGCGGCAGACCGAGCAGTTCGTGCTGCGCGCGGTCGGCGCGCTCGCCGCCGAGTCGGCCTGACGCCATGGCCCGTGCCCGCCGACCCGGCCGGGACGACTCCGCCACGCCCTCGCCGCGGGACGGCCGCGGCGGATCAGCCCCCCGGTCCGCACCGGCGGGCCGGCGCAGGCCCGACGAACCGCGGGGGCGCGGCACCGGCCGGCCGGCGCGACGGCCGCCGGACGGGGTGCCCGCCGGCCGCGGCGGCGCGCCCGTCTCCCGGCGAGTCACCACCGTCGA